>CAZFOA010000208.1:0-6413 GCA_964520205.1 uncultured Verrucomicrobiota bacterium | reverse complement strand
CGTCTGTTACTTTGAAACGTGAGAGGATGCTATGAAATATTGCGCGCCCATCCTGGTGGCGGGAATCATGTTCGCAGTGGCGACGGGGCTGCGCGCCGCACCCTCGCGTCAAGTCGGCATAATCGAGATCCGGGGCGCCATCGGGCCGACCACCGCCAGTTACATTGCCCGCTCCGTGAACGTGGCGGCGGCGCAAAATGACGCCTGCCTCATCATTCAACTCGATACGCCCGGGGGCCTGGTCAGTTCCGCGGAGGAAATCGTCCAGGCATTTTACGATTCGAAGGTGCCCACGGTGGTTTATGTGGCTCCGGCTCCGGCTTCCGCCGGGAGCGCCGGGGTGTTTATCACCATGGCGGCCGACGTGGCGGCGATGGCCCCATTCACCCGAATCGGCGCGGCTCATCCGGTCAATATCGGCTCGAGCGGCGAGGTGGAGAAAGTTGACGATGTAATGAAGAAGAAGCAGGAGAATGACGCCGCCAGTTTTGCCGAATCCATTGCCAAGAAGCGGCATCGCAACGCCGAATGGGCACGATCCGCTGTGATCGACAGCGTTTCCATCACCGCCGAAAAGGCGCTCGACCTGAAGGTGATCGACCTCATTGCCGATGACATGCCCGACCTTCTCAAACAGCTCGACGGACGCCAGGTCGGGGACAAGACGCTCCCGACTGCCGGCGCCCGGATCGTTGAGATTCCCATGACCGTGCGCGAACAGTTTCTGCAGGTGTTTCTGCGGCCTGAGGTGATGTTTGTCCTGATGTTGATGGTGATTTACGGGGCCATCGGCGAGATGAGCAATCCCGGAGCGATTCTGCCGGGAGTCGCCGGCGCCATTGCGTTGATTCTCGTGCTCTACATGTCGGCGGTCCTGCCGGTTCACGCCGCCGGGCTGGCCTTCATCGGGCTGGCCCTGGTTTTGTTCGTCATCGATCTCTACGCGCCGACGCACGGCGTGCTGACCGCCGGGGGCATTCTGGCATTTTTTCTCGGTGCGCTGATGCTGTTCAGCCGCTCCGGGCCGTTCCAGCTTCCATTGGCGTACGTCATCGGCGGCACCGCCACCACCGCGCTGTTCTTTGTGTTCGTGGTCGGTGCCGGGATTCGCGCCCAACGGCTGCCCGTGCAGGCCGGACGGGAAACCCTCCTCGGCAAAGTCGTGCCCGCGCTCGAGCACATCGACGCGAACGGTGGCAAGGTGTTCGTCGAAGGCGAATACTGGAACGCCGTGTGCGCGGTCCCGGTCGAAAAAGATCAAGCGGTGGAAATTGTGGAAATCGTCGGTCTGACCCTGAAAGTAAAACCCAAAGCAGCCTAACGGAGACATTATGGAACAACTGATTAATGCATTCTTGAAACTCGGCTCGGGCGTGATCGTCGTCGTCATCCTCGCCGCAATCATCCTGCCGCAAATGCTTCGCATCCTGCGGGAATACGAACGCGGCGTCATCTTCCGGCTCGGCAAATTGCTCGGCGCGAAAGGACCCGGCCTCATCTTCCTGTTCCCGGTCGTGGACCGCATGGTGAAAATGGACTTGCGCGTCGTCACCATCGACGTGTCCAAACAGGAAATCATGACCCGCGACAACGTCCCGGCTACCGTGGATGCGGTGGTGTACTTCCGGGTGATCGATCCGATCGCAGCAGTCGTGAAGGTGGAGAATTACTGGAAAGCGACTTCGCTCATCGCCCAAACCACCCTGCGCAGCGTGCTTGGCCAGGCCCCGTTGGACGATCTGCTTTCACAGCGCGATTCGATCAACCAGAAGCTGCAGGAAATCATCGACCGCCAAACCGAACCGTGGGGCATCAAAGTCACCGCCGTCGAGGTCAAGGACGTTGCCTTGCCGGACAGCATGAAGCGCGCGATGGCCAAGCAGGCCGAAGCCGAGCGTGAACGCCGCGCCAAGATCGTGAATGCCGAAGGCGAATTTCAGGCCGCCGAAAAAATGGTGCAGGCCGCGTCCTTGATCAGCAAGGAGCCGATCGCGCTGCAGTTGCGCTATCTCCAGACCATGCGGGAAATCTCCAGCGAACACAACACGACGACGTTTCTGCCGATACCGATTGATCTGTTCAGCGCTTTTTTGAAGAAATAGGCGGCGGGAAATGAGCATAGGGCAGGGCGGGTCGCTCCGTGCTCGCCGCAACCGGAGTCCAGGTTGTGAAAGCAGCCGTGTTTTCCAATGTCCAAACGGCGCGCACGGAGTGACGCGCCCTACCTCCTTGGCCCAGCCCGATTTGGGCAGCACGCCCTCCTGGATTTGCCCCCATTTCCAAGCCGAAGTCCCGCGCTCCCGGGATGCGGCGTTTACCCTGATTCGGCCTCGCTCTATCCCGGGTTTGGATCGACGCAATCAGCGCGGATCGGGTTTGATATCGAGTTCCCCGGCCCGTTCCAGCCGGAGAATTTCCGCGCTGTAGCCCTGGCGGAACGTCGGATATTTGAATTGATATCCCAGCTCCATTTTCAACCGGCGATTGGACACTTTTTTGCTGGTCGCGCCGCGTTTTCGCGCAGCGTCGGCATCCTCCGGCTCCGACGGCGGCGGCCATTTGCCAAGTGTGCCCGCCAGCCACTGGAAGAAAGTGAACTGGCTCACCGGTTCTTCATCCACGGCGTTATAGATTTCGCCGGGGCGGCCGCTTTTGAGCGCCGCGATGATACACCCGATCAAGTCATCGCGATGGATCATGTTGAGGAGGCGTTCGCCCTTGCCTTCCAGACGCGCCTCGTTTTTCAGGTACAGCTTAAGCCCATGGCCGCGGTCAGGGCCGTAGATTCCGGCCACGCGCAGAATCACGGCGGGAAACTTCCTCGCTTGAGCCGCTTCGAGGAGCGCCTTTTCCGTCGCCACAAGAACCTGCGCCGTTTCCGCAGCCGGTTCCGTCGGGCTGGTTTCCTTCACCAACGAACCGTCAGTCTGGCCGTAAACGCCGGTGCTGCTCGTATAGACGAATTTCCTGGGCGGAGCGGATGCCAGCCATTCGAGCAGGTTGCGGGTGCCCTCGAGATACAGGCGGCGATAATCTTCGGCGTTGCCTCCGCCCGAGGCGGCGCAATTCACAATCCAATCGAACGGAGCCGGCAGCCGGGTCAAATCCTCCGGTTTCGTGATGTCGGCCCGAAGCGGTTTGATCCCCGCCGCCTGGAAATCGCTTTCGGCCGGGTCACTGCGGCGCAGGCCGAAAACCTCGTGCCCCTGCCGCACCAGTTCCGTCCCGAGCGGAAGACCCACGTAACCGCAGCCGACAATCAACACGCGCATGGACCCAGTTAAGCGCAAAGATGCCGGGAGCGCAAAGGCGCAAAAGGCCCGGTGATGGGTCAGTTTGGTGGGGCGAGCCGCCTTCGCTCTGCTTCGGCGCGCCAGGGCCGGTTCGTCCGCAGCTTCGCCCTGCCAAACCGCCCTGCCGCCAAAACACGACCCAAAAACGAAGATGCTTTGTGTCTTCGCGCCTTCGTGGTAGTTTCTATGACCCAAATGAGCAGCAGCCCCCAGCTTGAACCGGCAGCCGTTCGAAATTCGGCACCCGAAATTCGACCTTTGCCCGAACTGCTGGCGCCGGCGGGGAACTGGGATTGCGCCAGAGCCGCCGTTGAGAACGGCGCGGACGCCATCTATTTCGGCCTGGAAAAATTTAACGCGCGGATGCGCGCCGACAATTTCACCGAAGCTGATTTGCCGCAATTGATGGAATTCCTGCATCAGCGCGGCGTCAAAGCCTACGTTACGCTGAACACGCTCGTCTTCGAGAACGAACTGGCCGAGGCCGAACAATACCTGCGCACGATGATCGCGGCCGGCGTGGATGCGGTGATTGTCCAGGACGCCGGCATCTGCCGGTTGATCCGCCGGCTTTCGCCGGATTTTCCGATCCACGCTTCGACCCAGATGACCGTCACCAGCGCCGCCGGCGTGGAGTTCGCGCGTCATCTCGGCTGCAACCTCGTCGTGCTGGCGCGGGAATGTTCGATCCGGGAAATTGAGGCGATCCAGCAGTCAATGGCGGGACGAATGTCCGGGCAAGCCGGAGCAGCCCAGGTGTCGCCGGGGGAAACGGCTCGCCCCACCGCGTTGCCCCTCGAAGTCTTCGTCCATGGCGCATTGTGCGTCGCCTATTCCGGGCAGTGTCTTACGAGCGAAGCGCTGGGGGGACGCTCCGCCAATCGCGGGGAATGTGCGCAAGCGTGCCGGATGCCCTACGAACTGATTTCCGACGGTAAAACGGTTCCGCTCGGCGACCGGAAATATCTTCTCAGCCCGCAGGACCTGGCGGGCCTGGAGGTTCTGCCGGAATTGATTCGCGCGGGCGTGGCTTCGCTCAAAATCGAAGGCCGGCTCAAGTCGCCGGAGTATGTGGCCAACATCACCCGCATCTACCGCGAAGCCCTGGACGGTCGCGGTTTGAATAAAACTTCAACTCCGAACTCCGAACTCCGAACTCCGAACTATGAGATGGAGATGGCCTTCTCGCGCGGGCTTTACACCGGCTGGTTCGGAGGCGTCAACAACCAGCGGCTCGTCCACGGGCGCTTCGGAAAAAAACGCGGGGTTTACCTCGGCGAAGTCACGCGCGCACTGCGCGACGGCGTTCGACTGCGGCTGGAAGGACCGCTTAAGCCGGGCGACGGCGTGGTGTTCGACGCCGGCCGGCCGGAAGAAAAGGAAGAGGGGGGACGGGTGTATGAAATCAGAAGCCAGAGGCCGGAGGCCGGAAATCGGAAGGAAACTCATGCAATAGATTGTCCGCAACCTGCGGGCGCTGACGTGCATGAAGTTGAACTGAAATTCGGCACCGGCGACATCGACTTCAAGCGCATTCATGCCGGCGACAAGGTTTGGAAAACGAACGATCCGGAACTCGATCGCCGTTTGCGGCGAAGCTTTGCGGGCGACAAACCGAAATTTCAGCGGCCCGTTTCGATCGAAGTCTGTGGCCGGGCCGGGCAGCCGCTGACCATCGTGGCGCGGGATGAGACGGGCCATCTGGCGCGCGTGGATTCCGAAGTGCCGCTGGTCCGGGCGAAAACCCAGCCGCTCACGACGGAGCGTTTGCGCGAACAATTGGGCCGGCTGGGCGGAACGCCCTTCAAGCTGGGTGAATTGAAGAATGGTCTGGGCGGCGAAGTCCTGCTGCCGGTCAGCGAATTGAATCGCTTGCGCCGCCAGGTGGTGGCGGAACTGGAACGGGTGCGGATGGCGCCGAAGCGATGGACGCTCGTGGCGGCGGAGGTGAAGCCGCCCGCCATCAAACAAGAGGACCGCGATCCCACTCATTCCGCCGCGGAATTGCTCGTCCTGGTTCGCAACCTCGTTCAACTGGAGGCTGCTTTGAAGTGCGGCGTGGACAGAGTTTACTGCGAATTCGAGGATCCAAAGAAATATCGGGAGGCGGTGCAAATGGCGCGCCGCACGGCGTTGCGACCCCGAACGGAAATCTGGGTCGCTCCGCCGCGAGTTTTCAAAACCGGCGAGGAGTGGACGCTCGGACAGGTGCGTTCCTGCGATGCGGACGGATACCTGGTTCGCAACTACGACCATCTGGAATATTTCGCAAACGACCGGCGCATCGGCGACTACTCGTTGAACATTGCCAACCGGCTCGCGGCGGATTATTTCAAAAATCAGTTCGGCCTGGAACGCCTCACGGCGTCGTATGATCTGAATTTTCAGCAACTGGAATCGCTGCTGCGCGCTGCGCCGGCGGAATGGTTCGAGGTCGCCGTTCATCAGCACATGCCGATGTTTCACATGGAGCACTGCGTCTTCTGCGCGTTTCTCTCGAGCGGCACGGATTACACCAACTGCGGGCGCCCTTGCGACCGGCATGACGTGAAATTGCGCGACCGCGTCGGCGCGGAGCACCCGGTGAAGGCGGATGCGGGTTGCCGCAACACGGTATTCAACGCCCGGGCGCAGACCGGCGCGGAATACGTGGCGAAAATGCTGGCTCTGGGCGTGCGATATTTCCGGGTCGAATTCCTGAACGAGACGCCGGGGCAGGTGGAGCAGACGATTTTCAAATATCGCCGGCTCTTGCGCGGGGAAATCACGGGCGCCGCATTGTGGCGCGAGTTGAAATTATTCAATCAACTCGGGGTGACGCGCGGACAGATCGCCCGCCAATGAATTCCGGGCTGACAGCCCGCCAAGAGAGCAGGGGACGGCGTGAGGAGTCTCTGAATTCGCCCCCGTTTTCGACGAGACTTTCGGAGGGCCCCAATTTAAAGAGTTTCCAGGCAAACAGGGGGACTCGCAGAGCTCTGCAAGCCGCTGACTGACGGAATCCTTCGAAAAATGGGGGGATCGTGTAACTCGCCCCTCCGAAGTAAACCATTTATGGCATGGCTTCTAGAGCGGTTACAACTTTTATGTAGCGCAGACATTCTTGTCTGCGGGTTTGCG
>CAZFOA010000207.1:0-6460 GCA_964520205.1 uncultured Verrucomicrobiota bacterium | reverse complement strand
CAGCGCGAAGCCGAGAAACGACTAAACTGCAAACCGGATCATCCGATTGATTTGCAAGATGATTCGGGGATGAAGCCCCGGTCAGGCGCGCTATCCTGTCTGGTTGCTGGACAAAAAAGCAGTTTCCCGCTATTGGGAAGAACAAACCACAACGGGAAGCACCCAGGGGAAGCACGATGATAGTTTCTGATAATGAACGACTTAGTCAATCCAGCCGCATGGAAATTGTTGTCATCAGGCTGGAGTTTGGCTCAACTGCCCCGAACGGCGGGCAAGTTGCTTTAGCGGCATCGGCAGCATTTAATTTATGAGCAAGAACCGACGAATCCTGATCATCGACGACAACCCGTCCATTCATGCTGATTTCAAGAGTATTCTCTCGCCGCGCGAAGAAACCGGACTTTTGAACGACATGGAGTCCGCCATCTTTGGCGATGATGAGGCTGGAGACAAAAAGCCGTCGTTCCGTTTCGAGGTGGATTGTGCCTCGCAGGGCCAGGAAGGCTACGCAAAAGTGCTGGAAGCCGTGAAAGCCGGAAACCCGTACGCCACCGCATTCGTCGACGTCCGGATGCCACCCGGCTGGGATGGCATCGAGACGGTGGAACGGATCTGGGCGGAGTATCGCGATCTTCAGGTGGTGATCTGCACCGCGTACTCGGATTACCCGTGGGACAAAATCGTAAAAAAGCTCGGCCACTCCGATCAATTGCTGATTTTGAAGAAGCCCTTCGACCCCATTGAGGTGATGCAAATCACCCTGGCGATGACGGAGAAGTGGCGTCTCATGGCCGAAGCCCGCGCGCATATCGAGCAGGTTGAACACACGGTCGTCGAGCGCACGCGCGAGCTTCAGGAATTTGCCTATGGCGTCTCCCATGACCTCCAGGAACCGTTGCGCAAAGTGACCGCGTTCGGAGACCGCTTGAACGACAAATATGCGGCCCAACTGGGCGAGCAGGGCATCGACTACCTGAATCGCATGCGCGACGCCGCCAAACGCATGAGCACGCTGATCAATGACTTGCTGTCGTTGTCCCGCGTCACCACCCAGGCCAAACCCTACACGGCGGTCAACCTCAACACGCTGGTATCCGAAGTACTTTCCGACCTTGAGGTGCGGATTGAACAGGCGGGCGCAAAAGTGGAAACCGGAACCCTGCCGACCGTTGACGCGGACCCGACCCAGATGCGTCAATTGTTCCAGAACCTGATCGGCAACGCGCTCAAGTTCCGCAAAAAGGGCGTCGCACCGGTGATCCAACTTCTGGCCGAACCCGTCAAAGGGGGGGCGCTCGATATCGACGGGAACGAGCGCGCGCAATGGCTCATCAAAATCCAGGACAACGGCATCGGCTTCGATGAAAAATACAGCGACCGTATCTTCGAAGTCTTCCAACGTCTGCACACCCGCGCGGAGTACGAAGGCTCGGGCATCGGCCTTTCGCTGTGCCGAAAAATAGTCCAGCGGCATGGCGGATCCATCACCGCCGAAGGATCCCTGGGCGCAGGAGCCACTTTCCGGATCGTGTTTCCGGAAAAACGCGTGGACCCGGCAGCTCAAGGGAAACCGGCGATCACCGCCGCCCATACCGAAACCTCTTCGACCGGTGAGAAGGCTGGAGCATCGCCTTCAAGCAGTGAACCGCACAAAGACTCGTCCGTTGCCGCGGCGCACTGACAAGCCCGCCTAAGGACTCATTCCGTTGCAGGAGCCGGTCCCGCCGCCGCGGGAACGCTCAATTCTCTTCGAAAATGAGTGCCAATTCAGGGACTTCTTGCGTCGCTTCCTACTTTTTCGACGGGCTGTTAACGGAACCCGTCCGCCGCCATTCGGTTTTCGGCGGTTCGGGCAGGCCTTGAGCTCGCAACGCCGTCCGGAAGTGCATCTTGGCCACTTTCGGAAGCATGGCCACGCCATGTTTCACAATGAATTCCTTCGCCGCTGCGTCCACCGCCGCCGAAGCCCCTCGCGGCAATGCCTGCCCGAACTGTTTCTCCAATCCGGCCAGCCGGGTCACAAACTCATGCCGGGCCAGGATGGAAGCGGCGGCCACCGCCAGGTCTTCCTCGGCGCGATGTTTCTGGATCAACTCGATTTCGCGGCCCAATGGCATCAACGCCTTGCCCACCGTTTCCTTGTTGGCCGCAAACTGGTCGCTGATGGCCCGCACCGGAGGCGGATCCATCCGCTGCCGCTGGCCCATCAAGTTCTCGATCACCCGCGCGTGGCCCCAGGCGAGCAGCGTGTTCACACTCCGCATTTTCAGGTGGAGCCGGTTGTAGGCCTCGTTGCCGATCGGCACGACGCTGGTGACGCATCCCGGCGTCTCGCGGATCAGCTCCGCCAGCTCCCTGATTTTCTTGTCGCTCGAAATGGCTTTGGAATCGCGGATGCCGGAATCCTTCCACGCTTTGACCACCGACTCGTTCACATAGACCCCGGCCACGCACAAGGGCCCGAAAAAATCGCCCTTGCCGCTTTCGTCCACGCCCAGCCGGGGCAGGAGCAGCTCCGGGTTTAAAACCGCTTCGTAACCCAGCCGCGCCTCTTTCAGAATCTCCGGTTCCAGGATGAATTCGATGAAATCCTTGGTGTCCTTGCCTTGAACGACGAGCTTGCCGCTTTCGTAAAACACCATGTTGACCTTGTCTTTCTCCGCCGCGAACCGCGCATACGGCACTTCGCGAAACTTAAAATTCCGCGCCTGCAACAGCGCCTTGAGCGCGGCAGCTTGCGCCTCCGTCAGCTTGCAGGTGTAAGAGGTCAACGATTTCACAGCCCGAAAAATAGCTTCAATGACACGCAAAGAAACGCAAAAGTTTTTCGACCGGCCGCTTTCATTCCCCTGACAACCATTCCCCTGACGAATTCGGTTTTGGCCGGGACGTGGTCAGGGGAATGATTGTCAGAGGAATCGGAAGCCAGAATGCCTGAACGAACCGCCGTTGTCACTTTCCTGTGGCCCGGCGCTCCCTCGTCGATGCGGCCAACCTTCGACATTAAACACACACAACCAGCGCGGCATTGCATTTGAAAATGCTTTTTCCGGTTGCGTCAATCCCCTACATTGAACTGAAATGTTATTCGACCGCCAACGCTTGCTTTTGACTTTGCTGGATGCCTTGCGCGAGCCGGTCAGCAACATGGATTTTCAAAAGCTGCTGTTTTTTTACACGCAGGATTGCGAGAAAGCACCCACGTATGAATTTGTGCCTTACAAATTTGGCGGGTTTTCCTTCACGTCGTATGCGGACAAACGGCGGTTGATGGAGGCGGGGTTGCTGGTGCCAAGCGATCTGCAATGGGAATTGACTGATTCGGGCCGCCAGACGGCCCGGAAAGAGGCGGTGTTGCCGCTGGTGGTGGCCGGGTTCTGCAGGCGACGCGCCGGACTGCGCGGCAATGCGCTGGTTGCGGAGCAATATCGTAAGCATCCCTATTACGCCATCCGAAGCGAGATTGTGGAAACCGTCCTGCCGGACGCGGAATCACGCCGGCGGGTTGCCGAAGCGCGCCCAGCCAGGGCGAAACCGGGACTGGTGACGATTGGTTATGAAGGGAAGAGTTTGGAGCGTTATCTGAATCAGTTGTTACAGGCGGGTGTGACGTTGCTATGCGACGTGCGCCGGAATCCGATCAGCCGTAAATATGGTTTTTCCAAAAGCACCTTGAGCAAGGCGTGCGAGGGCGTGGGCATCCGTTACGAACATTTGCCAGAGTTGGGCATTGATTCCGAGGAACGCCGCGACCTGAAAACGCAGGCGGATTACGATGCGTTGTTTGCCAACTATGAGCGCAAGAGTCTGCCGCATCAAGAAGAGGCGCTGGCGAAAATTCGGGGCTGGGTCAAGGCGGGCGAACGGGTGGCGCTGACGTGCTTTGAATTATTACCGCAGCAATGCCATCGGCACTGCGTGGCGGAGGCGTTAGCGCACGGCGCAGGAAGGCATTTGGCGGCGATGCATTTATAAGAAAATGCGTTATGGCCAGGGAGCGAGTGTTAATCACGGTCAAGACCTACCCAACACTGTCGCGGAAATACGGGGAGACGGTTTGCACCGCCGGGGTGCGCGCGGACGGGAGTTGGATGCGGATTTATCCCGTGCCCTTTCGCCGGCTGGAGGAGGCGGAGCAGTATAAAAAGTTTGATTGGATTGAAGCTGATTTCGTCCGTGGCCGTTCCGACCCGCGCCCGGAGACACGTCATCCTGCGGACCTTGCAAAAATGCTGCCAACCGGCCACATGGGAACGGAAGACAACTGGCGCGAGCGACGGGAGTTGCTGCTGAAAAAGGCAAAAGTCCACGACCGGCTTGAACCGTTGTTGGCCGGGGCGAAGGAAAACCGGCTGTCACTCGCCATTTTCAAGCCGGCGAAGATACGCGGCTTCATCTGGGAGGATGACGACCGGGACTGGAATCAAAGCAAGGTGGCCCAAATGCGGGACCAATCTAAGCAGACCCAAATGTTCGCCGAGGATGTATGGCGGGAGACCTTCAAAATCATTCCCAAGCTCCCTTACGCTTTTTCGTATCAACTTGAAGATGCCGACGGCCGGAAGAGCACTCTGCAAGTGCTAGACTGGGAGTGCGGCCAGTTATTTTGGAACTGCCTGCGCCGCCACGATGATGAAGCGGTGGCGCTGGAAAAGGTGAAGGCAAAATATCTGGACGAATTCAGCAAGCGTGACCTGCATTTCTTTCTCGGCACGACGCAACAGTTTCATGGTTTCGCCCCGAACCCGTGGGTCATCGTGGGTGTGTTCGCGCCGCCGCACCAACATCAATTGAATTTGGCTATTCCGGGGTGATTCGTATGGTGAATACTTAAGAATAAATGTCGCGCACTGAGAACTCGAAGCTGAAACCTGGAGACCCGAGACCGAAGCAGATCGTTTCAGCATTGCTCGCCTGGTTCTCGCGGCACGCCCGCGACCTCCCGTGGCGGCGCACGCGCGATCCTTACGCCATCTGGCTTTCGGAAATCATGCTCCAGCAAACCCAGGTCAAGACCGTCGTGCCTTACTGGAAACGCTGGATGCGGGAGCTTCCAACGCTCGAAACCCTGGCCGCGGCCAGCTCGGACAAAGTCCACAAGCTCTGGGAAGGACTCGGCTATTATACCCGCGTCCGCAATCTGCAAAAAGCCGCGCAGCAGATCGTCGCGCAACAGGGGACCATTTTAGAATCCCGCAGGAGACGAGGCGACGAGGCTCAAATTGGAGGCAAATTGGAGGCTCCTCCCGCCTTCGTCCGGCTGCGGCGAGGCAAGCACGTCGTCACCTGCAAGTTCCCCGAAAAATTCGACGATGTTTTGGCGCTGCCCGGCATTGGCCGCTACACCGCCGGCGCGATTTGCAGCATCGCTTTCAACCAGCCGACGCCGATTCTCGACGGCAATGTCATTCGCGTGCTCACGCGGGTTTTCGGCATCGGAAGCGATCCGCGGGAGAAAAAGACCAATGCAGAACTTTGGAAAATCGCTGAAGAACTGGTCGTTCACGCCTCACGCTCCGTGTCTCACGCCTCACCCTGCTCTCACTTTAATCAGTCCCTGATGGAACTCGGCGCCCTGATCTGCACGCCGCGTTCGCCGCAATGCCCCGCCTGCCCGTTGAAAACACTTTGCGTCGCCTTCAACCAGGACCGCATTCAGCAATTGCCCAACCTCGCCCGGCGCGGGAAACCGACGGCGCGCCGGTTCGCGGCGTTTGTCATTGAACGGCACGGGAAGTTCCTCGCGCGGCAACGTCCGGCGGGCGGGGTCAACGCACAGCTTTGGGAATTCCCAAACGTCGAAATCGGAGCGCAGCCCGGACAGCCGCGCTCCGCCGCCGAAGCGGCTCGAACGTTCGGCCTCGAACTGCAAAGCCTGAATCCCTTTCGCACGATCAAACATTCCATCACCCGTTATCGGATCACGCTCGAGGCCTACCGCGCCGGAACACCGGTCTCCGACCCGGCCCAAAGCGGAAATTCTGTCATGAAGGCGCCGGGCCGGAAGCCGGCGCTCCGAAGCCGCTGGCTCACGCTTTCGAAACTTAACGAGCTTTCCTTTCCCAGCGCCCACAAAAAAATCCTGGCCGTCCTGGCCGAGGCGCGATCCTAAGCCGGAACGATTTGGTTTACTCTGGGGAGCGCGCGCGCCTCGCGTGCGGTGGTCGGCGCCCTCGCCGACCACATCGGGCCTCGGAACCGGGCACACTGTTAGGTTCGTGCCCATGCGCCCGAACCGGCCGGCGGGGCGCCGGCCGGAACACGCGCCTGCGCCGCCGGAGCGGCTTCGTCGCCGCGAAGGCGCGGGGGCGCGTGTGCTCCCCTTTTTCGACTGAATCGTTCCGCCTGAGAGCGCGTTATTGGAGTTTTCAGACACACTCTAAGAGCTTGTGTGAAAGCTCATCGGAAACGCCGCGTGAGGGCACGCGGCCTACAGGAAATCGCGCGATTCGGCCACTCT
>CAZFOA010000206.1:0-6475 GCA_964520205.1 uncultured Verrucomicrobiota bacterium | reverse complement strand
CCGGTCGGCGTACAAACAAGAATAACTGACGAGGGACGCGAGCGAATCGTGCTTGGGATTCATGGCCCAGACGATCTCGTCCAGCGCCGTCACCATCTGGTCGGCGCGCTCGCTGATCTGTTCGAGGTGCTGGCCGGCGTCGTTTGCCCCCGCCGAAGCGGACTTGCCCACGGTGACGAGCATGCTGATCTCGGTGAGGCCGGAGCCGAGTTCATCATGCAGGTCCTGGGCGACGCGGGCGCGTTCCTGCTCCATGGCGCGGCGTTGTTCGATCATCTGGCTTTTCTGGATTTGTTCCTTGAGTTGCACCGTGCGCTGTTCGACTTTCCGGCGAAGCTGGGTGATCCACAGCACGGCGATCACGAGTATGCAGGCCAGCATGCCGAGGATGACCAACAGGCGCCGAAGTGTCCACCAGGGCGGTCGCGCCAGAATTTTGATATCCGCGGGCGTGTCCAGCAACAGCTCGAAGGAAGTGATGCGTTGGTCCAAAACTTGGTTCTCACCCTGGACCGCATAGATGCCGGTCAATTCGAGACGACAGCCGATGGCTTGAGACTGGGGAAGGTTTTGCGTCCCGCGCAGCCGCGCCACAAAGCTCAGGGCTCCGTCCTGCATGTCCAGAACCGTTTCCGTGGCGGTCTCCCTCACGCCGGCCAACACTCCTTCCACGCGAACGCGGGTGGAGTCGCAGTCCGCACGGGCCAGACTGCCCGGTGGCAGCCGTCTGGCGTCCGGCAGTGGGGCATGGCCGGTCTTGCGCACCACGGCTTCGCGCAACAAAGGAGAGGCGCCGCCCAGTTGAGGATACCCGGCCACATCCACGCGGTCACCCACCTGCAATGCCGCCGGCGCGTTTGCGACGAACCGGACGCCATTGGTTCCCGCCATCATGAAATACACCTCGTCCGCCACATAAACAATTTGTCCCGACATGCTGATGCGTTGAAACAGGCTTGCCTGGGGATCAAACAGGAGCAAATCCGCGGGCGTTTTGTATGGCGCGGAGAAAACGTCCGCCGGAGCCAGGTCTTCCAACGTCACCTTGGGATTGAAAATCCGGAGCTCTCCAAGCTTGACCTGGTGCGTCTGCGCATCCCAATCGGGGATCAGGCCGCCGCGAATCCGGACCAGCGTGTTTTTGTAACGCTTCAGATCCTCCGTATCCAAGGCATTTTGCAGGCTGGCTTTGATGATGCCACCGTGAGTGAGAAGCTGCACGCTGTCGGCATCGACCGCCGTGACAATCCCCTCAAGTTCGACGTATTGGGCATCCAGGCTGCCATTGCTCAGCTGATCCCAGGAGGGCTGAATGGGTTCAGGCAAACGCCCCTCACCCAGGCGGTTGATCCGGCTTCGGGTGAGCATGGGGGCAAATACACCTGGATCGGTGACTCCTTCGACTTCCACGAACTCTCCGACCCGCACCGGGCCAAACCCCTGCACATATACTCCTCCTGTCCAATCCTGGAGCGTAAAAGCGGGGCCGGGGTCAATGCTGGTGACCACCCCGCGAACTCTGGCCGTGTATCCCAACTGCGCCTCCGCCCGGGACAAATGATGTACTTGGACCGCGGTGGTCAGAATCGGCAGCCCGGCCGGATTTGTGTTCTTGACTTTGGGCACGGAGGGCGGGGCCACGAATTCGATCAGACTTCTGCTGGGCACGAGCAGAAGGTTGGGCACGGTCAATCCATCGGAATTGCAGGCCCCCAGACAGAATCCGGTCGCCCGGATGAGGCGGTTGATCAATATGGACTTGGACCAGCCTGCCGTATTGGAGACACGCACCTCCATACGGGCGAGGCCGACGCTTAATTCCAGCTGCAAACCCTCTTCGGCGGTCCGGACATTTGTGATCTTGCCCTCGACCTGGCTCCAGGAGCCATCGTCCCTTTCATCCAGGATTTGGCCGATGGAGATCTGGCGGGGTGCGGGCAGTTCACCCTCATCGATCACTTCCACACGCATGTTTGGTTTCCCAATGAGCAGACGGCTGCCGTCATCGCAATTGAGATAAAAGGTGTAGAGACCATCGCGGGGCACCTCGAAGAAGCCGGAGAACTGAAGCCCGACACCTTCGTCGCGTGTCCTCACACCCAAATCCAAATTGCCAGCCGTTCCGGTCTTGACCGATTTCAGCCTGGTGAAATCCGGCAGTTCGCTCCATCGACCTTCATAACAACGGTAATCCAGCCCGCTCACCTGTTTGTTGGGTTCCACTGGATTTGTGAAAAGCTCGGAATCGCTGATTTCCTTCCTGGCAATTCCCGGTCCTTCATAGCTCACCTCCAGTCCGAATGGCCCGGTTCCATTAAACCACTCAACCCGAATCGGGATCTTTCCCGCCTTCAGAAAAGCGGTGCCGTTTCGTTCCGTCATGGGATGCACGCCGTCAGCGTCCACTGCCAGCCCGTCGACCCCAAACCTGAAAACGTTGCCCGATCTCATGACCGTGGCGGCACCGGTCAAACGCAATCGTTGTCCCACACTCACACGTTCCTCCAGACTTTCCAATTCGAGGATCAGGCCTCCAGAAGAATCAATTATCGCGAGGGCTCTTTTCGTCGGGCTTACCCAGTAAACCTGTCCTTCCAACCGGATGGGATAAGAAATGCTCGAACTTTGCACGCCGAGCCGCCGGGCTTGCAGGCAATTGGTGATTGCCGGCGGGGGGGGCGGAGTCGTAGATTGGCTTGCCGGCGCCGTTTCCGCGCCAGCCAGTCTAATGGCGAGAATCATGCAACACACCCCTGCGGCCCGGCCGGTCCTTCGTGTTGAGGCTGTTAGCATCGGCTGCAGCCTAGCCAAACCTTCGCAAAAACACGATTCCCAAATTGAGCAGCCGGACATTTGTCAGGCTAGTCAATTCCAGCCTTTTTAGGGCATGATACCAAAGCAGCAACCAAACCCAGAACGCAAGCTCGCAGGGATGACAGCAGGGGGCGAAGTTTATTAGCAGATGTATAACGAAGTGAGATGGGAATCCGGAGGGATGTTTTCTCCGGGAGTTACTTGGAGGGGGCAACTCCCCCGCGTGACAGGGTTGTATCCACCTGGGGAAGCAATGGGCTTTTAACGTTCCAAACAAACAACACTATGAAGCAAACCACACTTAAACTCGCCTTAACATGCATGGCCCTGGCTGTCATGCCAGGCGCGGCGTTCGCACAAACTCTGGTAGATTTTGGTCCCACTGCACCCAGTGTCGGGCCGAATGACATCGCTCAGTTGAGCAGTCTGGGAAACACGGCTGCCAATGCCGGCGGCAAGCCGGAAGGGCTCAATTACTACATAGACAATACAAATAATCCCGGCCAGATTTTCACCACGGGAAGCAATCCTTCCGGGTATGTGCTGACCTCGGTGTCCTTCATGACCGCCGGCCTCGACAACGGCGGTAATGGAACGGGTCCGCAATCGTACCGTCTCCGGATCAACCAATACACGAATTCCACGGGTTTCGTCAGTGCGCCGATCGCGAGTTTCGACAGTCCGGCCACGTTCACCTTTGCTGACGGAGATTGGCTGCAAATATCGGGTCTGGCTGTAGGCCTGTCCCCCAATTCGCAATACACCTACGCCTTTCAACGGGACACGACCGGTTGGTGTGCGCTGGCTGTGGCGACGAATACCGGGTATGCCGGTGGTGAGATTGCGCTCGTCCCCACGGATGGCAATGCGGCAGTTCAAGTGGGAGCTTTGCATCGCTATGATGCGCCTTTCGTCCTCGGACTGAGCCTCGGCGGCCCTCCGGTTGTCGGCAGCCCCACGGCAACACCCAATCCGGTCTTTGCTCTCTCACCGGTGGCCCTCGCGGCTTCTGCGACCGGCGGCGGCGGGTCGCTCACCTATCAGTGGCAGACAAACAACGACCTAACCGGCGGTCTGGGTGGGGCCTGGGGCAATGTCTCCGGCGCGACCACCTTGACTTTCACGTCGACTCCTCCGGATAAAGGTACCGTTTACACTTTGGACTTTCGTCTTATCGCCACGAGTATTTCATTTGGCTCGGCAACGAGCACGCCCGCGGCTCTGCTCGTTCGGCCGGCCAGCCTGCCGTCGATTACAGTGGATACAACGCCGAGCAGTGTCTCCGCTTACTCCGGCTCGACCGTCATCTTTAATGCCACATTTGAGGGCACGACGCCGATAACAAACCAATGGCAGACGGACGCCGGCAATGGCGGTACGTTCACCAATATCCCGTCTGCGACGAGCGCGACGCTGACGCTGGCGAATGTTCAATTCAGTGACAGCGGCCATTATCGCCTGCGCGCGTCCAATTCTCAGGGCGCAGCGACCAGCACGCCTGCCACATTGACGGTGGCCACATCGATCTTCAGGGAAAGTTTCAATCTCCCGACTCAACCCGACCAAACCATTACCAATGTTGGCTGGAGAAATGATGTGCAGGGTGCAGCGACACGCATCTTCTCAGGCAATGGTGGCGTCACGTTCCCCAACTGCGCCGTCTATTCCTATGTCGGTGCCGCGACCAACGAGGCCTTTTACGCCACCACGGCAACCGCAAACGGAGGGCCATACGGGTCGATCACGGGCCACATGGCTTTCCCGAGCATCAATCCGGCAACCACCGCCAACCTGACGTTTTACGTGGACATAAACTCACCGTATAACGGTCCGTTCACCCATAGCTTCTTCGCGGTTCAGATGAACGGCAGCACCTGGTATGTCTCCACGACGGAGCTGGTGCCGGCCCCTTCGAGCACCACGTTTGCCACCTATAGCATGCCATTTAGTGCCGCCGCAGCCGGGTGGAATCAATTGACTGTGAGTGGTAACGGAAGTGACAACACCATCTATCCCATCATCGGAACCGGAGCCCTCTCGGATTTGACCGGCAATATTACCGGCGCCGGTATCGTGGCGGTCCATGCTACGAGTTCAACCGTTCAGTACGACAATTTCACGATCACGGGTCAGGAGACTCCCGTGGTTCTCCCTGTCATCAATTCACAGCCGTCCAGCACGACAAATTTCGGCGGCGAAACCGCGGCCTTTTCGGTGTCGGCGACGAGCAATGGTGTGTCAGCTGGTCTCACCTATCAATGGAGAGCCGGCACGGTGGGAAGCGGAATTTACGCCAATCTTTCCAATGGCGGACAATTCTCGGGCGTAACCTCGAGCGCACTCATCATCTCCAACGTAACGAGCGCCGCCAATCACAAGGATTATGTGGTGGTGGTAAGCGACGCAGCGGGTTCCGTCACCAGCGCCCCGGCAGCAACGTTGACCGTTGTGGATTCCGTCCCGCTCCTCACGTCCGACACGACGATCTATCCGAACGCGGCCCCTGGTTTTGGCGCTTCAACTGTCGCCATCCACGCCGGCAACAACAACGTCTTGCATTTGACTGCGTCGTACATCGGCGACCTGCCGTTCAGTTACCAGTGGAAAGTCAGCCCGAACCCCGATGGCAGCGGGGCGGTGAATGTTCCTGGCGCGACCAGCAGCACTCTGACGCTGTCCAATCCGCAGACTAACAACAGCGGTTACTACAGTTTGCAGGCTTCCAACAGTCAATCGGTCACCCCCACGAACAGCGCCTGGGCTCAATTGACGGTGTTGCCGGCAGCCACCTCCTTCTACCAATGGTCGGCGGCGGTGCCGCTCAATGGCCTCACTTCGACTCAAATCCTGTCGCTGCCTGGCACGTTCCTGGAAGCGGAATCATTCGCGGCCCCTGGCAATGTAACCGTGACGGTGGGCACGAATGCCTACCTCTTCGACAGCACATCCGCCTCGGCCATCTTGAATGGCAGTTTTGGAGCTAAAACCGGTGTTTACACAGGACCCACCACGGCAGATGCAAACCTCGACGCGGTTCTGAATGTGGATGCCGAAATAAGCAGTGGGGCGTCCATAACCCTGAACAATCTGACAATCGGCCAGTTCTATTCGGTGCAGTTGATCGCCTTGAACGATACCGCCGGAGTGACTCGCGTGATCAACTTCTCCGATGTGAATGACGCCGCCGACGTTTCTCCCTCATTCGCCGTGGGCGACAACGTCTATGTGATGGGAACCTTCACCGCTACCAACGTGACTCAGGACATTAGCATCAACATGGTAGCCAATGGTTACATCAGTGCCGTGATAGTTCGCGCAACGAAACCGACACCGACGCTGAGCATCCTGAAGGTGGGTTCGAACGTGCAGGTCACTTATGCCAACGGAATACTCCTGGACGCTGCAAACGTTAACGGCCCGTGGGCAACAAATCTCAACGCGTCTCCTTACACCCTGGCACCCTCTGGTACGAGGCATTTCTTCAGGGTACAGAGTCCGTAAGGCGAATCATGCCTAAGGAACGATCGAGTTGAAGTGTGCGAAAGGCAGGGTGTGAACAACACCCTGCTTTTTTGTTTCCAGACGGGAAAGGCTGCTTTCGCCGGCTCCAAAACTGCTACAACCTCACTTCGAGCGATCACCTGCGTTTTGGTTGAACCGA
>CAZFOA010000205.1:0-6511 GCA_964520205.1 uncultured Verrucomicrobiota bacterium | reverse complement strand
TGCTGTTTCGGAAGAGCACTTTGCGAAGCGGTCCGGGTCTCAGCCCGGTTCGTTGATCTCGACCAGGCGATATCCGACGCCCGGATCGGTCAGAAAAAGGACGGGCTGGGTGGGGTCGGCTTCGAGTTTTTCCCGCAATCGGGCGACATAGACGCGGAGGTAATGCGTTTGGTTCTCCGCGTTCGGCCCCCAGACTTCGCGCAGAATCAGGCGGTGGGTGAGGACCTTTCCCGCGTGACGCACGAACAGCCGCAGCAGATTGTATTCGGTGACGGTCAATGCAACTTCGCGCCCCGCCAGCGTGACACGGCGGCCCGCGAGGTCCACCACCAACTGGCCGGTGCAAAAGACCGGAGCGTCCGCTTCCTTTTCCGAATGCCGCATGGCGACGCGCAGCCGGGCCAGCAATTCCGCGCTGCCGAATGGTTTGGTGATATAGTCGTCCGCGCCGGCGTCCAGCGCCGCAATCTTGTCGTTTTCACGGTCGCGCACGCTCAGAATAATCACCGGCACGCGGCTCCATTCGCGCAGACGCTTGAGCACCGTGACCCCGTCCCAGTCAGGCAGGCCAAGGTCGAGCAGGACGACGTCGGGATGGCGTTGCGCGGCCTGGACAACTCCTTCCTGGCCGGTGGCGGCGTCGAAGACCTGATAGCCGTTGCCCTCCAGGGTGACTCGGAGGAGGCGGCGGATTTGAGGCTCGTCGTCAATGACGAGCACCACGGTTTTGGGTTTGACGGTGGAATCGCTCATGGTAGTGCTTCCGGGACGGGCGGCGTTTCGGTCTGCGGCGCGCGGATGGTGAAGACCGCTCCCCTGCCCTCGCGGTTCTCGGCGGTGATCCGGCCGCCTTGGGCTTCGACAAAGCCTTTCACAATCGCCAGTCCGAGTCCGCTGCCGCCGGCCGGCGCGTCCGGTGCGCGGATAAACTTGTCAAAAATCCGCGGCAACAAATCCGGCGGCAGCCCCGGCCCGTCGTCCGCCACGCTGATCACCAGGTCGCTCCGCTCCTTCCGCGCGTGCAACCGGATGGGCGTGCCGTCCGGGGTATGGACCACCGCATTCAGCAGGAGATTCGACAACGCCTGTTGCATCAAGGTAAAATCCAGACGCGCCAGCGGGAGATTTTCGGCAACCTCCACTTTGAGCGGATGGCGGGCCAGCTCGCGCGCCAGCGAGCGCGCCGTGGTCCCCACCAGGTCCCCGACGTCGCACCACTCGAGCCGGGCCTGGACGTGGCCGGATTCGAGCCTCGTGACGTCGAGCAGATTTCCGACCAGGCGGTTCAACCGCGCGGCGGCTTCCTGGATTTCCGCGATCATGGACCGGCGCAGTTCCCCGGGCGCATCCTGTGTTTCGACCAGCGTGCTGGTGGCGCTGGTGATTGCGGCCAGCGGTGTGCGCAATTCGTGGGAGATGGAATTGAGCAGCGCGTTGCTCAGGCGCTCGGACTCGGCGACGAGCTTGCTCTGTTCGGCGCTGGCACGCAACGCCACGCGGTCCAAAACCAGCGCCGCCTGCCGCCCGTAGGCCTCCAGCAAATCGCGCTGCGCCAGGGTCAATGTCCGGTCGGGCAGGCTGACGAGCAGCACGCCCAGAACAGCCCGTTCCGTCGCCAGCGGCAGGTGCAACGCTTCCGCGCCGGGCAAATTATCGGTAAACCGGCCGGCGGCCTGCCGGTGATGGAACGCCCACTCGGCGACGTTCAACTCCTTATCCGTCACAGCCAGCGAGCTGTCCGGATGAATGGTGAGCCGGGTGCCGGCCGGGAAGGCCACGGCGACGACGGCGCGGAAGACGCGGGAGACTTCGGCCATCAGTTGCCACACCACCTCGTCGCGCGTTCCGGCCTGGGCCAGTTCGCGGGTCAATTGGTACAATGCCGTGGCGCGCTCCTCGCGACGCCGCTCCGCCTGTTCCTGCGCGCGAATCCGGGCCACCAGCTGGCCAAGCACAATCGCCACCACGAAATAAAGCCCAAACAGGATTCCATCCTCGGTGCTTTGGATGATGAACGTGAAGCGGGGCGGCAGGAAAAAATAGTTCCACACCAGCGCGCTCAAGGCGCCGGCGAGGAACACCGGTCCGCGGCCCAGGAAAAGCGCAAGGAGGACGACGGCCAGCAGGAAGACCAGGCCGGGCACGCGCGGCCCGGTGTATTGGGAAAGCGGCGCGTTCAGCAAAGCGACCGCCGTCACGACACCCGCCGCCGCGGCGTATTGTTTCCCGGCGGACGGTGTCGGCCAGCGCCAGCGGGATTCAGCGTGGCCCGACTCGGTTTTCTCCCCGCGAACCACGTGCAAGTCGATGTTGCCGCTTTCGCGGGTGAGCTGCCGCAGCAATCGTCCCGCTCGCCACCAGTCCCACAAACCGGAGGCCGCCGGTTTGCCCACGATGATCTGGGTGATGTTGAGCCGGTGCGCGATTCGCAACAAGCCGCGCACCAGGTTTTCATCGGCGGTGTCAATCACCTCCGCGCCCAGCGTGCGCGCCAGCGCAAGGTTTTTCTCCAAACGCTCCTGCGCCGGCTCGCTCAACGGCCGCGAGCTTTCCACATGCACCGCCACCCAGGGGCATTTCAAGCTGTCTGCCATGCGGCGCGTCCAGCGGATGAGCGGTTCGGACAACGGGCTGGAGCTTACCGCGACGAGGAGACGATGGCCGGTTTTCCAGGGTCCGGACGTGGTTTGGGTGCGATGATATTCCTCCGTTTCCTCGCCGACATGATCGGCCACAAGGCGCAGGGCCAGCTCGCGCAAGGCCGTCAGGTTGGCTTCGCGGAAAAAATTGGCTGCGGCGGCCGTCGCGCGCTCCGCCATGTACACCTTTCCTTCCCGGAGACGCTGCAACAACTCCGCCGGGGGCAAATCCACCAACTCGATATCCGCGGCATCGAGCACGCTGTCGGGAACGGTCTCACGAATTTCGGCGGAGGTGATTTGACGGACGGTGTCCGCGCGGCTTTCAATGTGCTGGACGTTGACCGTGGTGAAAACGTCGATGCCCGCATCGAGCAATTCCTGCACATCCTGCCAGCGTTTGGGATGGCGCGAGCCGGGCGCGTTGGTGTGCGCGAGTTCGTCCACGAGCGCGAGCCGAGGGTGCCGCGCGAGAACGGCGTCGAGGTCCATTTCAGTGAGAGCAATGCCGCGATGCTCGGCGGTCTTGCGCGGCACCAGCGGCAGGCCTGCGGCCAGGGCATCCGTTTCCTTGCGTCCATGGGTTTCCACGTAACCGATGACCACGTCGGTTCCCGCCGCCAGCTCGCGGCGGGCCGCTTCGAGCATGGCGTAGGTTTTGCCCACCCCTGGAGACATTCCGAGAAATACCTTGAGCCGTCCGCGCCGTTCCTGCGCAGTTTCCTTTTGGATCGCGGCCAGTAATGCGTCGGGATTGGGGCGCTCGCCTTCGTTCACAAGGCCAGTCTAGTCATTTCGCCGCGGGCCGCAGCTTTAAAAATGTCATTTTCCGGCCGGCGGCAGTTGAGACGCAGTATTTCCCTGAGGCGGGCCGACATGGCCGCGGGCGCTGCAGAAAACGGCGGTAATGAGGATCAGCCACAGCACGCAACTGCCGGCCAGCAACCGATGCATGAAGCGCCGCGAGCGCCTGGCCCATACCTCGGGAAGCCGAATCCAGGAGCGGTCCACCAACCAGGCCAAGCCGCCCTGGCCGTAACTGCCGGGGCCGCAAGACCACTGATACTCATCCGGAATAAAACCCTCGGCCGCCAGCTCGCGGATGAAAAACATTTTGCGGCGCTCGCTGAAATTATCCCGAGCGGCGCGGATGACGACAGCCTCCGGACTGCTCTCGACGAGCAGCAGATTGTCCAAGTCGGGGACATAGAACTCGAACTCGGCCACAGTTTGATTTTGTGCGCGCATAAGACGTTTCATGGCCGGCCTTTCATCGGACCAGCACGTGACGCAAGAGCAGGAATAGAACCACCTGCAACGAAATGAATCCCAGGCCGAGCAGCGTTCCGACAATCACCGGAGTCTCGCGCATGCCCAACTTCCAGCGCGGGGCCTCGAGGCGGTCGCAGTAACCCGTCACCCGGACCCGGTCGGACGCATCCAGTTCCACTTTGAAGGCGGCCGCGCTTTGATACCGGTCCGCCGGATCGCGTTGCATGGCGTGCAAAATGATCTCTTCGGCCTCCGGGGAAATGTTCGGATTCAGTTTCCGCGGCGCCACCGGGTCGCCTGTCACGCGATGGTTCATGGCCACCCATGGATTCTCATGCTGAAACGGAACGGCTCCTGTGAGCATTTCGTACAGGAGCACCCCCAGGCTGTAGACATCGGTCCGCTCGTCGGTGGGTTTGTTGGCGACCTGTTCCGGAGCCATGTAGTCGGGCGTGCCCATCGTGGGCGTGAGGCCGGAAAGGGTGATCCGGCGCGACGCCACGGAGGAAGCGATTCCAAAATCCATGAGCCGGATGGTGCGATCGCAGCAAATCATGATATTCGACGGTTTGAGGTCGCGATGAACCACGCCGCGCCAGTGCATATGCTGGAGCGCTTCGCAAATGAGGCTGACGATCTTGAGCGCGTCCTTTTCCGGCAGCGGCCGCATGGCGTTGAGCAGATGCGCCAGCGTGCAGCCCTTCAAATATTCCATCACGATGTAAGGCCGGCTTTTTCCACCCTCCACCGCCACAAATTTCATGATGTAAGGGTGGTTCAACTTCCGCCCGATTTCTTCCTCGCGCAGGAAGCGTGAAAAGAACGAAGGATCGGCTTCCAATCTCAGGTGAGGCACCTTGAGCGCCACGGGTTGGTCTGGATGGTGCAGGTCCTCGGCTTTGTAGATCATGGCCATGCCGCTGCGGCTGAGCAGTTCCACAATTCGGAACCGGTCGTCCAGCAGATGGCCGGGATGAAGCTCGGGGGCGAATGAAGGCTCCACAGGCTCGTGGTACTCCGGCACATCACCAAAGCACGTAACGTGTGTCAGCGGACAATGCCCGTGGTTGCTCACGTTCACAACCTGTCACGGGATCGACGGATTGGTTAATCAAATAGGGCGCTGGACCCATTAAAAAGACATCAATACGAGGATTCCAGGCGGCGCAACGCCCAACGCTACGAGTCATCAAACACGCTCCCAGCGGTCTGTTAATTATTAAAGCAGGAGACGATATGAGGAGTCTCTGATCAGATCGCAGTTTGCGAATGAATTTAAGCCTCGTCAGCTCGGCTCCTGCAAGAGGTGCGCCAACCGATCGGCCCCGGTTCCGCGCTTTTCGGCTGTCTTCCGCCGCCTCGCCGGGTTATGCAATTGACCATGCGCACACAAAAATTTCTCCTCGCATTGTTGCTGACGGCCGCGATCACCTCCGCGAAATCCGCACGCGCCGAATCTCTGAAGCGGCTCGAAGAGCACGAATTCGGCAACATGCCGGATGGCACGACGGTCCGGCAATTCACCTTGCGCAATGCCCGGGGTATGGTGGTGAAAGTGATGACCTATGGCGCCATCATCAACGAAATCCGGGTCCCCGACCGAACCGGGATTCTGACCAACGTCGTGCTCGGAGCCGACTCTCTGGACGAGTATGTGCACGGTTATCGGACGCCGGCGGCCGTCATCGGCCGGGTGGCCAACCGGATTGCCGGAGGCCGGTTCACTCTTGACGGGGTGGAATACCAGCTCGCCACCAACGCCGGTCCGAATCACATTCACGGCGGACGCCAGGGATTCGGCCAAAAAGTCTGGCAGGCCCAGGCGCTGCCCGCCGGCGAACATCAGGCCGCCGTGCGGCTGGCTTATTTCAGCAAGGATGGCGAGGAAGGTTACCCCGGCAATCTCACCGCCAGCGTCACCTATACGCTGACCGATGACAACGAACTGCGCCTCGATTATGAAGCCATCACGGACAAGCCGACGCCGGTCAATTTGTGCAGTCACGCCTATCTCAACCTGGCCGGATCCGGCGACGTGCTGGGCCATGAACTGTGGCTGGCCGCCGACCATTATACCCCCACGGACGCGCAGTTGATTCCGACCGGCGAAATCGCCCCGGTCAAAGGCACGCCGCTCGATTTTACCGCGCCGACACTGATTGGCGCACGCGCGGACCAACTCAAGCCGCGGGCCGGGGTTTATGACCACAACTTCGTCATCAACGGCGGCGGCCGGTCGCTCGTCCTGGCCGCGCGGGTGCGCGATCCGAAAAGCGGCCGCGGGTTGGAACTGCGCACGACCCAGCCCGGCGTGCAGCTTTACACCGGCAACCGCCGGGCGTTCTGCCTGGAAACCCAGCATTTTCCCGATTCGATCAATCACCCGAACTTCCCCTCGACTGTTCTGCGGCCGGGCGAAACTTTCAAGAGCACGACGGTTTTTACATTTTCAACACGATAGCGCCGCGGCTGCGCAACCGGGCACTGTCACAGGATCGCGGTTCTGTAACCTGCAGCGCGTTGCTGCGCGGCATACATTCGTATTGATCCACCACGACTCTCAATTCAAACGCGCTGCGGCTCACAGAGTCGCGCTCCTG
>CAZFOA010000204.1:0-6609 GCA_964520205.1 uncultured Verrucomicrobiota bacterium | reverse complement strand
AATACTTTTCAATCGCCCGGAGTGCATCTGTTGCTTCCACGGCTCCGTGCTGACGGGTGTCGCCGGACAGGATGACGCGACCGCCGGTGTCTTTGACGAACGACAGCAATTGCAGCATCTGCTCGCCGCCGATCTGCCCGGCCTCATCCACGACAACAACCGTTCCCCGAGGCATGGAACGGCGCGTGAGAAATTCGCTGACGGTCTTCACAACAATGAATCCATCCTTCACCAAATCGATCACCTGCTGGCGTTGTGGAGTGAGGACCTCGACATTGCGACCTCTGCGTATGAGTGCCGATTGAACCCCCTGGAGCGTGTAGCTCTTTCCAGTGCCGGCGCCCCCACGAAACAAGGTGACGAAATCGCGTGAGGACAGAATGTGTTTAACAGCCTGACGTTGCTCAGAGTCCATCAGAACATTGCCAGGGTCATAGTCGGCCAGAAGCGGCGCGTGCTGGCCGATCCCTTCCTGGGCCAGCCAGACGATTTTCCACTCCCGGGTGATGACTTCACGGGTGGTCACTTTGCCCTGAAACTCTTTGCCACGGACATAGCCACGCTGCTGAGTGGCGGCCTGAATCTGTCCCAGCGACAGGTTTTGTCCTCTGGCATGTTCCAGCGCGTGACGCCAAATCTCGTGCTCGTGAACCACGGACCGACGCTCGAATAAGTGATCTTCGGCCCACCTGACGGCGTGGTCGGCGGTTATCGTTTGTGATATTGCCGGTGTACGATGACGCCCGAGCCGGTGCAGTTCAAACCGTTCACGGAACGATAGTTGTTTCTTCCATATCGTTCTCAACCGGGTTAGACCGACATCCTTGATTTTCCTGGCCCGTTCCTTGTGGGCGATGTTTTCCCGGATCTCGTTTACGTTCCGGCTCGCTTTCTCCGGTGCCTGGGCCAGCAATTCTCGGGTTTTCTGGTCAATCTCCTGGTGCCGCTTGGAAAACCGCTCGATGATCTCCTTCGACATGCCCTCGATGTCAAAGTCACCACGCGGCTTGTTTTGCACCCGGTATCCAAATCCAATCAGTGCTCGGACCAGTTCATGATAATAGACATTCTCCGTGAATTTCTTGGCCAGGAGCATTTCGTAAGGCTCCAGTGCCTTCCAACGGTTTTCGACTGAATCCTTGGTGGCGTTGAACAGGATGCAATGGCTGTGCAGATGCGGGTCCAATGCTCTGGAAGTGTCGTGCCGGAACACCGCACCCACCACGTTGTCCGTCATTCGGTAGGACGACTGGCCCTGCTTACGAACCCGGGTGGCGGCGTACGACTGCAATTGGCTCAATGCCGTCTGGACTGCCTCATCATGCGCCTCGACAATCCGCTGGTCATCACCCACCAGCGCAGCAATCGAAACCGATTTAGGCGGCGACAAAGTGAAATCATAAAACACCCGGCGATCAGCAACTTTATGCACTTTGCCATCCTGATCCACTTCCACCCGGGTCGTTCTCTGCCGTGGTGTCAATCGTTCCCCGGTTTGAGGGTGCAGGTTGTCACACAATCGCAGGAACTCATTTGCCTGTGTCACCCCGGTCAATCCCAACTCCTTCGCCCCTTTGCCGAACCAATGGCCTGAAACGCTGTGGCTTTCCATGTAATAATCGCCCACCCGCAAATGCTCCTCAAAATACGTCTTCGCATTCGCCAGTTTGTATTGCGACTTCATCGTCAGCATAAGCCAAGGCTACCCCACCAGCGCGGGAATCCTGCGCCCAAGCGAGCGCAAGATGATCACGAGTCCGTGTTAGAAATTATCTGGTTAAAGAAGGGACGCCTGACTCCGAACAGCCGTTCGGGCGGACGTAACAACGGAAGCGACAAGACACATCACAATATGAAAGCAAACATCGTATCAGCCGAAGCCAAGGTCCGGCTACAGGAAGCAGTGAAGAACTACGCTCAACCCGCGTCGCAGAAATATCGCGAGCTGGAGGAAGTCAAAGAGTGCATCGCCGAACTTCGGAGCAAGAAAGCCTCGTATAAAACCATCCAGGCGCTGTTGTGCGACACCGCCGGCATTGACGTGTCACATCAAACGGTTGCCCGCTATTGCCGGGAGATACTCGAAGCCAGGCAAGCTCGCAAACCCGCGAGAAAGACCATCGGTTCGACGCAGGGCAAATCACCACCTGCGACGCCGGCAACCAAACCTACGGCTGCAGAACAATCATCACCGGTTCAACCGGAATTGCATCCACAGACACCTGCCACTCCTGAAACAGAGGCGTCACAGGACGACGCACCAAGTTCCTCTCAATCGCCGTATCAGCGATCACGCGGGCCACGCATTGCGCACGTAAGGCTGTTGGATGGCAGAACGACTTAACTGATGGGCAAATGGATTGCCCCTCCGCGCTGGCCCGTGCGGGCGGTTGTCTGCGCTCAAGTCGCTCCGCCAACCCATCGCACGCGCCGCGACGGTTACGGTTCACCTGACGGTCCGTGCGGCTTCCCGACACGCTCGGCGGAGACGACTATGCGTTCGTCCCGTCCGCGCTCCGTCCAGCCGCACCGACCGACCTTCAACTGTTCAGGGCGCAATTGCGCTGAAGTCGTGCGCGTGAATCAAGCGTTTCATTGTATGTCGCCGGTCGTCGCGTCAATCTATTGCTCGCCCTGATTCCCCCTCTGCGCTCCAAATTGACCCGCCGCCCGGCTCCCGGAGGGTTGCTCGTAGGATTCGCGCGCAGGAGGATTATCTGTCGAGAGCATCTGGCAGAAGTTGGAACCATGAACTGAAGAATACCGTGTCTGTTGCGTGATATCGTTTCATTTGGAGTTCGGGCGCCAACTTGCGCGGCTCGGGTCAGATGTTAGACTGTGGTCATTCGCAATGAAGATACTCAAGCAACCGCAACGCATCATTCTCTACTCCCGTCCCATGTGCAGTTGGTGTGATGATGCCAAGGCCTGGCTTGGTCAGCGCGGATGGCCCTTTGAAAGCCGCGACACTGGAACTGATCCCGCCGCCCGACAGAACGCGATTGAGCTCAGCGGGCAAAGCCTCGTGCCGGTAATTGAAGTAGACAGCCTCGTTCTGGGCGACTTCGATACGGGCCAACTCGAAGTGTTCCTGAAAAAGCACGGTTATCTGGAGTGACTTCGAGCCGTCTCCCCCACTCAGGCAAGTGCCGATTCGATCGGGCGGTTTGGATCAAGCCCGTGTTCCTTCAACCACACCGGATTGAAAAGCTTCGACTGATACTTCGATCCGGAATCGCAGAGCAAGGTGACGATGGTCTGTCCCGGGCCGCGTTCCTTGGCCAGGCGCACCGCGCCCGCGAGGTTGATGCCGGAGGACAGGCCGAGAAACAAACCTTCCTCGCGCAGGAGTTGACACACGATGGTCAGCGCGGCCTGATCTTCGACGCGATAAGCGCGGTCAACGACAATGCCTTCCAGGTTTTTTGTAACCCGCATCTGGCCGATGCCTTCGGCGAAGGAATCGCCGTCCTTGGTGTCCGTATTGCCGTTCGTGAACCACGACCACATTGCCGCGCCGTACGGGTCGGCACAGACGGTTGCGATCTTCGGGTTGCGCTCCTTTAGATACAGCGCCGTGCCCGCCAGCGTGCCACCCGTGCCGACGGCGGAAACGAACGCCGTGACGTTGCCATTCGTCTGGTCCCAGATTTCCGGGCCGGTCGTGCGGTAATGCGCCAGGCGATTGGCGGTGTTGTCGAATTGGTTCGCCCAGAACCAGCCCCTCTCCTCCGCGTACCGCTGGGCGACCCGATTGTAGTTACGGGGATCGCTGTAAGGTTTTTCCGGCACGGTGATCACATCCGCGCCGAGCGTGCGCAGCAGGTTGATCTTCTCCGGCGACTGCGTTTCAGCAATGACAATGACCGTGTGATAACCTTTGGCGTGGCCGATCACCGCGAGGCCGATGCCAGTATTGCCCGCCGTGCCCTCAACGATGGTGCCACCGGGTTTCAGAAGCCCCTTCGCCTCGGCGTCCGCAATAATGCCCAACGCCGCGCGATCCTTCACCGAGCCACCCGGGTTCATGAACTCGGCCTTGCCCAGAATTTCACAGCCGGTCAATTCGGACAGCCGGCGCAGCCGGATCAACGGTGTGTTTCCGACGTGGCCCTCGACTCCGCGATATCGTGAGGCGTTCATGCTCTTGGGTGCCGCACCCGGGTTCGGAAGACAGATGTCAGATTGCATAGTCGGAATCTGAGCTCTTCTTTTTAGCCGCCTTGTCGCGGATGACCAGTTGTTTCTCCTCGTAAACCACCAACGAATTCGCCGGCACGCTCTGCATAAGAAATACATTCGCGCCGATCGTCGAGTTCGCGCCGACAACCGTTTCCCCGCCGAGGATGGTCGAATTCGGGTAAATCGTGACGTTATCCTCCACGTCGGGATGGCGCTTGCCGCCTTTGACAATGTGCCCAGCGTCGTCTTTGACAAAGCTGCGCGCCCCGAGCGTTACGCCGTGATAGAGTTTCACGCGGTTGCCGATGTTGCACGTCTCGCCCACCACCACCCCGGTGCCGTGATCAATGAAGAAATGCGTCCCGATGCTTGCGCCCGGATGAATGTCAATGCCCGTGCGGCCATGCGCCCACTCGGTCATCATGCGCGGCACCACCGGCGCGCCATAGTGATACAGCAGGTGCGCCAGCCGTTGAATGGTGATGGCTTCGATGAAGGGATACGAAAGGATGACCTCCTCGCGGTGCAATGTGGCCGGATCACCATCGAAGGCGGCTTCGATGTCCGTGCGCAGGAGATCGCGCACTTCGGGCAAGGCCTGGCAAAACTTCCGGATGATCGGCGGCGTGCGGCCGGTGGGTTTGTGGGGATCGCCGATGCGCACACTTTTGCGCACCTGGTCTGTCAATCGTTTGATGACGCCGGACAAGCGCGCCGCGGTGATTTCTTCAATTGAGTTGTGATGCACCGCGTCGTCGTCGTGAAAACCCGGAAACAGGATTTGCAGCAGATCCTCGCAAATCTGGCCGACCGCGCGTTTGGACGGCATGTTGAGCGCGTCGCGATTGTTCAACCCGCCCACGCGCTCGTAGGAGCGGAGCAGCTCCGTCACCGATTCATCCACCAATTCCGCCGTCCAGACCGCGTCGCGGCGCGTGGGGGGAATGGAGCCGTCCTTTTCAAGCAAGGGTGTTGTCATGGGATTCATTGCGGCGGCCGCGTGTTCCAGGGCAATTTGGCCAGCAGCAGACCCATGCCGCAAAAGTCTGTGATACCGGCAAAAACCAGGCCGGCACCGACGAAGGCCGACAGCCCATAGAAGCCGCGATGCACCAGCCAGCCGAGGAGCGTGCCAATCAAAACCAGCGAACCCGCCGCGATGCGCACCTGACGTTCGAGGCTGATGACCTTGGACTTGCCGCGTGTCACAGGGAGATTGGATTCGATCCAGGCGAGTGTTCCGCCTTCGACCACGACCGGCTCTGCGAACCCCTCGTTCGCAAACTTCTCCGCCGCCTTCGCCGCCCGCTGACCGCTGCGGCACAAAATATACACCGGCTGGTCTTTCCGAATCTGTCCTGATCCGGCGAGTTCGCGGGGATTGATTTCATCCAACGGGATGCTCCGCGCCTGCGGGACGTGAACTTCGTCGAATTCGACCGGTGTCCGCACGTCGAGCAACGGCAGCTTCGGTTGAGCGGCGAGAAGCGCCTGCAATTTGACCGGCGAGATGGTTTTCATGGCTTCAGTTTCGTTTCAGCGAGCGCAGCGCCCGCGCCAGGGCGTCCACCTCCTCGCGTGTGTTATAGAACGCCAGCGACGGGCGCACGGTGCTTTCAAGTCCGAAATGACGGATGGCAGGCAGAGCGCAGTGATGCCCGGCGCGCACCGCAATGCCGTTTTTGTCGAGATGCCTGGCAATGCTTTCGTTCGTCACCCCGGGAATTACAAACCCCAGCACGCTTGCCTTGTTCGCCGCCGTGCCGATGGGGCGCAGGCCGGGAACGGTTCCGAGCGCCTGAGTCGCGTATTCGAGCAGCGCATGTTCGTAAGCGGCGATCGCGGGTATGCCGACCTTGAACAGGTAGTCGATCGCCACACTGAGGCCAACGACACCGGCAATATCGGGCGTGCCGGCCTCAAACTTTTCCGGCGCATGCTCGTAAGTCGTCTTCTCGAAGCGGACGTCCCGAATCATGTGCCCGCCCCCCTGCCACGGTGGCATGGCTTCCAACAACGGAGCTTTGCCGTACAGCGCGCCAACGCCGGTCGGGGCAAATACCTTGTGGCCGGAGAAGACGTAGAAATCCGCATCAAGCGCGGTGACATTGACTGGAAGATGCGGTGTGGATTGCGCGCCGTCCACCAGCACCGGCACGCCGCGGGTGTGAGCCAGGGCGATGATTTGCTCCACGGGATTGATGGTGCCGAGTGAATTGGAAACATGCGCGACGGAAACGAACTTCGTTCGTGAACTGAACAGTTTCACGTATTCTTCAAGAATCAATTCGCCCCGGTCGTTGATAGGAATGACGCGCACCACCGCGCCAGTCTGTTCGGACAGCAACTGCCACGGCACGATGTTCGCATGGTGCTCCAGTTCGCTGACGATGATTTCATCGCCCGCGCCGATGTTTTTGCGCCCGT
>CAZFOA010000203.1:0-6631 GCA_964520205.1 uncultured Verrucomicrobiota bacterium | reverse complement strand
ACCGAGCAGCGCATCGGCGAATCGGGCCGGCGTCCAACCCTGATGTTCAACGGTTACGCGGAACAGGTCGCCCGCTTATACACGGGGATGGATCTGCGCGCGAATTTCTGACCGGCGCAAACCGTGATGAAAGAGAACGATATTCGCTTCGCCAGGTTCCTCCTGCTCGTCAATGGCGCCGTGCCGCTGGTACTGCTTGGCTGGGACGCAGGCCACCACCAGCTGGGAGCCAACCCGGCGAATTTCGCGATCCTCACGACCGGCATGCTGACGCTGGTTTTTTTGATGCTGACGCTGGCGGTGACGCCGGTGCGAAAAATCACCGGCTGGAACTGGCTCATTTTCTCCCGGCGCACGCTCGGACTTTTCGCCTTCTTTTACGCCTGCGCGCATTTCCTGCTTTTTTTCAGTCTCGACCGGTCGTTCAGCATCTCCAGCACGTTGTCGGAAATGCTCAAACGCAAATACCTGCTGGTGGGAATCACCGGTCTGCTGGTCATGTTGCCGCTGGCCATCACCTCCACCAACGCCATGATCAAACGGCTGGGAGGCAAACGCTGGCGGGCGCTCCATCGCCTCGCTTATGTGGCCGGCATCGCCGGCGTGGTCCATTATTACATGCAGGTGAAAGCCGATGTGCGCCAGCCGCTGGCGTTTGCGGGGGTGCTGGCAATCCTGCTCGGATACCGGCTGGCGGTTTACTGGCGACGCCCCAAACCGGCGCCGGCGGCAACAGCCGCAGTCAAACCAGAGATACGGCCGATCACCGGGCGCTGACGCCGGATTGCGGTTTCAGGGTGAGCAGCAAAACATCGTTTTCGCGGAGGGGCAGCGTCTCCTCGAAACGGCCGTCGGGGCCGACTTTGATTTCGCGCTCGAATTCCGGCCGGCCCGACGAAGCCTCGCGCAGTTCCTGTTCCTGGGCGCGGGTCAATTGAGCGGGGGCACCCAGCTTCAGGTAAGCCGAATAGGCATCGTTCTTTGCGAAACCGACCTGCCACAGCGCGAGTTGATAATTCCCCGCGGGGACGTTCGCCAGGTTCAGGCGCACATCGCCCTTCGGTTTTGCGGGAAGCCATTTTCGGAACACCGCCTGGTTCGAGGTTTTTTCGTCGGTCAAACGCGTGAGATCCCACAGCAGGATTTGCGCGCCGCCGCGGTCATCGCGGCAAACCCACGATGCGGCATCATCGTTCTCCAATTCCGTCGGCCCCAGCCGGCCTAGAAAAAGATAGGCGAAGTAGGCGGGTTTCCGGATTCCCTGCAACGTCAGCAACCCAAATCCGCCGTGGAAAGGCATCAACGGCGGCCCGGCTTCCTCAAAAATATCCGTGAAGACCCAATACGACATGGAAGCCGCAGCCTGCTCGGTGAGTTTGAGCTGCTGCAGGATGTAGGGCGCGGAGAAATACGAGTCGTGCACCGGATCGCGCGGCGAATAGGAGGTGCTCCATTCGGTGATATGAATCGGCAGGCCGGGCCGGCCGGCGGCGTCAATCGCCCGGCGTTGCTGTCGGATGATGTCCGCCGGCGCCTCCAAGTTGCTGCTGAGGTAATGCAGTTGCTCCCCATATTCGTCCAGGCCGCCGGGGCCGTCGCCCAGGCCGTAAGTGTGAAAGCTGATAAAGTCCACCGGCAGACTGGCCGATACCCCGAAGTCAATCAGCGGCCGGACCCAATTCGTATTTGAGCCGGCCGGTCCGCCGACGCGATAGGCGGGGTTCACACTCTTGATGTCGGCGGCTGTGTGGGCGTACAATTCGAAGTATTCTTCCCGGCGATTGTCGGGATTGCGGGGGCCGAAAAATGCCGGGTAATCCGGCTCGTTCCAGATTTCAAAATACCATTTCCCGACTTCTTCCGCTCCGTAGCGTTCCGTCCAATGCCGGACGAGGTCTTTGATCAAGTTGTCCCACCGTTCGTAGGACTTCGGCGGGGTCACATTGGCGCGCCACCAGAAGATGGTTTTGCCGCCGCTGGCGAGCGCCGAGGGCATAAAACTGATTTCGACGAAAGGCCGGACGCCGATGGCGAGCAACGCGTCATAAAGCTGGTCGATGTATTGCCAGTTGTGGTGGGGCCGGCCGGATTTATCTTCCGAATAAACGCCCATGTCATCCTGCAACAGACCATGGAAGCGAATGTATTTGAAGCCGATCTCCTCCCGGCAAGTCTTCAACTGCTGCTGCCAGTTGGCGCGCAAACCTTCCGCCGCCCGCCCCGCGCCGATGCATTCGCGAAATACGTCCGAACGGGGCCCTTTCACCTTCTGCCAGTCCGCCGTTATGGTTCGAGCGGGAGTCGAAGCCGTTGCCGCATCGCCGGCGCGGACGGCATTCATCGGCGCCAGCAAAATGGCAGCGAAAATCGTGCACAGCAGAAACGGATGCGGGGCAAAAGCGTTTGGGGAAAGCCGCCAATTCCAAAATTGGGCGTGCTTTGGGACCCTCAAGCAACCCGAATACAGATCAGCACGAGGGCGTCCTGCACTGCGGCGGGAGGCGAATCGCCACGCCGCTTTCGCAGTCCAAAACATGGCGGCAGATACAAGGTGCATGGCTCGTTCCGTGTTCCGTTGGGACCAGTTCGCGGACGGCGAACCGGACAAAGCGGCAGGGCGCGTCAGTCCTCTGCGCGCCGTTCCTTTTTTACCGCAGTGCGGCGCGCTCGGAGTGACGCGTCCGGCCTTCAAGTTCCCGGGTAGGTGGGTCATGGCGATAGATACTCCTGCGATTCTTGCCGGAAGCTCCCGGCGATGTAAAGCCACACGTGCAGGGGATGATGATATGGGTGCGCCGCCGCAAAGGGGCGTTGATCCCGGTCCATTGCCTCCGGCGGAAACACTTCAATCTGTTGGCTCAAGGCGGTTTCGCCCGGCCTGCTTGGCTGCATGGACGAAGAGTCGCTCAATCGGACCCAAACCGCGATAGGTATTTCCACCTATGTCTCCAAGTCGCTGTGGGCAGTAAGTTAGAGTAACAAAAAGTGACCGGGACCCGGCAGAAAAGTGCCGATACCGGACATGAATCCAGATGGCCCAATTGTGAGAATGATCGACGTTAAGCACTTTCAGCGCGCCGTCTGTGCTCCATTGCGGGAGATCAAATTTCATTTCATGTTTAACCCAAGTGGCAGTCAAAAGGTTGTGTCGCGGACCGAGGCTCGACTTCACCGCGCAATGCGATGGGGCGGTGCAGCAGTCGCGGTCCCCGGTTCCGCTGGCGGCCAACGGAGTTGGGGCCGACAGACAAATTGCGTGAAGTGTTTCATGTTCCTGGCGCTGTTGGCGGTGGGGCTCGCAGCCGGATGCAAGAAGCATGCTGCGGCTGACAGGGCCAATGCAGCGCCGCCGCCCGACCCATCATCGACCTCCGCCGCGCCGGTTCTGACGCCGTCAGGCGTCGGGCCAAACGCGGCATTGGGAGGCGGGGATGTGAATGCGACGCTGGCTCAATTGACTCAGCAGCTGCGCCGGACGATCGCGCGCACCAGGAGCATGCCGACCAGCTTTGAGGATTTCGTCGCCACGGCTCAGGTGCAGGTTCCCCCGGCGCCGGCCGGAAAGAAATACGCCATCACCCAGCAGGGGACGGTGGTCCTGGAAGATCGCTAATGAGCAGGAAACACATGAAGCACAGCGTGAGAGTTCATTCGCAGAAAATGGCACCCTTCTCCCATGGCGAGAGGACTCGTCGCCGGGCATTTACCCTGATTGAGCTGTTGGTGGTGATTGCGATCATCGCCATATTGGCTGCTCTATTGTTGCCGGTGTTGGCGGCTGCGAAGAGTAAAGCCATCCGATTACAATGCATGTCCGGCATGAGACAGCTCGGGACCGGCATCAATCTTTATACCGGCGACCACAACGACATGTTTCCGCCCGCCGCCTTTGGCGTCGGCGCCACGACCTCCAGTTCGTATCAACTGGCCTGGGACACCTATATTAACCGCTATATCGGCGGCAAAATATCCGATGCCGAATTGCTCGCACTGGATGGTCTTCTGGGCATCAACCAGACTCCAAAGCTCGAACACTGTCCCGGCGATCAGGGAACGAGACTGATTTTTGGAACCTCAATTCCCGCCGAATGGGGGGCGCGAAGTTATGCCATGGTTGCGTGTCCTGAGGTTCGTGGAGTGCCGACGACCAGTGGTTCCTCCAGCTATGCGCTGCCCGAAACGTCCTTGGGCGTGGGAGTGTGGTGGCAGAACCCGGGCGGCAAACCCGATTTCGAAGCGCGAAGCTATAAAACTTCTGCGGTGAGAGACGCCACCGGATCGTTTCTGCTGGTGGAACAGGTCTCGGTCAACAATTTTGCCGGCAATGTCTGGGGTGGTTCCTCCCTGGGCCCTTCCGGGGCGGGAGCGGCGTCAGAATGCTACCAATCCAATCCCAACGCGGACCAACAGGGCAACCAGGGAAGGGATCTTTACCGCCGTCATGGCCTTCGATTCAATTATCTCTTCCACGATTACCATGTCGAAACTCTTAAGATGACCGACACCTTCGGTTCGGGGGTAATCCGTCTTCCCAAGGGGATGTGGACGATAAAGCCCAACGATTGAAGGCGCGCGCCGGCGGTCGCACATTGTTGCTTTCAAATTTCGGGGGCCGTGCGTCGAGGTAAGCCGGCCGTCAGCAGCTTCCAGTTCATGCACGGCTTCGGCTCCATCAAGGTGGAGCACCGCCCGTGCGCTGCACAGCGGCGTGGAGAACTTATGCTTGGACACATCGCGACGTGGTTTTAGAGTGTGGGAGCGATGCCTGTCTTGCGCCCATTTCTGATCTTCTGTCTGAGCGCCAGCACGCTGGTGCGCGGCGCTGACGATTCTCAGGCGCCGCGAGCCGGTGATTTGGCGGTGCGTCAGCCCTCGCAAATCCTGACCAACATCAATCAATTCAGGGCTTTACCCATTCAGGATTACCATCGGGAGTGTCCCTTCCATCTGACCGGCACCATCACTCTGGTGGATACGAATCGCCAGCTCCTGGTGTTGCAGGATGCGACCGGTGCGATCGCCGTGAATCTGGATCTGAAGGCCGATTCCTTCGAACCGGGCCGGATGCTTTCCCTGGAGGGCGCCAATTGTTCGCCCTACTACGTGACTTTTCCGGATTACCCATACCGGCCTTCCGGGTGGGACATCCGGACGTTGCTTGAGGCGCCTTCGAACTGGGGCGATTACCATCTGACCCGGATGCGGGGCTATTTATATCCGCCGGCGACGGGGGATTATACGTTTTGGATTGCAAGCGACAATTCCTCCGAGTTGTGGCTGAGTCCGGATGAGGATCCTGCCAAGGTCAGGAAGATTGCCCAGGTGAAGCAAGGCGATTGGGTGGGCCAACACGAATGGTTTCACTTTCCTTCACAACGTTCCGAGACCATTTTGCTCCGCGCCGGCCAGGCCTATTACATCGAGGCGTTCCAGGAGCAATTGCTCGAGGACGATCATCTGGCAGTCGCCTGGCAGGGACCGGGTTTGAAACAATCCGTCATTGGCGGACGCTATCTTACTCCCTGGATGGACCATCGGGACTCATCGTTGCTGACCGGGCCCTCCGGCCGCGGGACCAACGGCATTCTCCGGGAATACTGGACCAATTTCTCGGCCGGCAACCTCACCACCCTGACGGGCCCGAGACCTTTCGCGTCGGCATTGACCGTGGAGGGAGCAAAGGCGGTGGTTCTGGGCCAGGGGACCTGGCCGGAGCCGCGCCGGATCGCACTCGGCCAGGAACTGCGTCCGGAAGACAACTATCGCTGGGTGGAGGTGGAGGGCACCGTGAGCTTCATGGCAACCCTCGGAGACACTGCCATCCTGGATTTGGATGGCGGCCAGGGTCGCGCTCAAGTGCGGATAGCCAACTGCAGCGGGAAGTGGCCTCACCCGCCCCAGGACTGGCGGGTTCGGGTTCAAGGTGTTTGCGAAGGGATGCACGGTGCGAACGACCAGCTCATGGCGGGTATCATCTGGGCACCCACGCAGCAACACATCTCCTTTGTCGAACCGGCAAAAAAAACCTGGGGCCCATCCGCGCCAGCGGCCCCATTCTATCAGACAACGGCCCATACCAATCCTATCTTGGGCGGGTATTATTTCACCCGCGGTGTGGTCACTTTCAACGATCGAGTTTTCAACCAGGATTGCCTGTTCATTCAGGACGCGGGCGCCTCTGTTTTTGTTCCGCAGATGGATCGGTCCCTTCGGGCGCAGCTCCAGGTGGGGACAGCGGTTGAACTGGGAGGAAACCTCCTGCCGGGCAGGTATTCTCCCGCCCTCCGGCCCACGCTGGTCGCCATTCTCGGCCGTCGATTCATGCCCGAACCGGTGACGCAGCTGGCGGAGGGTTCAGCAGCCGGAATCAGGGACGGTTTATGGTCTGAGGTCAAGGGTGTCGTGCGTTTGGTGGATTCCAATGGCGTGATCGTGTTGGCGGGGAAGACCGGTCCCATCTCCATCTGGATTGGCGGGGTCAAAACGAATGGATTGAGTCGTTACGTGGATGCGACGCTGCGCGCCCGGGGGGTCATGTCACTGGACATAGGGGAGACGCCATTGCTGCTGGTCCCGTCGCGCGGTTTCGTCGATGTGCAGGAGGAAGCGCCGCAAAATCCTTTCGCGATTC
>CAZFOA010000202.1:0-6641 GCA_964520205.1 uncultured Verrucomicrobiota bacterium | reverse complement strand
CTCGGGCGCTGCAGGCAGGAGCCGCGAACGGGCTTCGAATGGCTCAACATCACTAACTGCTTCTGCATTTCCGCGGGCGGGGATCCCCGCGCTCCGCAATTGACTCGCGAAGCGCCGGGGATTTTTGATGCGTTCCCAGCCACAAATTCGCATTGATAATTTGGCCGGTGCCATTCCATGATTGGGGCCGTCGCAGACTCAAAGTCATGAACGAATTCAAATTTTCCTGCCCCCGATGCAGCCAGCATTTGCAATGTGACGAGCAGTTTTCCGGGCGCGAGATTCAATGCCCCGGCTGCCAGCATCTCATCCGCATCCCGCCCGTGCCGGGCAAAACAGCCCAATACACGCCGGAATCCGGAAAAACCTGGGCCACCTTCGTTCCGTCCGGGAATCAGCCGCCGCCCAAGAATATTTCGAATGATCCGAAGAAAAAGACGGATCCGCCGGCGGCGCAATGAACGCCGCGTCCATTCGAACTGCAATTCAATGATCCTTTTTTCCTCCGCGTTTCGCATTACCTGATGGAAACCATGGTGCGCCGCATCGCATGCGGCCACAGAACCGGCGCCTGGGCGCTGGAAAAAGTGAAAGGTAATTATGAAACGGTTGATTCTGGCAATCTTTGGACTGAGCACACTTGCTGGTTTGGCATTCTACATGAAGCGACCCGCCCCCCCTTCCGTCTTGCCCGCGGAAACCGCGGTGGAATCGGCGCCCAGCCAACCCGTCGAAAACAGCCAACCCGCGGAACCCGTTGCCGCGCGAACGCAGCGGCCGCCGCGAGTCGCGGACGAATCCGGTGATTTCAGGCAGTCGGCTTCAGCGACCGCCCCGCCGACCGGAGCCAGGTCCGTGGACGCTGCGGCTTTCAAATGCGCGATAGACGCTCTGGCGTCCGCGGAAACCAGTTACGAACAGAAGCAGGCGATCTGGAAGCAATTTCGCGACGCGGGCAAGCTCGACCAGGCAATCGCCGAGTTGGAGCGCAGGGCCGCGGACGACCCCCGCTCGGCCGCGGCTCAGTCCGCGCTGGGACAGGCCTATCTGAAGAAATGCGGGGACATCAAGGATGTGCGCGAACAGGCGATTTTGGCGATGCAGGCCGACAAGGTATTGGACACAGCCCTCAGTCTTGATCCCAACAATTGGGATGCGCGTTTTACCAAATCGGCGGCGATGTCCCACTGGCCGGCAAGTTTGAACAAGGGCCAGGAGGTGATTGATAACTTTCAAACACTGATTCAGCAGCAGGAGGCGCAGCCGCAGCAGCCGCAATTCGCGAAGTCCTACATTCAGCTCGGCGATTATTACCAGAAGGCCGGGAACCCCGATTATGCCAATCAAGTTTGGCAGCGCGGCGCGGCGCTGTTCCCCGACAACGAGGAATTGAGGGGCAAATTGACAGCGACCCCCCAGCCGGCGCCCTAATTTCGGCTTCAACATCCGAAACACTCGATTATGATGCAGCCGATGAAGGACGATCCAAACGCGTCAGCGCCGAAACGCGAAGAAGCCATTTTTGGCGCCGCACTGCAGTTGGCGCCTGGAGAACGCGCGGGATTCGTCGAGAAAGCCTGTGGTGCCGATTCCGCATTGCGCCAGCGGGTTGAAGTCCTCCTTCAAGCGCACGAACAGGCGGGAGAATTCCTTGAACCCACCCCGCCGGTTGCCGCTCCGAACCGAACAATGGTCCTTTCCGTTCCGGCCACCGAGGGACCCGGCGACGTCATCGGGCGTTACAAGATCCGGGAAAAGCTCGGCGAAGGCGGGTGCGGCGTGGTCTATGTCGCGGAACAGTCGGAACCGGTTCGCCGGCGTGTGGCCCTCAAGGTGATCAAGCTGGGCATGGACACCCGGAGCGTCATCGCCCGCTTTGAAGCCGAGCGCCAGGCGCTGGCCATGATGGATCACCCGAACATCGCCAGGGTGCTGGACGCGGGCACCACCGAGAAGGGCCGGCCCTATTTCGTCATGGAACTGGTGCGGGGCATCCGGATCACCGATTATTGCGACCAGAACAATCTCGACACCCGTCAGCGTCTCGAGTTGTTCATCAAGATCTGCCACGCGGTCCAGCACGCGCACCAGAAAGGTGTCATTCACCGGGACCTCAAGCCGTCGAACATCCTGGTCACTTTGCACGATGGAACACCGGTGCCCAAAGTGATCGACTTCGGCATCGCCAAAGCGACGGAAGGGCGCCTGACCGCGCTGACGGTTTACACCGAGCTCAATCAGTTCATCGGCACGCCCGCTTATATGAGTCCCGAGCAGGCGGAAATGAGCGGTTTGGACATCGACACGCGGAGCGACATATACAGTCTCGGCGTATTGCTGTATGAACTGCTCACCGGCAAAACCCCATTCGACCCCCAGGAACTCCTCCACCTGGGCCTGGACCAGATGAGGCGCACCATTCGCGAGAAAGAGCCCCTGTGTCCTTCGACGCGGTTGAACACCATGGTGGACGCCGATCTGACCCTTGTCGCCAGGCGTCACAGCGCCGAGGCGCCCAAGCTGGTTCATTTCATCAGCGGGGACCTGGATTGGATTGTGATGAAGGCGCTGGAGAAGGACCGGACGCGTCGTTTCGAAACCGCCAGCGGACTCGCCGTGGACGTGGATCGTTTCTTGAAGAACGAACCGGTCGAGGCGCGGCCGCCGAGCACGCTTTACCGTTTCCAGAAGCTGGTGCGGCGGAATACCGGAGTTTTTGCCGCTGTGGGCGCCGTCGCCGCGGCACTGGTCATCGGACTGGGCCTGTCGCTCTATTTGTTCATCCAGGAGAAAGGGGCACTGAGGCGGGCGGTGGCAGCCGAGAAACAGGAGGCTGCTTTACGGCAACAGGCCGAGGCGGGTCTGGCGCTCGAGAAAACGATGCACGAGCGGGACAAAATCGGGGAACAACTTCGAGACGCCGGCCTTCTTGTCAGCAAGGGAGAATTCGGGAAGGCAGAAGAAGTCATGAAACAGGTTCCTCCGATTCCCCAGAGCTCCATCCTGTTCAACGTTCTTGGCGTCGTCCGCGCCCGCAACCACAACTGGGAGGCGGCCGTCTCAAATTATACGAAATCCATCGAGGTGGATCCCACCAATCACGAGGCCTCTCATTGTCTGGCTCCCCTGCTCATTTACGTCGGAGACTTCCAGGCCTACAACCATCACCGGGAACGAATTCTCCGGCAGTTCTCCGGAATTACCGACCCGGAATTTGCCGGACAACTGGCTTTGGATTGCCTGATTACGCCCCCCGCGACGGCGGACCTTGCAGCGATAAGCAAAATGGCGGATACCGCATTGGAAGCTGGAGCCAACGGTGATTCACGGTTTGATTCTGAGTTTGTGAAGGGACTGGTTGAGTATCGCGAGGGGCATTTCGCAGCCGCCGTGGAATGGCTGCGGAAGGTTGCGCCTCAAGAAGAGAAGCCCAGCCGCACCGTTGAGGCTTGCGCGGTGCTGTCGATGGCGCAACACCAACTGGGGCAGCTTGAAGAGGCCCGTTCGACCCTGGTCGGAGGTCTCCAGATTGCGGATGCGAAGCTGAAGCAGTTGGATGGCCCGGATTGGAATGACCAGTTGACCGCGCATTTGCTGATGCGCGAGGCCAAGGAACTGATTGAGGGCGCCCCAACTGCGACCGGCCAAACGAAATGAGCGACGTCACGCACATTCTCCATGCGATTGAACGTGGCGATGCGCAGGCCGCGGACGAGTTGCTGCCGCTGGTCTATGAGGAATTGCGGAGGCTTGCCGCGCACAAAATGACGAATGAAGCGCCGGGCCAGACGTTGCAGCCCACGGCGCTTGTGCATGAAGCCTGGCTGCGCCTCACCGGAAACGAAGAGGTGAAGTGGGATGGCCGCGCGCATTTTTTCGGCGCCGCGGCTGAAGCCATGCGCCGCATCCTGATTGAGAATGCCCGGCGCAAGAAGGCGCTCCGCCACGGCGGCGGCCAACAGCGGCTGGACATCCAGGAGGTGGACGTCGCCGTCTCCGCGCAAGACGACGAACTTTTGGCCGTCCATGAGGCGCTGGAAAAGTTCGCCGCGCAGGACGCGCCGAAGGCCGAACTTGTCAAGCTCCGCTATTTCGCCGGCCTGACGATCGCGCAAGCCGCCGACCTGCTGAACATTTCCGAGCCGACCGCCAAACGTCATTGGGCCTACGCCCGAGCCTGGCTTTTCCACGAAATCCGGCGCCAGCACTAAAGGGCTTGCCCCCAGCCTTCGGGGATTTCCCCGGCCACTCGCGAATCAGGTCTTCGTCAGCGACCCGGCTTTGGCTTGCTTGCCCTTTTTCTTTTTGTGGTGCTTTTTGTGATGCCCCTTCTTGCCGGAAACGGTCGGCGCCGATTCCTGCCCGGCGGGAGCGACTTGCGCGGGGCCAGCAGCGGGGGCATCCGCGCCTTGAGCGAGCGGAGCCAGGGAGAGAACGAAGGCGGCGAGAGTGGTAAGGATCAATTTCTTCATAATTTAAAAAGCCGTGAACCGTCGAGCGATCAGACTGCGCCATCCTGCGGGAGGTTACAAACTTTTCTGCAAAAACTTTTCGGCGGAGAGGGATGCCGCGCCGCCTCAAACAAAAGCCATCCGGGCGGAACAACAACACTGGCCAAGAGGACTTGCTCCGTGATATAAGCTCCGCCACATTTCACTCCCGTGAAGGGATCCTGTTGAACCGCGATCCGCGCGAGTGAGCGAGTGAACCATTGAATTTGTGACAGCCAAGTTTATGCCCGGTCCCAAAGACTCGCCCCAGCAGCGTGCGTCCGACTCCGTTCGGGACGCGGCCGTCAAGGAAGCGGCGGAAGTTTTGCAATTGATGGGAACGTCGGCCGCCGGCCTGACCGAAGACGAAGCCGCCGCGCGATTGGAACAATACGGCCCGAACGAAGTCGCGCAGGAGGCCCGTCACGGGATGCTGCAACGGCTGTGGGTCGCGGTGCGCAACCCGCTGGTCATCCTCCTGACCATCCTGGCGGTCCTGACGTTTGTGACCGCGGAAAGTTCCAGCGACATGATTGGCGGCTGGCTGATGCTGTTGATGGTGCTGCTGGGCATCTCGCTGCGCTTTATCCAGGAGACGAAAGCCGACGATGCGGCAGCCAAACTCAAGGCGATGATCACCGTCACCGCCACCGTTTGCCGCGACGGCCAGACGAAGGAAATTCCCATCGCCCAATTGGTGCCGGGCGACGTCGTGAAGCTCGCCGCGGGCGACATGATTCCCGGTGACGCCCGTCTGTTGGCGGCCAAGGATTTGTTTATCATCCAGGCGACCCTGACCGGCGAGTCGTTGCCGGTGGAAAAGAGTGACGCCCGGGACTTGCGGACGGGCATTTCCCCGATCGAGCACTCGAATCTTTGCTTTCTCGGCACGAGCGTGGAGAGCGGATCGGCGTCGGCGGTGATTGTCGCGACCGGCACGCGCACCTATTTCGGCACCATGGCCAGCAGCATCGCCGGACAGCAGGTGGAAACCGCATTCGACAGGGGTGTCAAGAAGTTCACCTGGCTGATGATCTGGTTCATGCTGGTCTTGACGCCTTTGGTGTTTTTCATCAACGGCTTCACCAAGGGCAATTGGAAAGAGGCCTTCTTCTTCTCGCTCGCGGTGGCGGTGGGCCTGACGCCGGAGATGCTGCCGATGATTGTTTCCGTGTGCCTCTCCAAAGGAGCGATGGCAATGTCCAAGAAAAAAGTGATCGTCAAGCGGCTCAATTCCATTCAGAACTTCGGAGCGATGGACGTGCTGTGCACGGACAAGACCGGCACCCTGACGATCGACCGCGTCATTCTGGAAATTCATTGCGACGTTTTCAAGAATGAAAGCCAGGAGGTGCTGCGCGACGCCTATCTGATCAGCCACTTTCAAACCGGATTGAAGAACGTCCTCGACCGGGCCGTGCTGAAGTACACGGAATTGCACGGCGAACTGGCGGTCGCCAAGACGGTCAAAGTGGATGAAATCCCGTTTGATTTCTCGCGCCGCATGATGTCCGTGGTCGTGGAAGGTCCGGACGGGCAGCGGCAGCTTTTGACCAAGGGCGCGCCCGAGGCGGTGTTCAAAAAATGCACGCACTTCGAAAGCGACGGTGAGATCTTTCCGATGGAACCGATCCTGGTCGGCAATTTGATCGAACAGGTCAACGATTTGAGCAGCGACGGTTTTCGCGTCCTGGCGGTGGCGAACAAGAAGGTGGGCCCGCAGGCGGCCTACGCCAAGGCGGACGAGGAAAATCTGGTGCTCACCGGCTACCTCGCTTTTCTGGATCCGCCCAAAGACACCGCGGCCAAGGCCATCACCGCTTTGCGCCAGCACGGCGTGACCGTGAAGGTATTGACCGGGGACAACGACCTGGTCACCCGCAAAGTCTGCACGGAGGTGGGCATCAACGCCGAAAAGATCATCCTGGGCAGCGACGTCGAGCAGATGAGCGACGACCAATTGGCGGCGGCGATCGATTGCACGGATGTTTACGCCCGGTTGTCGCCCTCGCACAAAAAGCGCATCGTGCAAATGCTTCAGAAGCAGAAGCACGTCGTCGGATTCATGGGCGACGGCATCAACGACGCCCCGGCGCTGCGCGCGGCGGACGTGGGCATCTCCGTGGACAACGCGGTGGACATCGCCAAGGA
>CAZFOA010000201.1:0-6643 GCA_964520205.1 uncultured Verrucomicrobiota bacterium | reverse complement strand
TGCGCGGCTTGTTCTGATGTGAAGTGTATTGAGTCCCCGGCTCAGGATCGGCCCACGGAGGCCGCGAGTAGGAACTCGAAAGCCAACATAAGCAACGCCAACCCGGTGATGGCCGCCACGATGACCGACGCGTGAATCCAGCGGCGGCGGGCAATCAATTCACCATTCCGGTAATTGGAGAAGGCCAGAAAATGTGCCAACCCGGCCGGCAACGCAAGCAAGGGAACCAGGGCGATCATTGTGATCCAATCCAGGTCGTTGCCGGTAATCTGATGCCGCATGGACCACAGTTTCAACTGGCCGATCGGCAGGTAGGAATTGAGGGAGCCGGATTCCTGCAACGATCTCACCACGTTTGCCGCGGAATAGCTCACCAGCCCGATCAAACATCCGGCTGCCGCCAGCAGGCCAAAAAACAGGAGGATCGCGCGGAAGGAATTCGTGGAAATCGATGACGCAAAGATGCCGATGCCGAGCAGGAGCAGATAACCGAGGACGAAGTCCAAATGCGGCAGCAGTGTTTGCCAGTTGTCCGGCGCACCGAAATGAATGGGTTCATGCAGCAATACCCAATTGCCGGCCATCACCATTATCAACGGAAGCACTATGCCGAGCAACGCGCAGGTGGCAAGCACAGTCAACAGCTTGGCGGTCCATTGCTTCAGCGCCGAAGGCGGCAGCGCCAACTGCCATCCCGACACCCCCAGGTTCCTTTCTTCCGCCACCGAAACTCCGGCCGTGATCAGCGGAATGATGAGCACGCAGAGAACGACATCCATCATCATAAGAACCAGGGTCACCTCGGAGTGATGAAGCTCCCAGATCAGAGCTTCAACGAGCGCAACGACACATGCCAGGCCCGCAATCAAGTAGCTCGCCCGCTGAAGTTGGAGTTCCTTCCGGATGAGACTGGCAAGCGGCCCGGTGAATCCAGGGATCAGCTTGTTCACCGGCCGGGCCAAAGCGGCCTCCAGGCCTGCCGGAAGGCTTATCTCCTGTGCCTGCGAATCCACCGCCTGGAATCGCATGAACGCCGCATACCCCAGCCGGTAGAGCACGCCGCAATAAATGGCGGCGGGGATGATGGTATAGAGGAATGGGTGCTCTTCAAACGAGGCTTCAAGAGAAAAGAGCCACCCCAGGAACATGAGCACCAGCCAGATCACCATCGGACCCACAAAGGAGAATACCGTCGCCATGACGGTGTTCTTGCCGATCAACGCCCAGTAAGGAGCCGTGCAAAAGACGCCAAGGGGAATCAATGCCACACCACTGAAAAACAGGAGCCCAAGGGCTGGGTCGCCGGACCAGCCCTCGATTGATTCCTTGCCGGGAAAATAATGAACGCACAGCAGAAGCGCGGCAAAAGCGAGCGCAACCGCCACTCCCAAAACCAGCATCTTCTCAAACCAGATACTCCGGCGCGACAGAGGCTGCGAAAGCAGCAATGGCATGGTCTGGTATTGAAACTCATTTCCGAAGGAGCTCGCTCCCATCAGGGTGCAACAAACAGTGAACACCACCACCAAGGCCCCCAGCGCCGAATACCCCCGCCAGATCAAACTCGTCGCCAGGGTGGCCAGCACCGTGACACCGAATGCCGGCAGCAGAAATCGGGTTTCTTTGACTAACCTCGGGTTCACACAGCCTCCTTTTTCATTTCAAAGTCGCCACAAAGATTTCCTCCAGCGTCAACGCTTCCATGCTCACCGCCTCGGGTCCGAGCGACTTGATCCGCTCCAGCACCGACGCCGAATTCCCATTCACGGTGATGTCCAGTTCCCGCCCCTCCCGCCGCATATTCCTTGGCTCCACAAAATCAATCGCCGGCGCCGGCCCGGGAAACCGCGCCCGGATCTTCTGGAATCGCGACCGGGCGTCGTCCGCTCCCAACGTCAGCACTTCCCTGCCGTTGTCCACGATGGTGAATTCATCGATCAATCCCTCGAATTCGGTGATGAGGTGCGTCGAAACAAAAACCGTGCGTTTTCCGGAATCCGATTCCTGGTAAGCGCCGATCACCGTCTGAATGAACTCGCGCCGCACGATCGGATCCAGCCCCGAAGTCGGTTCATCGAGGACCAGCAGTTCCGGCTCGGCGCAAATCGCGCCGATGAGCGCGAGTTGGGTTTTCTGGCCCCTGGACAGCGCGTTGACCTTCTTGTCCGGCTCCAGCCGGAATTGCCCCAGCAATTCCTTCTCCGTGCGCCGGTTCCACGCCGGCCGGAAGGAAGCCAGGTAATCCAGCGTGTCCCGCACCGTCATCCAGGGATAAAACGCGACCTGATCCGGCACATACGCGAGCCGGGATTTGACGGCCACTTCGTCGGTTCGCGGATCGAGGCCGAAGACGCGAACGGATCCGGACGTGGGCTGGAGCAGATTGAGCAGGCATTTGATGGTGGTTGTCTTCCCCGCGCCGTTGCGGCCGAAGAACCCATAACATTTTCCCGGACTCACCCGCAGGCTCAACCCGTTTACCGCGTCGGTCTTGCCATACTTGCGGACCAGATGGTCGATTTCGATGACGGGAGTTTCAGCGCTCATAGGTTGGCCTTCATTGTCTTTGGTCGGCGTTGGCTTTGTTTCTCTGCTCGAAAAGTTCCAGCCGCTGCTTCGCCAGGTTGAGAAAATCCTTTTCGCCCACCTGCAGATGGTGGGCCTGGACGACTGCCGTATCGATGGCCTCCGACAGCATCTTTTGCCGGACTTCCTTTTTGAACGGCGAATTGTTCCCGGTGACGAAACAGCCCTTGCCCGCGAGCGTCTCGATGACGCCCTGGCTCTCCAGTTCGGCGTACGCCTTGGCGACGGTGTTGCGGTTGATGCGCAACTGTTCCGCCAGCGGCCGGATGGACGGCAATGGCTCGCCCTGCCGCAACACGCCCGAAGCCGCCGCCGCCTTGACCTGGTCCACCACCTGCAGGTAAACCGGCATCCCCGACTTGAAATTCAACTGAATGATCATGGCACCGTCTTTTACTGTCATAGGACTATATGACAGTTGTTGCGGGCTGTCAACTGATTTCTTGAGCTGGGAAGCTGGAGGCCTGAAAAGGCTCAATACGATTTACGATTTACGATTTGCGATATACGCGCTGTGCGTGCCTTCGCAGAACTCGTAAATCGCGTATCGTAAATCGTAAATTGGCGGCCTACGGCGTTTTGTACTTGCCGGCGGCCCATTGGACGGCTGCCGGTGTGCCAAACATCCGGAGCCGGTCATAGAAGCTGACCAGATCGGCATCCGACATGATTGGGAGGAGGGCCTCTGCCTGTCCGCTGATCGTTTTGAGCGAGGCGCGGCGCTGGTTGAGGGCGTCGAGCTGCTGCTGCACGGTGAGTCCGGTGTCCAGATACGGACTGTTGGGATCCATCGCTGCCAGAACGTTGCGCTCGATGGCGATGCCCACCAGTGTGTTGATCAGTGGAAACTGTCCGGGACCGTTGAAACGATCGCCCAGGCTGATTCCCATCTCAAGCACCGCCTGGGCGGACGCGGCGTCGCCGGATTGCCGGTATTGGTTCGCCAGGTCAATCAGGTTTTGCGACAACTGCTTCGAATCCGACAATTGCGGGAGCAGCAAATCCCACGCGGCGATGGATTTCGCTTCCGCCTCCGAATAGCCGGCCGAGCGATACGCTTCCTCGGCGTTCTGGACGGCGTCGATTGAGTAATCCTGAAAGGTGGATTTGCCGGTAGCGGCCTGAAGCTCCTGCAAGGCGAGGTCGGCTTTGCCGGATTTGAAATCGTCGCGGGCGGCGAGGTAATTGGGCAGCGCATTGTCCGGATCCGACTGCTTGAAACTATCCAGCCATTTGCGGCGTTCATCCGAGGCGGGCCGGGCGCTGTCGTATGGCCCGGACAGGAAATAGGCGTCAAACGCAACGCGCGGATCATTGGGAAATTTCTCCATGGCTTCACGCAAATATTTCTTGTCGCCACTGGCGCGGGCGGCGGCGAGGAGGCTCGCGGCATCGCGATGATTTGCCAGGAGGTAAGCTTCGGCCTGTTCCGCGGTCAATTTGAGCCGGTCCGCTCCCTGGTACAATCGTGAGTAGGCGTTGGAGGTGGCGAGCTCATTCGTTCCGGTGTCGAACGGCGGCGGGCTGGCCACCAGCCGGGGAATCTGCGGATCGTGGGTGGCGGAGGTAACGGTGGAATTCATCTCCGGCTTCGCGGCGGCGGACCGGAAGAATTGCAGCCCAGCCAACACCAGGAACACCAGCATCCCGAGCGATAAAATGACCTGTTTGGCGTTCATCACGCGCTGGAGGAATGGACAGGTCTGCCGGCCGATCGTTCCGCGCTAACTCCAGCTTTACTGCCAGACCCAGTCGCCTTGCTGAATGTCGATCCGACCGCCCTTTTTCAAAACGACTTTGCCGCCGTCATCGGTTTGATTCCAGCCGATGGAATAGAGGAGGTAGCTGCCGTCGGAATTCTTGCGGTAGCGCAGCGGTTTGCCGTCGATCACGTCGTTGGGAATTCTTCGGAGGAACTGTGGCGCGAGTGTATCGAGCGTGTCGGGCAACTGGCCGTGCGCAAGGCGATATTGCTCCAACGCGCAGGCGACGAGGGCTGCGTCCACAAAGGTTTGCGCCCGGGCGCTCCTTTGGGATACGCCACCGAGAGCAGGCATGAGCATTTTGGTCATTAGGTTGTACGGCGTGGTGGGCGCATTGGTGAGTACCCTCTGGAAGCCGTCGGCGATTTCCGGAAAAACGCGATGTTGCGGCAGGTCTATGGCGGGAAGGAGGAATTGCTCATGTATTCGGGCGGTCCCGATCATGTTTTGGTAAAGCCAGCCATCGGTGATGAAAAGGCGGGACGTCAGCGGGGAATTCTGTGGGCCAATGATGTCGCGGCTTGTTCGGGAACTGCTCCGAGCGAGGTACTCCAGCCCGCTGATGTTGCACCACCGTTCGCCGCGCATAGCGTGTTCGTATTCGGCAAGCAAGTCTACGGAAGCGAGGTATTTTTCCAGTTCGCCGAGTTGGGCGTCGCTCCAGGAGTGACGGAGAAGTCCCTCGCGCACTACCTGCAGGTCAATCGTCAGGGTGGCAATCCGCACCAGATGATCAATCAGAAGCGGCTCGTCACGGATGGAATCGGACAGCCGAAAGTCGGTTTTCAAATCCGCGAAGGCCTCATTTGTCTGATGCAGTTCGAGGCGGGCGACGGCTCGCAGTTGAAACATCTGACACAACCCCTTGATATGGTCGAGGTGTGGAATCAGGATGCTCCAGGACGGTTTATCCTCATAATGGATGGGGAACCGCGAATCGGGCCGTTTGACTGCCGCTTCGCTCAATTCATTCAAGTCGGCGTCGAATTTGCTGAGCGCCGTCAGGATGTCCTGCGCCGCCGAGGCCGATGTTGTGGGTTGTGGATAGTTCGTGTTGCCGCGATAGAACACTTGAAGCGCTTCCAGTTCAACTGGCGTGCGTTTCTCCAGGCTCCCCAGGCCGGGGAATTTGTTCGTACCGCCCGCGAGTTTCAGGTCCACTCGAATGCCGCCCAGATGAGCGTAGGCGTTGGTGTCACGCCACGTTACTCCATTTGGGCCTTGAGTTAAATCATAGATCGGCCGCAACAACGGCGTCAGGGCGAAATTTTCATTATCTGGCACGGGCGGTGGAATGAGGCTGGCGGTATCGAATTTTTCGCCCTTCGCTTCCCAGTCGTGTTTGTAGTGATTCCACGCAAGTCTGCCGCGCACATTCTCGACCGTCGTCCACATCGCCAGCGGAGTCACCAGACTCAACAGGAGAAAGTAGACAAGCCACAGCAGCCAGCGCGCCGGACGAAATCGCGAGCGCGGCAGGGCGGTGGGCAATTGCGGGTTGGCTCGCAACCGCTCCACCCGCTGATTCCAACACAACGCGGTCAGCCCGAAATTCACGATTCCATGGCAGAACGCGAACAACCCCAGCCACCACATTGGCCAGCCCACCACCTGGCGATAAATCAGCAACGAAAGCGCGAAGCCAACGGCGGCGAACAGAACCGTTTTCAAGGCGATCAGCATTAACGCGCGCGCCGCCGACCAACGAGCGTTCACGGCAGGTCGCAGCCCGAATAGGCGCATTCGTGATAGGATGAAGTTCGAATCCGCTCGCGCGAGAAGGTATTGTGGAAGTGTCATAAAAGCCGATTCAGGTCAGGAAATCCGTGCGAGGCTCGGTCAGGAATGCTCCAGAACCTTCGCCGCGCCGCCGCTCGCTGCGCGGACGCGGTGGATTCACGCTCCGAGGCTCGGTTGTTTCCGCCGCCCCGTCGTTGAGCAGGCTCAACTCGGCCCGTTGCAGATTCCAGATCGCGAGCGACTCGGCGTGCCCGGCCAAAACGGGAGGTTCGCCAGTTCGGCGCCCGGGAGCAAACAAAAGCAGGTTCACTGCAATCAGGGCTGCCCAGAGCATCGCCAGCGTGGCCCAGGCCACCGGAAACCGTGCGAACAGCCATCTCCATCCGGCGGTTTCTTGACTGCAGGTTTTAATCTCTGGACGGCGTGCCTGTGCTGCCGCGAGAATATCCGCCCGCCATTCGGCGGGCACTTGCCGCAGCGGCTGCCGCTCCAGTCGGTGTTCAAAATCGTCCGGTTTCATCTCAGTAAGGGTTTAGCCATGAAAATGCGCAAAA
>CAZFOA010000200.1:0-6687 GCA_964520205.1 uncultured Verrucomicrobiota bacterium | reverse complement strand
TCTATACCATGGCCCAAATCAGCAAATGGGTGCGGCCCGGCGCGCAACGCATCGGTGTCAGCGGATCCACCGGATCGTTCTCTCCGTTGCTCGCGTTCAAACACACCGGCCTGGGCCAGGTCACCATCGTCGGCATCAACACGTCCACCAGCAGCGCCACGCTGCAGGGCGCCCTTGCGTCCTTGCCGGCCGTTTCGAATCTCGACCTTTATTACACTTCGGCAACCACCAACCTCGCTTATGCCGGCGGTGTGGCTGTTAACGGGGGATCGTTCAGCGCGGTGATTCCCGGCGATTGCGTGTTTACCCTGACCGGTTTCACCAGCGCCAGGTTGACCAATGGCGTTCCCAGCACCAACAGCATCGCGGGCGGGGCATCGACAACCGCTTATTACCGCTACACGGTCACCAACCCGGTGGCGCGCGTGCAGTTTGAGATACTCAATCCCACCAGCGATTTGACGCTGGTGGCGCGAAGCGGGAGCCTGCCGCAGTTCAACCAGGGCCTATACGATTATATCAGCGCCAACCCCGGCACGAACAACGAGTTCATTCTCGTTCTCACCAACAGCACTCCGGTGGGCGTGGCGCCTGGCGATTGGTTCCTGGCGGCGGTGAACAATTCCGGCAACGCCGCCGGATATGCCATCAAGGCAACCCAATCGGCCGACTCCGGCCAGCCGATTCTGTTGATGAATCCCACCCTGCAGGGCGACAGCTTCTGCCTCTCGTGGAACTCGCTGCCCGGCGCCAATTACGTGGTGCAGGCCAAAGTGTCGCTCGGCGATCCCGACTGGACGGATGTCTCCGGCACCATCACGGCCACGGACGTCGTGACCAGTTACTGCCAGGTGACGGGGCTCTATACGTTCTTCCGGGTGACCGAAGGCGTGGCGCTTGCAGGCAATGCGGCGCCGGTCCCGCCCGGCTCCCTGATTGCCAGTGCGTCCGGCGACCCAATGCGGAGCCGGCTTGCGGCTGTGTCCTCTCGTTCCCATTTCAGTTTACCGGTGATGAGATGATCGATTCCTGTAGGTTCCGGTTTGTGGAACTTGTTTCCATCTGAGCCTTCACGATCATTTCGTCTCCGTTCGCAGACATCGTAAATCGTAAACCAAATCAAACTAAGAACATGAAAATAGCAATCGTTGGGCTGGGTTATGTGGGACTTCCCTTGTCACTTCAATTCGCGCGGTCCGGGGTGACGGTTCTGGGACTGGATATTGACCCGGTCAAGGTGGACGCGCTGAACCAGGGCCGGAGTTACATCAAACATATTTCAGCGGAAGCCATCAAGGAAACCATCAAGGATGGCACTTTTTCCGCATCCACTGATTTCGGCCGCATCAAAGAGGTCGCTGCCATCATCATTTGCGTGCCGACACCGCTTAACAAGAATCGCGAGCCGGACATTTCCTACATCCTCGACACGGGCAAAAGCATCGCCCACCATTTGCAGCGGGGGACGCTCGTGGTGCTCGAATCCACTACTTACCCGGGCACCACCGACGAGGACCTGAGGGAAGTCCTCGAGGTCGGCTCGGGGATGGAGGCGGGCCGGGATTTCCACCTGGCATTCTCGCCCGAACGCGAGGATCCGGGCAATCCCAACAGCAAAGTCTCCATCATTCCGAAGGTGATCGGCGGTTACACCCCGGCTTGCCTGGAGAAAGCCACGGCACTCTATTCAAAAGCCATCAAGACGCTGGTGCCCGTGTCAAGCTGCCGGGCCGCGGAAGCCACGAAATTGCTGGAAAATATTTTCCGCAGCGTGAACATCGCGTTGGTGAACGAACTCAAGGTGGTGTACAGCGCCATGGGCATTGACGTCTGGGAGGTGATCAATGCGGCCAAAACCAAGCCGTTCGGATTCATGGCGTTCTACCCCGGCCCCGGCCTCGGAGGCCACTGCATTCCGATTGATCCGTTTTATCTCACCTGGAAAGCGCGCGAATACAAACAGAACACCCGCTTCATCGAATTGGCCGGCGAAGTCAACACCGCCATGCCCGAATACGTCGTGAATCGCGTCGCCGAAGTGCTGAACGATGAAGGCAAGGCCGTCAAAGGAAGCCGAATCTTGATTCTCGGCCTGGCTTACAAAGCCGACGTGGACGACGAACGCGAATCTCCCAGTTACGAGCTGATGGACCTGCTCAAGGATCGCGGCGCGGAGGTGGCCTACCACGATCCCTACGTGCCGTTGATCCGGCCCACGCGCGAGCATCCGCACTGGGCCGGCACCGAATCGGTCCCTTGGAACCGGGACACCGTCCAAAGCTTCGATCTGGTGCTCATCGCCACAAAACATAACTCTGTGAACTATCACGAACTCGCGGAGTGGGCCCGGGGCATCGTGGACACACGCAATGCGATGGCGGGAATACCTCTCAATTCCTGCCGGGTGCACAAAGCCTGAGACCGATCGAGTCATCGCATCAGGCGGGTTCCAGCAGCTCGAAATTTTGACTCGACGCTGCTGCGCCCATTCCGCAAATCGGGCTCAGCAAAAATCATCGCCCAACATCCCCTCCTCCCGGCTTATGATTCTACTCCTTGGAGCCACGGGCTATATCGGCCAGGCCTTCAGCGACGAATTGCGCGGGCGCGGCAACGCTTTTGTGCCGCTCACGCGCAGCTCGGTCGATTACACGCGTTTCGACGTGCTGTTCGATTACGTCCGCAGCGCCAGGCCCGACTTTGTCATCAACGCCGCAGGCTACCCCGGAACGCCGGACCTCGACGCCTGTGAAATTCACCGCGCCGAGACGGTGCGAGCCAACACACTGCTCCCCCAAACCGTGGCGCGAGTCTGTTACCTCATGAAAACGCCCTGGGGCCACATTTCCTCGGGGTCCATCTTCTCCGGCGCCAAGCTCGCGCGAAACGGCGGCTTCCAAATCGAACGCGACCTCGGCCAGCCGGGGTTGCGCTCCCTCTTCGACGCCCAACCGGATGCCTTCCACGGCTTCGCGGAATTCGATGAGCCCAACTTTTCTTTCCGGTCTCCGCCCTGCAACTTCTATAGCGGGACCAAGGCCCTGGCGGAAGAAGCGCTGCGCTGGACCAACCAATGTTACCTCTGGCGCCCCAACCTGGTGTTCGATGCCTGTGATCATCCGCGAAATTTTCTCTCGAAAATTCAGCGCTCCGCCCATATTCATGACAGCGTGAACTCGCTGACTCATCGGGGCGATTTTGTGCGGGCCTGCCTGGACCTCTGGGAACGCTGCGCGCCCTTTGGCATCTATAACATCGTCAACCCCGGCGCTGTCTCGGGACGGCAGATCGTTGAAGTCATCCGCCATGTCTTCAAACCCGTCCGCCCATTCGACTTCTGGAAAAGCGACGAAGAGTTTCAGCTTTCCGGCGCCAAAGCGATCCGGTCCAATTGCATCCTGGACAGCGCCAAACTCCTTTCAACCGGCATAAAGATTCGGTCCATCAGCGAGGCAATCAAAGACTCCCTCGATATGTGGAAGCCCTCCGCTCCAAACCAAACCTGGATGCAGGCCATTCAACCGGCCTTCACCGTCAAATAACGACGCCCCATGCACCCTCAAAAATCAACGGCTCCCGGCAGCCGGTTCGCCCTGCGGTTCCTGAAAACAACCGCCGCCACGCTCTGCGCCGCCACGCTTGCAGCCCGGGCGCTCGCCCAACAAGTCCTGATCCCCTCCCCCGTGATTCCTCCCGAGTCGCGGGCCTTCGCATCGCCGGTCGAAGACACCAATCTGGTCGATTCCGCATCGGCGACGACGGAAGCACCGCTTGTTCCCCGCGACTCCCAGCCATTCCAATGGGGACCGCTTTCCTTTCACCCCCATCTCGCCTACCAGTTTCTCTCCGGCACCGGCATCCAATCGCAAACAAATCAGGCGCACAGCACCCTCATCCAACAGATTTCACCCGGAATCGAGCTCGACCTGGGACGCGTCTGGAAATTCGATTACACACCGACGTTCCTGCTTTACTCGGACTCGCATTTTCGCGACTCCGTGGACCATTTGATCAACCTGGCCGGCGACACCAGTTATGAGGATTGGAAATTGGGGCTGGTCCAGAATTGCGCGATCACGTCCGACCCGCAAGTCCAAACCGCCCAGCAGACCGATCAGCAAACTTATTTGACCTCCCTCAAAGCCGCGTGGCAGATCAACAGCGATAATTCCCTGGAACTGGGTGCCAGCCAGAACCTCCAGTACGCGACCGGTTTCACCAGCTCGCGCGACTGGTCAACTCTCGACTGGCTGAATCACGAATGGGGACCCAATCTTGCCGCTGCCGGCGGTGTCGAGTTCGGCTACACGGCTGTGGACGCCGGCGCGAACATGACGCATGAGCAACTGCAAGGGCGCATCACGTGGCGCGTGGCTCACAAGGTGAACCTTTCCATAAACGGCGGAAGCGAATTCCGCCAGTTCCTGGATTCCACCAACTCCCAACTCATCACCCCCGTCTTCGGCGCAGCCATCACGTACCAGCCGTTTGAGGTCACAACCCTTTCCTTGAACGGAGCTCGCAACCTCAGCGCTTCGTACTTTGCCGGTCAAACAGCCGAAGCCACCAGCATCAATGTGAACCTCACGCAGCGTTTGTTGAAAAGGTTCTTCCTCGGATTGACGGGCGGTTACGCCAATACGCTCTACCATGGAGCCACGGACAGCCGTCAGGATAATTACAGTTTCGTCAGTGCCAGCTTGAATACCGTGGTCTTGAAGCGTCGGGGAACCGTGTCCCTGTTTTATTCGGCCAGCAAAAACTCCTCGAACGTTCCAGGATTCGCGTATTCCAGCAATCAGGTTGGGTTCCAGCTGGCTTACCGCTATTAGCTGTCGGGCTCAAACCTCGGTACAACCGCGCCGGTTTCTTCGCATGCAGCTCAGCCTGCTTTCCCGCCATTCCAACCTCCTCCCTCCTCTCCGCCTTCGTTCATCCCCACTTCCTTTCCAGCCCCCGGTCCACCTTCCTGCTGTCTTGAACCGGGACTCCTGAATGGTTTTGAGTTTTTCAGCAACGGCTGGTAAACTCAACCCATGGCTCTGGACTCTTTGATTGCGACCGCACGGCAACAGGGCGCCAGCGATCTGCACTTGGAAGCCGGGGTGTCTCCCGCGCTGCGTATCCGCGGTTCGTTGCGGACTACCGGTGAGCCGATCCCCGCCCAAACCCTGTTGGGATTCGCCCGGGAATTGATTGGCGATGCCCACTGGCCGCAATTTCTGGAACGCCGCTCGGCGGATTTGTCCAAAACCATCCAGGGCGTGCGTTGCCGGATCAATATCTTCCAAACATCGCGCGGCATCGGCTTCGCCATCCGGTTGCTCGCCTCCTTCCAGGCCACCCTCGAGAAACTCAACCTCCATCCGGACCTGAAAAAACTGGTCGCGCATCCGCATGGCCTCATCCTGGTGAGCGGTCCCACCGGCTCCGGCAAATCCTCCACCCTCGCAGCCCTCATCCAGGAAATCAACCTGACCGAATCCCGGCATATCGTGACCCTGGAAAGCCCGATTGAATATACGTTCCGCCCGCGCCGAGCCTACATCCGCCAGCGCGAAGTCGGCCGCGATACGCCCAGTTTCGAACAGGGTTTGCTCGATGCGCTGCGTGAAGATCCCGACGTTCTGATGGTGGGCGAAATGCGCGAGCCGGAAACCATGCGGCTCACCCTGAACGCGTCGGAAACCGGGCATCTCGTCATGGCCACCGTCCATTCCTCCACCTGCGCCGAAGCGCTGCAACGCGTCGCCGCCGCCTTTCCGGCTGAAATCCAAGCCGGAGTTTGCGCCCAACTCGCCGATTGCCTGCTGGCGGTCATTTCCCAGCGCCTTCACTTCCGTCCCGACCTGAACATCCGCGTGCCGGAGTGCGAAGTCCTGGTGGCCACTCACGCCGTCAAGAATTTCATTCGCAACCGGGATTTCTTCAAAATCATTTCCGCCCTCGAAACCGGCGCCGACCATGGCATGTGGAGTTTTCAGCGGTATCGCACCTGGCTGGACAGCCGCAAGAACTGGCACATCCCGGATGAAAACTCCGAAGCCCCGGACAGCGAATCGTCCGACGCGCTGCCGTCCGCTGATCCGTTGCCACCCATGCCCGCGGCGCCCAAGGCCGGTAAGAAAGCCGAGCCGCCGCCCCCTTCCGCACCCAAACCGGCCGGACGGATCGAGATCGAGCCCATCGAAGGCGGCTTTGAAGACATTCTGAAGAAACTGGAATAGTTGCTCATGGCCGACCGATCCGAAAAATCATTTGCGATTGCAGCACGTCTCGGGCTTGTCGTCTTGTTCACGCTCGGGTCCGCCGGCTGTGTGTCGAAATCCAAAGCAGATTCCCAAGCGCGCCTCGCGTACCTCGCCGGCCAGAGGGATGCCTTGATGCAATTGCAAACGCAGCCCCATCCCGGGCCAACCGTGACGTTCATCGGCCCGGTGAATAATCATATCGTCGATTGGTCGGCTGGCCTCACCCTCTCCCAGGCCATTGTCAAAGCGGTCTATGCCGCCTCCTCGGATCCTGCCAGCATCGTCATCCACCGAAGCGGGCAGGACATTCAGACGAATCCAGGCCAACTCCTCGAAGGCAAAGATCTCCCGCTGCAACCGGGCGACGTCGTGGAAATCCATTAGCTCATTCTGCGCGATTCCCGGCAGCCATACTGATACCGAACCGCCATGACCG
>CAZFOA010000199.1:0-6757 GCA_964520205.1 uncultured Verrucomicrobiota bacterium | reverse complement strand
CGACGAAGCCGCTTCGGCGGCGCAGGCGCGAGGACGCTCGCCCCACCGAGACGCCAAAACGCACCACTACCCGAGATTCTGTTGGATTGTAAAGTCGCAGACCACGACATAGTGTTGTGGGGCATGTTGCCGGCCGAAGCCAACACCACCTGCCATTGGTACTGCGCCGGGAACGCGATTTTTCCCCAGATGTTGAGCGCGATCGAGGCGGCGGCGGTTTCCATTTGCCTCGAAACCTACATTTATGCCGCCGATCCGCTCGGCGAGCGATTCCGAGAGGCGTTGGTCAACGCGCAGCGTCGGGGCGTCCGCGTCCAGGTGCTCGTGGACGCCGTGGGTTCAATCGGTCTTCCGCACCATTTTTGGGATTCCTTGCGCAGTGCCGGCGGCGAGGCGCGATACTTCAATCCACTCGCCTTGAAGCGATTCTGGTTTCGCGATCACCGGAAGATGCTGGTGTGCGACGGCAGGGTGGCTTTTGTCGGAGGTTTTAACATCGCCACGGAATATGAAGGCGACGGCGTTGCTTCCGGCTGGCTCGATCTGGGACTCAAGCTCGGCGGGCCGCTGGCGGCGAAATTGGCGTCCTCGTTTGAGGAAATGTTCGCCCGCGCGGATTTTCGCCATAAACTTTTCATGCGCCTGCGGCGATTTGACGCCAAAAAGGCGGTCACATTGCCGACGGAGCAGATTCTCCTTGGCGGACCCGGCAGGGGGCAAAGTCCGATCGCCACCGCGCTGCACGACGACCTGATGTCGGCGCGCAATGTCCAAATATTGATGGCGTATTTTTTACCCACCCGGCGGCTGCGGCGGGACCTGGCCCAGGTGGTGCAGCGCGGCGGTCAGGTGCAAATGATACTGGCCGGAAAGACCGACGTCCTGGTTTCGCAACTGGCCGCGCAAAGCTTGTATCGCCGTTTCCTGCATGAAGGCGTTGACATTTTCGAATACCAACCGCAGGTGCTGCATTCAAAACTGATCATCGTCGATGATACGGTGTATGTCGGGTCGTCCAACCTCGACCAGCGCAGTCTGCAGATTAACTACGAGTTGATGCTCCGATTCCAGAATGGCCGGATTGCCGGCGAAGCCCGCGAGGTTTTTGCCGGGAACCTGAAGCACAGCCGACGCGTCGAGCGTGAGGCGTGGCGGGCATCACGGACAATCTGGCGGAGAATCAAGCAGCGCCTGGCTTACTTTATTCTCGTGCGGATGGATCCATACATCGCCCGTTGGCAGTGGCGGGCCTTGCCGGATTGAGACCGGGTCATCAGCCCGGCGAGGACGCGGTCGTCAATACGGAAACAACCGAAAGGAAACCATATGAGCGCCGTATTCGTGGGGCTGTTGGAGGGTGTCATCACGATCAAGATCAGCGGAAAGCTGACGCAGCCTGAATTGGCCGAAGTGCAAAAATCGGCGGCCGAACTCATCCAGCAACAGGGCCGAGGCCGGTTCCTGATCCTCGTCGAAAATTTCCAGGGCACGGCCCAGGAAGGCAACTGGGGGGACCTGTCTTTCCAAGCCCGATTCGATTCGTTGATTGAGAAGATTGCGATCGTGGGTGACAAGCCGTTGGAGGAGCTGGCGCTGCTGTTCACCGCCAAGGGCATCCGGCCTGTTCCCGTTGAATATTTCCAGCCGTCTGAAATGGGCAGAGCCCGAGTCTGGCTGACGGGCGGGACCTGAAATAACGCCGGCCTGGCCGCCGCCGCGCGCGGTCGCAGGCCCAAACCGGCGGCTCGAGAGTCCGACGGAGCCGAAGGGTCAGGAAACCACGCGTATCATGTTCTCGCCGCCGAATGGATTGGGCACGCGCACCGGGCATTCCGGATCGTCACACCACGCGCCATCCACGATAAACAGGTAGTTATGCGTGCCGGGTCCCAAGCCCAGAGTTGTTCTCCACATGCCGTCGTTGCCCCGTTTCATCGGAATGGCCTGCTGCTGCCAATTCGTGAAATCACCGACCAACATGACCTTTTTCGCCGACGGCGCCTTGATATGGAAGGATTGGTTTCTGAAGATTCCTGCTTGTCTTGCCATAGCTCAGTGTCCTTTCAGAGTTCGAAACATCCGCGCTCCAACGAACGGTGCCCTGGCTCCAAAACGCCGGCCGCCCCGGAGCCGGACAAGCCAAACTCGCTGGAGGTGAAGTCCGCTACTCCGGGAGAGACTCCCGCCAAATCCAGCCTCCTGGCAAGCAGGATATATTAACAAGCCGTCCACAAGATATTGACAGAAATTGAAAAGTAACAACCCGATTAAGGGTGTCCAATGCTGCAGTTTACTGGAACTTCTTTACTCGACGCGCGGAGTCCCGAATGGGGCCGATTTTGCCGGGTTTGGTTCTGCGGCATCGCGGGCAGTGCGCTTGCGATAGACACTTAGAGTCTGCCGGGGTGGGTTTAATCGAGGCTGCTTCCGTATATTTCATTAAGTTTTGCAGGTTTACTGCCGATAGCACCGATAGCAATTTCGCAATGGCATCAGCATGTGGGATTATTAACGGCCGCTAGTTACAAAGCGGCTCAACTGGGGTTATGGACGAGGCGCTAAATATCCTTTATCTCGAGGATGATCCGGATTTCGCCGAGTATGTCCGGGCGGTCCTGGATAAGGAGGGATTCCGCACCCGGATGGTCGTGGTGGATAATATCCCGGATCTGCTGACGGGTTTGGAGAAGAATTCTTTCGATGTCATTCTCGGCGATTACCGGCTGCCCAGCTGCACCGGCCTTCAGGCTTTGGAAGCGGCTCGCCAAAAGTCTCCGGACACGCCGTTCGTCCTCATTTCAGGAGTCATCGGTGAAGAAACCGCCATCGAGGGTCTGAGATGTGGCGCCATGGATTATGTTCCGAAATCCGGGATCAACCGGCTGATCCCGGCGGTGCGTCGCGCCGTTCAAGCGGTCCAGGACCGCACGCACCGCAGACAGGCCGCAACTCATCTGGCCTTGCGCGAAATGTATTTCCGCACCCTGACGGAAAACTCGCTCGACATCCTCTCCATCCTCGATCAAGACGGAATCTTTCAGTACAACAGCCCCTCGTTGACACAGACTCTGGGATACCAACCCGAGGAACTCGTCGGCACCAAACTGTTGGACCTGGTGCATCCGGAGGATCTCGCGGGCGCGACCGAGGCATTCGGGAAGGCGCTGAGAAGCCCGGGTCTCCAGTTGACACACGAATGCCGGTTTCGCCGCCGGGACGGATCCTGGTGTTATCTCGAAGTGATCTGCCGGAACCGGTTTGACGACCCGGGCGTCGCACGCCTGGTGTTGAACTCGCGCGACGTCACCGGGCGTCGGCGGGGCGAGGATCAATTGAAGCAGGCACAGGGGGAATTGGCCCACGCCTCCCGGCTGGCCGGCATGGCGGAAGTGGCGACCAGCGTGCTCCACAACGTCGGGAACGTGCTCAATAGCATCAATATCTCCGCCACCATCGTTGCCGACGAACTGAAGAAATCCAAGATTGCATATATCGCCCGCGTGGCCGCCTTGATGCGCGAACATGAGGCGGACATCGGCGAGTTCATGACGCACGATTCCAAGGGCAAGCAGTTGCCCGAGTATCTCTCCCAATTGGCGGAAAATCTGGTCGGCGAACAATCCAGCCTGCTCAAAGAGATGGAGGAAGTCCGCAAGAACCTGGACCACATCAAGGACATCGTGACGATCCAGCAAAGTTATTCCAAAATTTCCGGGGTGTCGGAAACCGCGCGGGCCACCGACCTGGTCGAGGACGCGCTGCGAATGAACACCGGCGCATTAATGCGTCATGCGGTGAAGCTCGTTCGTGAATTCGAGCCGCAAATCCCGGAGATCACGGTGCAGAAGCACAAAGTCCTGCAGATACTGGTGAATTTGATTCGCAACGCCAAATACGCCTGCGATGAATCAAACCAGCCGGACAAATGCATCACTCTGCGCGTGGGCACCGCCGGCGGTTGCGTGCGCATCGCGGTGATCGACAATGGCGTGGGCATCCCGCCCGAGAATCTCGCCAAGCTTTTCAATCATGGATTCACCACGCGGAAGGAAGGCCACGGTTTCGGCCTCCATAGCTCGCTGCGGGCGGCCAAAGAGATGGGCGGCACGCTGCTCGCCCACAGCGATGGCCCGGGCAAAGGAGCCACATTCACGCTGGAGCTGCCGGTGCAATCGCCACCGCAATGAGGTGGGGCTCCACAGTCACGACATCGCGCGCGTGGTTGCGGTGACGGCGCCGCTCAATGGCCAATCGGGAATAATTTCTTCGTCGGACGAAATCATCCCGCCGCCGTTCAAAAGTTTGCGTTCCGCCAGGATTCCGATCATCGCCGCGTTGTCGGTGCACAGGCCCGGTTCGGCGAGGCGCCATTTCAGCCCGGCGCGCCCGCAGGCGGCGGCGAGTTCCCGGCGCAGGGCGCGATTGCACGTCACCCCCCCGGATGCCGTCACGCAGGAAACACGGAGCCGCCCGGCCGCCTTCAGCGTTTTGGCCACTAGCACGTCCACGATCGCCGCCTGCACACTCGCGCAAAGGTCCCCGAGGCGGCGGCTGTCATTCAGCACTTCGGGATGATCCCGAAGAAAATAGCGGACCGAAGTTTTTAATCCGCTGAAACTGAAATCATCATTGGCATCACGGATCATTGGCCGGGGGAATTCAAAGGCTTTGGGGTTTCCCCGTTCCGACAGCCGGTCGATTTCCGGTCCGGCCGGGTAGGGGAGACCCATCAGTTTGCCGGCCTTGTCGAAACACTCCCCCGCGGCGTCATCCAACGTCGCGCCCAGCAGCCGATGTTCCAGCACGCTCCGCACATGCACGAGCATCGTGTGGCCCCCGCTCACGATCAACGACACGTTGGGTTCAAATCCGGCGAAATCCTCGGCTGGCGGTTCGCCGATGATCCAGGGCGAATACAGGTGGGCTTCGTGATGGTGAATTCCCAGGAATGGTTTGCGCAGCACAAACGCCATGGCCTGCGCCGCCTTGCAGCCGACCATCAGCGCGCTGGGCAAACCGGGTCCGCGGGTGGCGGCGACCGCATCCAATGCCTGCGGCTCGATCCGCGCCCGGCTCATTGCCGCCCGCGCCACGGGCATCAGATTCCGCAAGTGTTCGCGCGCCGCCAGTTCCGGCACCACGCCGCCATATTCCGAATGCAGCCGGATTTGCGACGAGACGACACTCGACAAAACGCGCCCATTCTGAACCACTGCGACGCTGGTTTCATCGCACGAAGTTTCGAAGGCGAGCAGGGTCATGTCAGGGTCGGAGGAGGACGATCGAAGCGCGAACCGCCGGTCGAATGCCCCGGTTTGGCGCCGGCGCTCCTCACCTTGCGCCGGCTTGGATGGCCGCAATTTTTCCGTCCGTCCGTCCGGTTCGTTCCGGGGCGCGCTCCGTGAAGAGCAGGATGCCCTTGAGCAAATCATCGGCTCGATCCAACTGCGGATCGCGGATATCCTTGATTTTTTCGCGGTCTTTGTCTTCCAGAATTTCAATCCCGCCCGGAGTGTATTTGAGCTGGAGGTTGTGGTCCTGTTCGTCGGTGACCGGGACGATCACGTTGGGTGTGATGCCGACTTCATGGATCACCTTGTGGCTCGGAGTGTAATACTTGGCCGTGGTGAGCCGCAGTGCGGAACCGTCGTCCAGGGGAATGATGCTCTGCACCGAGCCTTTGCCGAATGTTTTTTCGCCCAGCACGATGGCGCGGTGCAAATCCTGCAGGCAGCCGGCGACGATTTCGGACGCGCTCGCGCTCCACGGGTTTACCAGCACCACGACGGGCATCGCCGAACCGTCGCGGTTGACGGCCTCATCGCCGCGACCGCCGGCGCGGCGCACGCTGTCCTGGCCGCGATTGCGCCCTTCGGTGGACACGATCAACTGGTTGTGCGGGAGAAATTTCTCGCAGACTTCGACCGCCTGATCCAGCAAGCCGCCCGGATTCCAGCGCAAATCGAGGACGAGCGCCTGCATGCCCTGTGCTTTCAGATTCTTCAACGCCGCTTCCAGGTCGTCGCTGGTTTTTTCGCCAAACTGAATCAGGCGGATGTAACCGATTTTATCCGGGCCGATCGGAAAGTCCTTCTTGCCGTTGATGTCCTTGACCATGTCCACGTTGATGATCGCGCGCGTCAGCCGGTAGTCCTTGACCTGCCCGGACGAGGGTCGAAGGAGGGTGAGTGTCACGTCGGTGCCGGGATCACCGCGCAGGACTTTTACCGCGTCCGCCAGGCTCATGCTTTCCGTGCTGGCGCCGTCAATCTTGACGATGCGGTCCCCGGGCAGGATGCCGGCTTTGTATCCCGGAGTGCCTTCCATCGGCGCCACCACCGTCACGGAGTTGTCCCTCAGGGCAATCACAATGCCCAACCCGCCAAAGTGGCCTTCGGTGTCGCTCTGCAGTTCCTGGTATTGGTCCGGATCCAGAAATTCGCTGTGCGGATCCAGTTTGTCGATCATCCCCTTGAGCGCGCCGCGAACGAGATCCTGGTAACTCAGGTTCTGCCCGTCCACGTAGTCCTTCCTGACCTTTTCCATGACTTCGGAAAAGAGTTTCAGGTTGGGGTAGGCGGAATCTTTCTCCGCCGCCTGGGCTGAATTGCTATAAGTGCGCGCCCCGATGAACAGGTTGACCGCCAGCGCGAGTGTCACCAGGCCGAAAAGCAAACGTCGTTTCATATCACCCCAAAAACAGTTTCCGCAGACCATAATCGCTAAACATCAGGTTTGCAAGGAACGTACGGCTGGA
>CAZFOA010000198.1:0-6789 GCA_964520205.1 uncultured Verrucomicrobiota bacterium | reverse complement strand
CCGGAACAAGCCGCTCACGACTTCTGCGCCAGGCCCCAGCGGATCAGAATCCGCTTTTGGATCAGCCCAAAGAAAAACCGGTCGAGCAGCAAACCGAAGAGGATCGTCAACACCATGATGCCGATGACTTGCGCGGCGTCGTTCAACTCCCGTCCCATCTGCAGCAGGAAACCCAGGCCGATGGTCGATTTGATGAGTTCGGCCGAGACGCCTCCATGCCAGGCCAGAGTCCAGCCCAGTTTGATGCCCGTGACGATGCTGGGCAGCGACGCCGGCAGCATCACGCGCGTCGGCATCGCGTAGCCCGGCGTGCCCAGCGTGCGCGCCGCCCGCAAATAGATGGGCGGGATATGCTGGATCCCGTCCGAGGTTGCGATCGCGACCGCGGGGGCTGAACTCATGATGATGACGAAATAGATTCCATGCTCGCTGAGGCCGAAGATCAGCAACGAAACGGGGACCCACGCCGCGGTGGGGAGCGTTTGCAGGCCCAGGAACAGGGACCGCAGGCAACCGTTCACCACGCGGCTCATGCCCATGAACAAGCCGATCAACAAGCCGGCCGAGGCGGCGATGGAAAAGCCGATGCCCATCCGCTGGAAGGTGGCTTTGACGCTCGGCCAGAGATAATTGTCCCTTGTCAGTTCCCACAGGCGCTGACCGACCTGCAATGGCGAAGGAAACATGTAATCGGGAATGATCTGGGCCGAGAACAACATCTGCCACGTCACCAGAATCAACAGGTAAAACCCGAAGACGTAGTACTTGATGCTGCGTTGCGAGACTTTCATTCGCCGGGCGCCTCCAGTTGCGCCATGATGCCATTGGCGCATTCCGCCACGACGGGATCGTTGATGTCGCGCGGGCGCGGGAGTTCGATGGTGATGTCCGCTTTGACACGTCCCGGCCGGCCGGAGAACACCAGCACCCGGTCGCCCAGGCAAGCCGCCTCGCGCGGGTCGTGGGTGACCAGGACGATCGTTTTTTTCGTGCGTTGGAAGATTTCCTGGATGTCCCAATACAATTTGGCGCGCGTGAGCGCATCGAGCGCGGGGAAGGGTTCATCCACCAGCAGCACCTTCGGATCGGGCGCGAGCGCCCGGGCCAGCGCCACCCGTTGTTTCATTCCGCCGGACAGTTCGTGAATCGCCGCCTTTTCGAATTCTTCCAAGTGGACCATTTGGAGGAACTGACGCGCTTTTTCACGGCGGGCTTTCCATTTGAAGCGGTATTTGCGCCGCAAGCCGAACATGACGTTCTCGATCACGTTCAACCAGGGAAACAGCCCGTGTTCCTGGAACAACATGAGCCGGTCGTGATGCGGTCCTTCCACCGGCTTGCCGTCCAGTGTGATTTCGCCTTTGGTAACGTCTTCAAATCCGGCGATGATGTTGAGCAGCGTGCTTTTTCCGCAGCCCGACGGGCCAAAAAACACCACAAATTCACCCTCCCGAATCTCCGTGTTGACCGGCTGCAACGCTTCGACGACCTGCGACCCGTTCCAATAAGTCTTCGAGACGCCGGTCAGCTTCAGTTTGACCGGGCGTTCCGTCACGGCGGCGGCGGGCGGATGGGCTTCAGCAGCCATGGCTAAAACGCCGGGCCTTCGACCGACGGCAGGTTTTTTTCCTTCAACACGTCGTTCAACAGGTTCAGGGAATAAATGCCGCCGAGCGCGGGGTCCTTCCGGATAAACCCGATGCGGCGGGACGCCTCGGCGGATTGCTTCAACGACGCGCACAGGGGATCCCAGGTGAACTCGACCCGGCCCAGGGCCTTTTGAATCACCTCAGCCTTGAGCGCCTTTCCGGTTTCCTTCTGGAGTTGCGCGTTCAAAATGGAAGCGGCGGCCGTCTTGTTGGAATTGATCTCCTGCGTGACTTCGACCAGCGCGGCGATCAGTTTCCGCAGGGTCGCCTGGTTGTCGGCGAGAAACGTCCGGCTCACCACCAGATGGGTCGTCACATATTTGCCGTCGGGCCAGAGCGATTTCTCGTCCAGAAACAATTCGCCGCCGCCGTCCACCTCCAGCCGGGCCAGCCACGGCTCCACCGTCCAGGCGCCGTCAATCTGCTTCTTCCGGAACAGGGTGAGCTGGTCGGGATTGGACAGCGGCACCAGTGAGACGTTGCCGCCCCGTTCGCGCAGGCGATAGCCCTTTTCCGCGAACCAGACGCGCGCGGCAACGTCCTGCGTGTTTCCGAGCTGCGGGGTGGCGATTGTTTTATCGGCAAAATCTTTGTCGCTCCGGATGCCCGAATCCTTCCGCACCACCAGTCCCGTCCCGCCGCTGGCGCTCCCCGCCACTATGGCAAACTTCTCACCTTTGGATTTAATATAGCCATTGATCGTCGGACTGGGACCGACAAACGTTGCGTCCACAGCGTCGGCAAACAGGGATTCGATGGCGGTGGGGCCGGCGTTGAAAGCGATCCATTCGATCCGGACGCCGATTTTCTTTTCAAATTCACCGGTGGCGCGCGCGTAAAGGGCCTGGGCGTGGGTGATGTTGGGAAAGTAGCCGAGCCGGAGCGCCTGCGCTTCGCGGCCGGCGGCCGGAACGCTCCCAGCCAGCATGAACACCAAAAGGAGGGTCAGCCGTCTCGGCCGCAGGGCCACGCATAAATAGTTTTCCGACATTCAATTTCCAAGGCTAGCTCTTTGGTTATCGCACGATTCGCGGGTTGAAACAAGCGCCGAGATACTTCCTCGCCACTGAATTCTTCGCTCCTTTTTTGCGGGCAGCCGGTTACTATTGCCGCATGGCGAAACGGCTTTTTCTCCTCGACGGCATGGCGCTCGTGTATCGGGCGCACTTCGCTTTTATCGGCCGCCCGATTCTCACTTCCAAGGGCGTCAACACCTCGGCGCTTTACGGTTTTACCCAGACGCTCCTCGACATTCTCAGCAACCAACAGCCGACCCACCTGGCGGTCGCCTTCGACACCCAAGCGCCCACCGCCCGGCACGTGGCTTATCCGGAATACAAGGCCACGCGCCAGGAGATGCCCGAAGACCTCGCGGCGGCGCTGCCCCACGTGCGGCGAATGATCGAATCGTTCCACATCCCCGTGCTCGTCTGCGACGGTTATGAAGCCGACGACATCATTGGCACGCTGGCGCGGCGCGCGGAACAGGCGGGTTTCCAGACGTTCATGGTCACTCCCGACAAGGATTTCGGCCAACTGGTGGACACCAACACGTTTATGTACAAACCCGGGCGCGCCGGGGACGAAGTGGAGATTCTGGGCGTGCCGGAAATCCGGCAACGCTGGGGGATTCAACGACCGGAACAGGTCGTGGACGTGCTGGCGTTGATGGGTGATTCCTCCGACAACATCCCCGGTGTGCCCGGCATCGGCGAGAAAACCGCGATTAAGCTGATCGCCGAGTTTGGCACGGTGGAAAACTTGCTGGCGCACACGGACGGATTAAAAGGCCGGGTCAAGGAATCGCTGGCCGCCAACCGCGAACTGGCGCTGCTATCCAAAAAACTGGTGACAATCCAGTGCGACACGCCGTGTTCACCGGAGCTGGAATCGCTGAAACTGCGGCCACCGGACGCGGACAGGCTCAAAGGCCTGCTCGTCGAGTTCGAGTTCAATTCGATTGGACGGCGTTTGTTCGGGGACGAGTTCAAGGCCGGGCGCGGGTTTCAGCCGGAGGACGCAAATCCCGCATTGCGGGACGCTGACGGCGGGCAGGGCGTGGACACCGTTCCTCAAGTTGAAAGCAGCCCGGGCGGCGCGGCGTCCGTTCGATCCGGAGCAGCGCCGGAGACGAGCAGGGGTCAAGCAGACCCACGGCTTCCCGTTCGACACGCCGACCCCAGGGACGGCGCCAAAGATTTCGTGCCGAAGGCCGGGACTCCGGCACCCAGCCTGAAAACCCTCGCCGATCTGCCGCACGATTATCAAACCGTAATCACGCCGGCACAAAGGTCGAAGCTCATCCAATCGCTTCAATCCGCGCCCGCCTTCAGTTTTAAAACGGAAATTGCCGGCGAGAACCCGAAAGCCGCGCGTCTTACCGGACTGGCTTTTTCCCTCCAGCCGCACGCCGGCTGGTACGTGCCGATGCCGGACGATGACGTGAATGCCGCCGATGTTTTGGAGGAGTTTCGGCCGGTGTTCGAATCCGACCGCAGCGAAAAAGTCGGGCATGACCTCAAGTTCGATTTGAGCGTGCTCCGGTGGCGCGGTCTTTTGGTTCGCGGAAAACTTTTCGACACGATGATTGCGCACAGTCTGATCGAGCCGGAGATGCGGCATGGGCTGGATTATTTGTCGGAGGCCTGCCTCGGTTACCGCGCCGGGAAGCCGGCCGGAGCGCCAAAACAGCAACAGCTCCATCTGGGCGATGCGCCGGTGGAACGCAGCGGGGAGTTTGCGGTCGAACAAACGGACATCGCGCTGCAACTGCGCGCCGCGCTCGAACCGTTGCTCCGGCAAAAACACCAGGAACGAGTGTTCTACGAAATCGAAGCGCCCCTGATTCCCGTGCTGGTGGATATGGAACACGAGGGGATCCGGGTGGACTCCGCCGCGCTGGCGGATTTTGCCGCGCAGCTTTCGAAGGAAATGGACCAATCTGAGAAGACCATTGGCCGGATGGCCGGACGCGAATTCAATCTGAACTCGCCGCGGCAGCTCGGCGAAGTTCTCTTCGAGCATTTGAAAATCGCCGAAAATCCGAAAAAAACCAAGAGCGGCCAGTATGCCACCGACGAGCAGACATTGCTGACCCTCGCGCCGGATCATGAGATCGTCCGGCGGCTGCTCGAGTACCGCGCGGCGGCGAAATTGAAATCCACTTACGCCGACGCCTTGCCGGCCGCGATCTGGCCCGGGTCGGGCCGGGTCCACACCACTTACAACCAGGTGATGACCGCGACCGGGCGATTGAATTCGCAGGATCCGAACCTGCAGAACATTCCCATCCGCACGGATCAGGGACAGGAAATCCGCAAAGCTTTTGTGCCGCGCGACGGCCGGCACCGGCTGCTTTCGGCGGATTATTCCCAGATTGAATTGCGGATCATCGCCGGTCTGAGCCGTGAACCCGGCCTGTTGGAAGCTTTCAAAACCGGCTTGGACGTTCATACCGCGACGGCGGCAAAAGTTTTCGGCGTGGCGCTGGACTCCGTCACGCCGGAGATGCGCCGCAAGGCCAAGATGGTTAATTATGGCATTGCATACGGCATTTCCGCTTTTGGCCTCGCTCAGCGCCTCGGCATTCCCCGAAAGGAAGGCGCCGAAATCATCACTCAATATTTCAGTCAGTTTCCCGGCATCCGCAAATACATGGACGATACCATCGCCTTTGCCCGGGAGCATGGCTTTGCCGAAACGGTCACCGGCCGCCGGCGTTATCTCCGCGATATCCGCTCCTCCAACAACACCGTCCGCAGCGCCGCGGAACGCAACGCCATCAACGCCCCCATCCAGGGCACTGCCGCGGACATGATCAAAATCGCGATGGTCAACATCCACGGCGAACTCACCCGGCGAAAACTCAACACGAAGATGCTGCTCCAGGTCCACGACGAACTGGTTTTCGATCTCTGCCAGGACGAAGAATCCGAAGTCCGGCTGCTGGTCGAGGAAAAAATGAAAACGGCGATTGCATTGGACGTTCCGATTGTCGTGGAACTCGGTATCGGTTCCAACTGGCTCGAGGCGCATTAGTATTCCAAACGCTTCGCGTCGTCTCATGGCTCCGGTTGACGCGAAGCGTTTGGAGTGCGTGCGTCTTCAGCGCCGCTTTTCCAAGCCCGCCTCCCGCCTTCGACCCCAGCCGGTTCATGGGTAGCATCGCCTCACGGGCCGCTGACAGCCCTGAGGCTGCGCGACATCGGCCCGCCGGCGGGGTGCGAGCATAAAAAAACCGGGCTAATCAATCAGGGGGTGATCGAGAAGCCCGGGGAATTTCGAATCAATAACAGTGGGGTAATGGAGAACCTTGACCCCGATCCCTACCAGGAATCCGGGTCGAAATCGGTCTGAAATTCAAAGAACCACAACAATACCCTGAACCATTCGGTTTAGGAGTGTCGCCGACAGTAGATCAGCGTGACTGATTCTTGTCAAACACAAGATAACATTTATTAACAAAATGCCAGTTTTCCATTAGGACAATGTGGCCTTCGGCGGGGTGTGAATGGTTGCCGTTTTTGCGGCGAGGCGAGGGAAAAATCTTGCGGGGACCTCGATTGTTGATAAGGTTTTGCGGCACTTTCAATTGGGCTTGCCTTTCTTCGGTGCGGGTTGAGTTCCGACAGAATTGAAAGCGCCGGAGCATTTGGGTTGGTAGCTCAGTCGGTAGAGCAGCGGCCTTTTAAGCCGTTGGTCGTGGGTTCAAGTCCCACCCAACCCACCATTCTCTCACACAAGGAAATGCGCTTAAATTTCTAAAAAATAAGGCATTATTGCATTTCACTTCCTTCCACCCGCCAATGCAGCGAGAAGCATTCGGCAGCACGATTTGCCGTTAAACGATGGTTTAATGGCAAATCAAACCCCACTCCAGGCTCCCAACAATCATGAACCCGCCGCTGTCGAATGAGAGCCTCCTTCATCGGCACAGCCCCGCGCATTTCATGCTTAGGCGGGTTTGTTGCCAGTGCGAAGTCTTTGGTCACTGCAAAAGCGCCAAAATGGACGTCGCTCAGAATGAGAAAGCTTGGTGGGACTGCAGACATAATTCAGGGCTGCATTGATTCGGAATTACCAGCCGGCGTCAATCGCGCCGGCTCCTCAAGGATGTCCAGCAGCGCCTTCGCGCAATAGA
>CAZFOA010000197.1:0-6794 GCA_964520205.1 uncultured Verrucomicrobiota bacterium | reverse complement strand
CTAATGCTTTTGCTCGATGTTGAACTGCACCCGCTCGTCCGGCTCGTAAAATTCGCTTGTCTCGCGCTGCGATTTCATTTCGCCCACCACCTTCTCGAAGATCTTCATCGCTTCCAGGCAGCTCTTGCCTTTGTAACCTTTTACATGCACCTCGACGCTGCCGTCCGGCGCAATGGTGATGTCAAATTCGCGTTCGGGCATAGGAGTCGATTGAGAGTTGATTGTTGATTGTTAAATGTTGCTTGCCCAAGTCGTTACCGCATCGGTTCACGCATCACGGATCACGGCTCACCCGTCCCAATGCCGGACCTTGAGCCGGATGGTGTTGTTCTCATCCACTTCCTCCTCCACCACGACAAACTGTCGCGTGCGAATTTCCTCGATCAGCCGTTGATGCACATATTTTTGCACCACGCGACGGCTCAATTCCTCGCCGACAGCCCGCAGTTCCTCGTCCGAATGGCCCGGCCCGGTCACGCAAATCGAGGCCCGCCCGCGCGCGTCGCGCGAAAACGTCACCGTCACGTCGCCACGCGTGACCCGAATCCGCTGGTCGCGGCCCAGCTGGTTGGTGACAATCTCACTCTGCTCGATTTCGAGATTGACCTTGCGTTCGCCCACCCCGCTGACCTGGCTGGTTTGATGTTGCTGGATACCTTCCTCGACGATCGTGTAGCCGAGCGACACCGCCGCGGCTGCCACCGCCGCGCTGAACGCCGGCCATGCCGCGATCACCACGGGAGTCAGGATGCAAACACAACTCATAAACTTTTCCGGCTTTGCCTGTTCCGGAGTTTAGACCGGGCCTTGTCCAGTTCGTCACTCGATAGTTGTGGAAATCTCAACCGCTGGCGGCGGCGCGCCAACGACCGCCGAATGGCCACGCACAGCCAGATGCCTGTCATCAGCCCAATTCCCCCGGCAGCGCGCAGGGCATAGGCGCAGAACCGATGCATGCCAAGGTTTTCCTCCAGAAACGCGGCCAGAACAATCAAACCGGCGAAGGCGCCCAAGGCGATCAGGAAGAGAGTGGCATTGCGGCCGCAACCCTTGAAATGCTCGGCAAAACTTCCCCAGAATGGACTCATAACTTCAGCGTCGCATCACAATTCCATCCGCCGCATCTCCAGCTCGGCTTTCATCAGCTGCGGCACGCTGGCGTTGCGCGCGCGGCCCACCGCCCAGTTGCGCTGCGAACTGACCTTCTCCGACATCGTCTTGGCCAGCGGAACGGTCTGGTTGAGCGTGGTCAGAATGTGCTCTGTCGTCAGTTCCTGCTTCTGGTAAAATGCGTCGTAAAGCGCGCTGATGATGGCTTCCTCGATTTCCGCGCCGCTGAAATCCGGGCTGGCCGCCACCAGGGTTTCGAGATCGAAGTCCTTCGGATCCCGCCGGCGCTTGACGATATGGATCCGGAAAATTTCCAGGCGTTCCTCTTCGCTGGGCAGATCCACGTAAAAAATTTCGTCGAGCCGCCCTTTGCGCAACAGTTCCGGCGGCAGTTGCGACACGTCGTTCGCCGTCGCCACAACAAACACCGCGGTGTTTTTCTCCGAAAGCCACGTGAGAAACGTGCCGAAAACGCGCGCGGTCGTGCCGCCGTCGGTCGCACCGGAGCTTTGCGAGCCGACGAACGCCTTGTCGATTTCATCCACCCAGAGCACCGCCGGCGCGACGGATTCCGCCACGGCGATGGCGCGGCGCACATTTTCCTCGGACGACCCGACCAGGCTGCCGAACATGCGGCCCATGTCGAACCGCAGCAGCGGCAGGTGCCACAGCCGCGAAACCGCCTTCGCGCACAGGCTTTTTCCGCAGCCCTGCACGCCGAGCAGCAAAATGCCTTTCGGCGACGGCAGCCCAAAAGCCCGCGCCTCGTCCGTGAACGCCACCGCGCGCTTGTTCAGCCAGTCTTTCAGCACGGCCAAACCGCCCACGTTCGAGAAATCCTCGTTCGCCGAGTAATATTCCAGCAGCCCGCTCTTGCGGATGATCTGCTGCTTCTCGGCAAAGACCTCATTGACGTGATCGCCGCTCAGGCGCTGCTCCTGCACGATGATTTTGGCGAACACGTTCTCCGCCTCGCCCAGCGTCAGGCCGAGCGCCGCCTGCAACAGCCGCCCGCGGCCTTCCTCGTCGAGATCAATCTGGATCTGCTTCCGGTCCCTGACTTCGGCGATGATCTTGTCCAGCATCGCCCCCAGGTCTTCCTTGGTCGGCTGGGGAAAGTTGATGACGGTGATTTCCTTGTCCAACTCCGCCGGGATTTCCATCACCGGCGAGATCAGGATGATGGTTTTGAAGCTGTTCTTCAGATGCAACGCGATATCCTTCAACTTGCGGATGATGGCGAAGTTGTTTTTCGTCAGGAACGGATGGAAATCCTTGAACAGATAGATGGCCGGCTCGACCTGCTCAATCACCTGGTCGAGCGCCGCGAGCGGGTCCTTGGTGGAGGCGTTGCGGCCTTTCTGCGACTGGATGGACGCGCCGGCGGGGACGATGCCGTTGCTGAACGTCCATTCGAAGACCTTCTTCTGCCGCTTGGCGGCGATCTCGACGACGAGATTCTGCACCCGCATTTCCTCGTTGGTGATGATGTAGAGGATCGGATAGCGCGCGCGGATGAGAGTCTCGATTTCAGTCTGAAAATTCATGGTTTCGTAAGGCGGGAGGCGGGAGGCGGGAGGCGTGAATTGATTTGTTCGCAGTCGGGATTTAATTCTTTCAACAACTCCGCGAACGGCTGGGTCAGATTGTGAACCAGAATTTTTCCGTCGGGCAGAATCAGCAGTTCGCTGGTCAAAAATCCTTCCCTCGGCAGACTGGGACGGTCGGTGTCCTGTTTCATTTCATTGCTAAAGCAGTGGTCATCCAATCAGATTCAGCCTCAAGTCGGCCGCGATTTGCCGCGCCTGCGCGGTTTCGAGCTGGGATGTGGTCCGGCGCAATTCAGGGTGCCGTCCGGCAAACCACGCCGGCCAGAAACCCGAACGCAAATTCACCTTCACGCCCGGCAGGTTCGCCGCCAGCCATTCCGCCACCGGACGCCAGCAACAGTCCACGTGGCCGGGCATCAGCAGATGGCGCACGATCAATTCGCTGTGGCCGTTCGCCCAGAGCAAATTCTCGCGGACGACCCGAACGTAATCCGGCACCTTTGCCAGCCGCTGCGCGCAATCGTCGTTGCCAAATTTGTAATCCGCAAGCCAGACATCGAACATGCCGTCGAGCAATTCACGCGCCTGGGCGGACCCGTGCGCGTTGGTTTTCCAGACCAGCTTCGCGTCCTCCGGCAGTGCGGCGACGATTTCCAGCGCGGTGGGAAGATGAACTGTCGGTTCGCCGCCAAGAATCATCACGGTGCGCGCACCGCGGGCCAGTGCCGCCTTGGCCTGTTCCGCCAAACGATCCAGGCGCAAGGATTCGCCCAGGCGCGGATTCCAGCTCGGGCCGCCGGTGATGCAAAAGTCGCAGCGAAGGTCGCAGCCGCTCAAAGCGACGGCGAAGGTCGGAATCAATTCCAGTTCGTCGGACACCTCGGCTTGGGCTGAAAAAACGCGGGCCTCGGCCCCGGCATGGCAGAGGCCCGCCTCCCCACCCAAACGATTCACACCGCATGCGTGCGCACACAACCGGCAATCCGACAGCGCCGCGCGCGCTGCCGCCGCCCGCTCCCGCGCCAGCATCGAACGGAGTGCGGACTTCAGTCCGCGTTTTGCAAAGATCTCGCCGCGATGCGGACCAATGTCCGCGCTCCGTTCGTTCGATGCGACCTGAATCATAATTCCAGCCGCGCGATGCGTTCCGATCGGATTTGTTGGGCGGTTTTGCCCATGAAAAGTTTCGAGCGGACCCTGAGCCAGAGCCATCCGGCCACGCCGCCACACCACATTGCCAGCATGGAAAACCAGCCGACACAGAAGCAAAGGATGAGGGAATTGATGATCGCGATCAGAATCACCGCCTGGCGAACGGAGATTTCCCCGGCGCCAAGCAGAATCAGCCGTTCGCGGTGATACAACCAGTCCCATGCAGCCAGCAGCGCAAAAATCATCGCCCCGTTTCCAACCAGAACGTCATCCATGCCCGGCTTCAACAAAACGACGGGGATTGCCCCGGCAACAATCCCCAGCACGCAGTAGCCCCAGAAGCCGGACGAGGTCCAGTTCCTGCCGACAACGGAGACGAGCGTCGCCAGCCAGAAAGTGCTTACGGCCCAGTCCACCGGGCCGAGCGCCAGAAACCCGTATGTGACCAGGCGCCAGACCTGGCCCTTCCAGACCAGCGCCGGCGACAAGCCAAGCGCGGAATAAAGTTCAAAGGTATGCGTGTAGTGCCCCGCCAGCGCGAGCGGGAAACCGATCACATAAACCAGCAACAACAGACGCGCCCCCAACGGCAGCGACAGGAACAAATTGTGAAACAGCTGTTTCAAGATCTGTTGCCTCCCCACAGCCGTTTCCACCAGGCCGGCTTCGGCCGGGGCGGCAGGTCGCCGGCGGATTTTTGCAGCCGCTGCGCGATGCCGTCCGGCACCGCGGTGTGCTGGAGATCATAACGCAGGAGTTCCTCCGCGGTCGCAAATTCAAGGGCCGGCTGCCGCCGGGCCTGCTGTTCGGCAGCCTGCTGTTGCTGCTGCTCCGGATTAAGTTTTGATTGCTGTTTCATGTTCCGGCAATGGATCTGATTTTTTGAAAAGAACGGCAAACGCCTTGCGGGCGCGATGCAATTTTCCGCGCACGGCGTCGGGTGATTGTTCCGTCAGCGCACCGACCTGTTCGTAGCTTAACTCCGCGTCGGCCACGAGCAGCAGGAGCAGCCGGTATTCGTCCGGCAGGCCGTCCAGCGCCGTTTGGATCCGTTCGCCCAGCTCTTTCGTTTCGAGCACCCGCAAAGGGGAATCGGTCCCGGCCAGGGCGTTTTCCCAGACGGCTTCGTCGGCGTTGGAAAACAGGTGGCGGTCGTGCCAGGACTGCTGAAGATTGCGGCAATGGTTGATGGCGATGCGATACAACCACGTGCGCCAGGAGGATTCACCCCGGAACTGGTCCATCTTGCGGAAGGCTTTGAGAAACACGTCGTGCGTGGCGTCCTCGGCCTTCTGCGGATCACCCAGGAAACGCAGCGCCAGGTAGTAAATCGCCCGGCTGTGTTCGGTGTAAAGATCAGCAAATTCGGACGGCGCCAAACCGGTTTGCGCTGAATCCAAACCTTCACGCCCTGACAAGGGCTCGTCCACGAGCATATTCACTGGCGATTAGACAGGGATGGCGCGCTAAAGTCACGCCAACAAGTGGGCGGAGCCGGGTGCCAAAGGTGGGGCGCGTCACTCCGTGCGCGCCGCAGCCGGAAGCCAGGTTGCAGGATTCGCCGGGCGACTTCGCCAAAGACGGCGCGCACGGGGTGAAGCGCCCTGCCCGTTTGGGACATCCCAACCCAAGGCAAATGTCTTCCGGTTTCGAACAGCGCCAGGCCCAGCTTCGCGCCGCCTCAAGCCCGCGCGAATGCAGTTGGCAAGCGCCGACCATTCAGGACGCTTCTCCGGTCCGGATCCAGTTCGCAATCCCGGACCGTCAGTTGCGGGCTTTCAGGAGGCCGCCCACCTGCAAGAGCGCTTTGAATTTATCCGCCTCCCCGCCTTTGTGGGACAAGGTTTCGTTGATGACCTCCAGAGCCTGGTCACTTTTCCTGGCGCCGACGAGCGCGGCGACGAGCGTGAATTTTCCCTCGGCTGAAGAGGAGGCCGAATCCGCTTTTTGCGCCCATTCGACCGCTTTGTCGTGATCGGAAAAGCGCAGCGCCATTTCCGCGCCAACCCCGTAGAGCACCGCAATCTCCTCCGCCGAAAGCTCTCCCGTCATGGAGCTCAAAGCGCTCGGCTTCGCACTCTGCGTCTCTTCAAACATCTGGATGCAGGATTGTGCGGCGGCATAGGCGGCTTCGTAATCCTTGTGCTCGTAGGACTGCGTCATCCGGGTCCGGGTCTCAATAAAGCGTTCCGGCAGCCCGACAATGGAAGTCCCCGCCAGAATTCGTCCGTCCGGCAACACGGAGACGGCGGAGGTTTTCTCGAGCAAAAGCTTGAGTTTGTCGTCGGCGTTTTGGTTCTCTTGCTTCAAGCGGTCCAGCAGACTCTGCGCCTCCGCCGCTTCCCGGGTTGCCGAATCCATGACCACCGACTGGGCTTCGATCCGTTCCCGCAACGCCGCGATCTGCCGGGCATCCGCCGCCGCCTGTTGCTCCGCGCTCTGGATCTTCGCCGAGGCTATGGAAGCGATCTCGTCGGCCCGACCGCGAAAAGCGAGGATCAACCCGGCCCCGGTCGAAATCAGAATCAGGCTGACAATCCCCGCGCTCAAATTTTTGCCTCGCAAGACAAACCAGGCGGCACATGTCAGGGTATTCACAACGACCAGAATCCCCATTAACTGCAGAATCGGCATCTTATTGGCTGAATTCTCCCAAACCGCTTCCGGCAGCAGGAGTGGTTCATGACGTAATCTGATTCGTTGCATAGGAGCAGATTTGCTGGCTTTTTCAAGCCTAAACACGGCGGCGGGCCTGATTCAAGCATTTCCAGGCGTGTTGCGCAATACGGTCCAAATGAGTTTATGCAGGCTGCGCACACCAACGGAGTGCGGCCGTCTCGGCCGCAGCAACGACGGCACTTGCGGCGGTTTCGGGAAAATCCCATGCGTATCAGGCATACCACGCCGCTGCGCCCGGGGACGGGCGCACTCCAAATGTTGAAGAGTTGACACACGCCATCGGAGTGCGGCCGTCTCGGCCGC
>CAZFOA010000196.1:0-6800 GCA_964520205.1 uncultured Verrucomicrobiota bacterium | reverse complement strand
GCTTCCTGAAGCACTTCGAGACAATGCGGGATCGCGCCGGCGACGAAGCCCAGGCACTCGACCGCGCCGCTCGGCTTGCCGGGCAGACAGAGGACGAGCGTCCGGTCAACCACCACGGCCAGACTCCGGGAAAGAATCGCGTTCCGGGTAAGTTTCGTCGATTCCATGCGCATGATTTCACCGAACCCGGGCAACTCGCGCCGGGCGATTTCGCGCACGGCTTCGGGGGTCACGTCGCGCGGCGCCACGCCCGTCCCGCCGGTCGTCAGCACGAGTTGGCAGCCCTTGCCGATCTGCTCGCGAATCGCGCGTTGGATATCGCGCGTTTCGTCCGGCACCCGTGTTTCCATCAGCACTTGCCAGCCGTAGTCCGCCGCCGCCCGCTTCAAGGCCGGGCCGCCCAGGTCGTCGTATTCACCGCGCGACGCCCGGTCCGAGATCGTGATAATACCGGTTAAAATCTGCATTGGTGCGGCCTTTTGATAGCCGGATGTCGCCGGGGAGGCAACATCGATCGGAAGAAACGGCTCAAGATAATTGGCGGTCCGCCGATGAGCCAGTGGGGACGAAAGTCTTCCAACCAAATGAGTCAAGGGCATCTTCCTGCTGGAAGACGTTTTCGGCGATTCTATCGCCAGGGAACCGCTTTTGCGAACAAGACCATCAGAGCGTGGGTTGCCTCCGTGACGGAGGGCGCGTTCATGCGGCGCGCCGCGTCAGCGATTCGACCTGGCCAGGCGGGATCGACGGGAAATTTCTCCCGATCTGCCGGCGGCCCCGCTTCGCCAACCGCCCGATTCATTCAGATCAACCCCGGTTGCGCAACTTCGACGTCATGAAGACCTGGTCAAGCGAAGGCAACCGGAGGATTCTCGTCATCGATGACAATCCCTCCATCCACGCCGATTTCCAGAAAATCTTTGCCGGCTCCGGTGCCGTCGCCCGGGAATTGGCGAAGGCTTCGGCGGAGCTGTTCGGCGACGTCGTGGTCCAGCGCCCGAGGGCCGAATTTGATCTGGCGACTGCGATGCAGGGAGAAGAGGGCGTGGCCGTGGTTCGCGGCGCGGTTCAATCGGGCAAGCCGTTTGCGATGGCGTTTGTGGACGTGCGCATGCCGCCCGGCTGGGACGGGGTGGAGACAATCGGTCGGATTTGGGAAATTGATCCGGACGTTCAGATTGTTCTCTGCACGGCCTACTCGGATTATTCGTGGGACGAAATCATCGAGCGATTGGGCTGCACGGACCAACTGGTGATTCTGAAGAAGCCGTTTGATTCCATGGAAGTGTTGCAACTGGCGAGCGCGCTGGCGGAGAAATGGGTGTTGCAGCAGCGGGCCAAATGCGAATTTCACAACCTGGAACAAAGGGTGAGCGACCGAACGCGTGAAATCCAGCAGGCCAACGAGCGGCTCCAAAAGGAAATTGGAGAACATCAATGCACTGAGCAAATACTGCGGGCCACCCAGGAGAAACTAAGCCATTTCCTGGCAAAAAGTCCGGCGGTTCTTTATTCCTTTAAATTCGATGGAGACCAGCCTTTGCCGGCATGGATCAGTGATAATTTCACCCACATGGTGGGAGGAGAAACCCAGGACTGGTACCAACAAACGCCGACTCTCGAGTACGTGGACGAGGCGGATCGGGGCGCGGTCCGCGCCGGCCTGAAGACGCTCCTCGAACGCGGTTCTCTGACTTTGGAATACCGCATCCGGCTCAAGGACGGGCAATCACGCTGGGTTCGGGACGACCGGAAATTGCTGCGCGATCCGGGCGGCCAACCGCAGGAGATCATCGGCTGTTGGACGGACATCACCGAGCACAGGTTGTTGCAGGACGAACTGCGCCAGGCGCAAAAGATGGAATCCGTCGGCCAGCTTGCCGGCGGTGTGGCCCATGATTTCAATAATTTGCTCATGGTCATCCAGGGTTACCTGGAGATGCTTTTGAACACGGAACATTTTCAAAGCTCCGTGGCGGAATCGTTGCGCCTGGTCTATGGCGCCGCGGAAAAAGCGGGCCATCTGACGCGTCAACTGCTGGCCTTCAGCCGGAAGCAGATGATGCAGCCCCAGGAACTGGACTTGAACGAGTTGCTCGGCACCGTCACCAAGCTGCTTTCCCGAACGCTGGGCGAACACATCAAGGTCAAAGCGCTTTGCGCTCCGGATCTCCCGTGTGTTTTTGCCGACCGCGGCATGGTGGATCAGGTGATTATGAACCTGGCCGTCAATGCGCGGGATGCCATGCCCCAGGGTGGAGAATTGACCTTCAGCACCAGCATCCATCAAATCACCGAAGCTTACAAAAGGCAGCAGCCGGACTCGCGGCCTGGGCATTTCGTGGGCTTGAGCGTGGCCGACAACGGCACCGGGATTGCCCGGGAACATTTGCCGCGGCTGTTTGAACCCTTCTTTACCACCAAAGAAGTGGGCAAAGGCACCGGGCTCGGATTGGCCACGGTTTACGGCATTGTCAAGCAGCACGAAGGGTGGATTGAAGTCGATAGCCGCCCTGGGCAAGGAACGGTATTCCGGGTTTTCCTTCCTGTCGCCGGCGCTCCGTCTGCGACCGCCGATGAATCCACCGCCGCTCCAGCGGTGCGCGGCGGACGCGAGACCATCCTGCTGGTGGAAGATGAACCGGCGGTCAGCGGCCTGGTGCGCACTTCGCTCCAGCGTTACGGCTACAAGGTCCGCACCGCGGCGTCGGGAGCCGAAGCGCTCAAAGAATGGTCCGAACATCTGAATGATATCGACCTGCTGATCACCGACGTCGTCATGCCCGACGGCGTTTCGGGCTGGGAATTGGCGAAACAACTTCAGAGCAAAAAGCCCCGGCTGAAAATCGTCTACATGAGCGGTTACAACTCCAGTATGACGGTCATGGAGTCCGGACCCGTCATCGGCGAGGGAAATGTCTTTTTGCCGAAACCCTTCAAACCGCAGAAACTGGCCGAGGTGGTGCGGGCCTGCCTGGAAACTTAATCTGCCACGGCCCCGATTCCCGACCGCTTGACCTTGGAAACCAATCGGATTCCGGTGATGCGCATCTTCTTGTCCACCGCCTTGCACATGTCGTAAATCGTGAGTGCCGCCAGGCTCACAGCCATCAGCGCCTCCATCTCTACACCGGTTTGGGCGGCAATCCGGGCGGACGCCGTAATGACAATCCGATCGCGGGTTGCGGGGATTTTGAATCCGACTTCGCAGTGGGCGAGCGGCAGGGGATGGCACAGCGGAACCAGGTCGCCGGTCTTTTTCGCCGCCAGGATACCCGCCAATCGGGCGCAGGCCAGAACGTTGCCTTTGGCCACGCGATGGCGTTGGACCAGGGTCAGCGTGCCTTTTTGGAGACGGATTTCTCCGCGCGCCACGGCCTCGCGCAGCATCACCGGTTTCGCGGAAACGTCCACCATGCAGGCTTCGCCGCTCGCGTCCAGGTGCGTCAGCTTGTTCATTCGGGCACTTTTGCGATTCATGGCTGCATCAGCTGCGATTTCCATTGTTTCACCGCGGCGCGCATCTGCTCCGCAGCGTTCAGCGCCGGCTTCACAAACCGGGGTGTGAACCAGGGAAAGGTCCCGATCAAATCATGGGTGACGAGGATTTGTCCGTCGCAATCCGGCCCCGAGCCGATGCCGAGGGTTGGGATGGGAATTCGGCGGGTCAATTCCCGGGCGACCGGGGGTGTAACCAATTCCAGGACGATCGCAAAAGCGCCGGCATTGGCCAGCGCCTCGGCATCCGCCAGCAAGGCTTGATGCTCGGACTCCTGCTTTCCCTTTACGTGATACCCGCCTTCCTCGCGCACGCTCTGCGGCAGCATTCCGAGGTGACCGCAGAAGGGAATCCCGGCGGCGATAATCGCGCGGACTTGTTCGAGGATCGATTGTCCGCCCTCGGCCTTGACGAATTCCGCACCCGCCCCGGTCAAACGGCGCGCGCTGGCTGCCGCCTGTTCCGGCGTTTCATAGCTGCGAAAGGGCAGGTCGGCGCCGAGCAGCGCCCGCGGTTTCGCGCGGGCCGCGGCCCGGACATGATGTTCCATGTGCTCCAGCGTCACCTCGGTTGTGTCCGGATAGCCGAGCACCACCATGCCCAGCGAATCGCCGACCAGCAGCAGCGGAATCCCCGCTTCGTCCAGCAGCCGTGTCATCGGGAAATCATAAGCCGTGAGCGCGGCGATTTTTTCTCCGCGCACTTTCATGGCGCGGATGGCTTCGACGGTGACTTTGGCGGTGCTCACTGTTGAAGGATCATCTTCCAAAACTCGCCAGCAATTCCTCCGGCGCGACCGTGGCGGTGCCGATTTTGCCGACGACGATGCCCGCGGCGTAATTGGAGATGATGGCCGCTTCGAGGGGGGACGCTCCGGCGGCGATCGCCAGGGTAAACGAGGCAATCACCGTGTCGCCCGCGCCGGACACGTCGAACACCTCCTGGGCAACCGTCGGGATATGAAACGGGTTTTGTCCGCGCTGGCAGAGCAACATGCCGAGTTCGCCCAGCGTGATCAAAAGAACGGCAGGCCGCAGTTCATCCAGCAGGCGGGCCGCCGCGAGCTTCAAATTCTGGTCCTCAGGGGGGCTGGCATTGCGGATGTCGTCGGGCAGCCGGGCCAGTTCAAACGTTTCCTTCCGGTTGGGCGTGATGAGTGACAGGCCGGATAGATTCAATTGATGCACCGGTTTGGGATCCAGGCTCAACCAGATGCCGCGGCGCCGGCAGAGTCTCTTCAACTCGTCGAGCAAGGGTTGAGTCACCACGCCCTTGCCGTAATCACAGACGATCACCGCGTCCGCGCGATTCAACCTGGATTCCATCGACGCGAGCAATTGTTGGGTCAAAGCGGCGCCCAAACTCCCGCGGGTTTCGCGGTCGATGCGCACGACCTGCTGTTTGTGGGCGACAATCCGGGTCTTGACGCTGGTGGCGCGCGCGGCGCTGGCAAGAACGCCGTCACAGCCGATGCTCTGCTCGCGCAACAGATGCTTGAGCTGGTGCGCCGCGGGATCGTGGCCGACGGCGCCGAACAGTTCCGTGTTCACGCCCAACGCAATCAGGTTGCGCGCCACGTTGGCCGCGCCGCCCGGCATGAAACTTTCGCGGTCGAAATCCACCACCGGCACCGGCGCTTCCGGCGAGAGGCGCGCGACGCTGCCCCAGATAAACTGGTCCAACATCACGTCACCCACCACCAGCACGCGCGCCTTGCCTGCCACACTCAGGATCCGGCGCACGCGCGCCGGCGATAATTGGGTTCGCTTCATTGTTGTCAATTAATCCAAAAAAGCGGTGAGCGGACTGCTGGCGTCGGCGGTTTCCCGTTGCGCAGCCAGGCCGGATTCAAACGCCGCGCGGCCTGCGTCAACCGCCATTTTGAACGCGACCGCCATTCGATTCGGGTCGCTCGAAACCGCGATGGCGGTGTTGACCAGAACGGCGTCTGCGCCCAGTTCCATCGCTTCCGCCGCGTGGCTTGGCGCCCCCAGGCCGGCATCCACGACCACCGGGACGGTTGCTTGTTCGATGATGATGCGAATCAGGTCGCGGGTCTGAATGCCGCGATTGGATCCAATGGGCGAGCCAAGCGGCATGACGGTGGCCACGCCGGCGTCCTGCAGCCGTTTCGCCAGGACCGGGTCGGCGTTGATATAAGGCAAAACGGTGAAACCTTCGTGGACCAGAGTTTCGGCGGCTTTGAGGGTTTCCACCGGGTCGGGCAGCAAATAACGCGGGTCCGGGTGGATTTCGAGTTTGATCCATTTGGGCAGGCCGGCGGCGGCGGCGAGCCGGGCCAGGCGCACGGCTTCGCCGGCGTTCATCGCGCCGCTGGTGTTCGGCAGCAGCAGATACTTTTTGGCATCAATGAATTCCAGAATGTTCGCAAACGGATCCTTTTTTCCGCTCAGATCCGCGCGGCGCAGGGCGACGGTGACGATTTCCGCGCCGCTGGCTTCCAAGGCATCGCGCATGGCTTCGGGCGAAGAGAATTTGCCGGTGCCCAGGATCAGGCGCGACCGGAAAATCCGCCCGGCGATGGTCAATGGCTGATTCACAAGTGACATCTAACTCAATTTAGGCGCGGCGGCAAAGCTTTGTCGAGCCGCGATGGGAGGCGAGGGTGGTGCAGGGCAGCTCCAACTCTGAAGGAGAAGTGGTTTGGTGTCCAGACGGCGCCCGATTTGTAGCGCAGCTTTGCAAGCGGCTGTGCCGCCGGTTTCCAACCGGCGCAGCCGCGGCCCCTCTCCAATCGCGGGCAATCTTCAAAGCCAAGTCAGGTTGCGAAACTGCCGGTACAGCCGCTTGCAAAGCGGCGCGGCCAACGGAGCGCCGGATCCCGGAGCCACGTCATCGACCCATCAAAGGTGGCTGTTGATCTTGGCCAGAATCGTTCGCGACAACGCTTCGTCGCCAAAGGTACCCACGCGGATGCGAAGTTCCGTGGCGGAATCCGAGATTTTTGTCATCTCGATCTCGATCTTTTTGCCGCTGGCATTGCGCGCGGTCAAATCTCCCTCCAGCGCATCTTTGCCCTGGCTCGTCACCGGAAATTCCAGGTCCTTCATCGCCGCCCGCGTCGCGTTCCACACCCGATCCAGCGAAGTCGGTTCGGTGGCTTTGACTTCACCTTTGTAGTAGGCGTAACCGCCGGCGCCGGCAACGCCCGCTGCGGCACCGACCACGAATAGCGCGCATCCGTTCGCCAAAGCCAACAATACTGCCGCCATTCCAATCGTCAGTAGTTTCTTGTTCATGCGTTTGTTTTAAATCTATGAAAGCCGAATCGGCCTCACAA
>CAZFOA010000195.1:0-6848 GCA_964520205.1 uncultured Verrucomicrobiota bacterium | reverse complement strand
TGAACCAGCCGGCCGGCGCCTAGAGCGGATTGAAAAAATTTGTAGCCGTTTCTTCAGAGCGGGGCGTTTACGCCGCTTCAATGCCGCCATGCAAAATCACTTTGAAGCGGGCTGAAGCCCGCGCTCCAATCCTGGCCACAGTTTCATTTAAAGTGCTCCAGCCCGTCAAAAATCGTTTTCCTCCCCCGCAGGAGACGAGGCAACGAGTCCCTGATGCGTTCGATATCGTAGTGGTACCTTTTGCAGTTGTTGGTGGGGCGAGCCGCTTTCGCTGCGCTTCGGCGCGCCAGGGCCGGCTCGTCAGTAGCCTCGCCCCACCAAAATGCACCAGTACCTTCTATATTGACATTTCGCCATATAACGAAGTATAGTCCCCTCGTGCGCGATTTCATTTGCATCAGCAAGGCGCTGGCGGACCCGAGCCGGGTGCGGGTGCTGCTGGCGTTGAAAGGCGGCGAATTGTGCGTGTGCCAGATCAGCGAGCTTTTCCGGCTGGCGCCGTCCACCATCTCCAAACACCTGTCCCTCCTGCACCAGGCCGGCCTGTTGGAATCCCGCAAGGTCGAGCGCTGGGTGTATTACCGGTTGCCTGACCGCAAGGCGCCGCAAGTCGTGCGCCAGGCGATGAACTGGGTCTGGAAGTCGGTCGCGGGCTCGGCCGAGGCGGAGTCGGACCGCCGCCGGTTGAAACAGATTTTGAAAATGGATCCCTCGATGTTATGCCAGCGCCAATGCCGAAGATGAGAGTGCTCTTTCTCTGCACCGGCAATTCGTGCCGCAGCCAGATGGCCGAAGGCTGGGCGCGCCACCTCAAAGCTGATGTGCTCGAACCCAGTTCCGCCGGCATCGAGAAGCACGGCCTGAATCCCCATGCCGTCCGCGTCATGGCCGAGGCCGGAGTCGACATTGGCCGGCAACATTCGAAGACGGTGGAAGAATTGGGGGCGGCCGGGTTCGACGTGGTCGTCACCGTTTGCGGCCACGCGAACGAGCATTGTCCCGTGTTTCCCGGCAAAGCCAAAGTCGTGCATGTCGGTTTCGACGATCCGCCGAAACTGACGCGGCATTTGCCCGACGGCGAAGAAAAACTGGCGGTTTATCGCCGTGTTCGCGACGAAATCCGGCGTTTTGTCGAAACCCTCCCGGAGTCACTCACTAAAACTGCCGACAGAAAACCAGCAAATCTATGAACTCAAAATCGTCCGAACAGGAAGCAGTCCGCGAAATGGTGCGGACCGGTTACAGTGAAATCGCCCGGACCGGAAGCCTGCCTCGTCAATCCGGCGGTTGCTGCGGCGGTTCATCCTGCGCCGACTCGGAAAAGCTCGCCTCGACCATCGGCTATGCGGCGGAGGAACTGGCGGCGTTGCCGGAAGGCGCGAACATGGGGCTTTCGTGCGGCAATCCAAACGCCCTGGCGGCGCTCAAACCCGGCGAGGTCGTGCTCGATCTCGGCAGCGGCGGCGGGTTTGACGTGTTTATTGCCGGCGGAAAAGTCGGCGCCACCGGACGCGCCATCGGGGTGGACATGACGCCCGACATGCTGGCCAAGGCGCGCCATAACACGGAAACGTATCGCCAGCGCAGCGGGCTCGACAACGTCGATTTTAGACTGGGCGAAATCGAACATCTGCCCTTGGCCGACGCCAGCGTGGACGCGGTTATTTCCAATTGCGTCATCAATCTTTCGCCCGACAAACCGCAGGTCTGGCGCGAAATCGCGCGGGTGCTCAAACCGGGAGGCCGCGTCGCCGTGTCCGACCTCGCGCTGCTCCAGCCGCTGCCGCCGGCCGTTCTGGAAATGGTCGAGGCGTTGGTGGGCTGTGTCGCCGGCGCGGTGCTGGTTTCGGACACGGAACGCATGGCGCGCGAAGCCGGATTGACGGAAATACGGTTGAACGCGAAGAAGGATTACCTGGAAGCGATGACGGACTGGCAGGATCCGCTGTATCTGAAGATCATCGAGCATTTGCCGCCGGGAAAGAAAGCGGGGGATTATGTGACCAGCCTGGAGGTGACGGCCCGCAAACCGGTGTCGGCCGTGGAGTATTCGCCCGCGGTGAACGAGTTGGTGGCCATCGGCGCGGCGATTGCCGCGAACTGCGAGCCGTGCCTGAAGCATCATTACCACCAGGCGCAGCAACTCGGGGTGTCAAAGGGCGTCATGGCTCGCGCCGTGGAGACCGGCGCCAAGGTCAAGGACTCACCGCACCAGGCGATTCTAAGGCTGGCGGACGGGCTGACCGGAACCGGGTTGAGCCAGGAGGCGGATGCCGGCGATCCGTGCTGTGGTTCGCAGGCTGCGCGGGAGAAGCCGGCTACCGGCAAGTGTTGTGATTAGGGTCTCGCCATGAGCCATGCCGACAGCGCAACGCCGGTGCCTCCGAATGCCCCGCCAAAGCGGTTGGCGTTCTTCGAGCGCTTTTTGTCGTTGTGGGTTTTCCTTTGCATGATTGCAGGCATGGCGTTTGGCAAGTGGCTGCCCAGCCTGACGTCGGCTTTGAGCCGGATGGAATTCGGCCAGGGTTCCCAGGTAAACGTGCCCATTGGCATCCTGCTTTGGCTGATGATTTATCCCATGATGCTGAAAGTGGATTTCAGCGCCATTGGCGGCATTGCCCGCAAGCCGAAGGGCCTCCTGGTGACGCTGCTGGTCAACTGGCTGGTGAAACCCTTCAGCATGGCGCTGCTGGCCTGGATCTTTATGCAGCATGTCTTCGCTGCGTGGATCGACGCGGAGACGGCGAGAAACTACACCGCCGGTTTGATCATTCTGGCGGCGGCGCCCTGCACGGCCATGGTGTTTGTGTGGTCGTACCTGACGGACGGCGACCCGGCCTACACGCTGGTGCAGGTGGCGGCAAACGACCTCATCATGCTCGTGGCCTTCGCGCCGATCGTGATGTTCCTCTGCGGTGTGGCGCACGTGGTGGTGCCGGCCAGGGTCCTCGTCACCTCGGTGATCGTGTTCATCGTCATTCCGCTGTCGGCCGGTTGGGTGACGCGAGCCACCCTGCTTAAGTCGCATGGCCGGGAATGGTTCGAACAGAAGTTTCTGCCGAAGTTTCATCCGGTGATGATCGGGGCGCTCCTGCTGACGCTCGTCCTGATCTTTGCGTTCCAATCCAAAAACCTGACCAGCCGCTGGTTTGCCGTGCTGCTCATCGCCGTGCCGATCGTCATCCAGGTCTATTTCAACTCCGGATTGACTTACCTGCTCATGCGCCTGCTGCGCGTCGAGCACAACGTCGCCGCGCCCGGCGCTTTGATCGGCGCGAGCAATTTCTTCGAACTCGCCGTGGCGGTGGCCATCACCTTGTTTGGCGCAGATTCGCCGGCCGCCCTGGCCACCGTGGTCGGAGTGCTCGTGGAAGTGCCCGTGATGCTTTCCGTTTGCAACGTCTGCAACCGTTCGCGCCCGTGGTATCAGCGAGCGGCCGCTCTCCCCAAAGGCATCGGTTCGTGACAACTCCTGCCTGACGGTAATCCTCGCTTGTGGACGGCAAACATGGCACAATCCGGTTATGCCTTATCGCCCCAGGAAGTCCAAAAAGTCCGACGCCAAACCGGAGGCGTTGGAAAACGGCCAACACCGCGCCAATCAATTCTCCGAGCTGCGCCGCCGGGAGATGGCCACCCGCTCGACGTTGTCGCGCCTGCGCAACCGAAAATCCGATTTGAAGTGAAATGATGACCGGAAATGCCACCGAAACTGCGGTTGGCCCGCTGCTGCATTGGCTGCTCCGGAAATTTCCCGAAACGCCGAAGACCCGGGCCAAGCAATGGATTCTGGCGGGGCGCGTCAGCGTGAAGGGCGTGATCCTGCGCAAACCGCATCAGGCTCTCCCGGATCCGGGCGACTCATTGGAATTGCTGGATCGACATGCCACCACCCTGGCGTGCGGCTCCGGGTGGCAAATCCATCCGCGCGTCGCCTTGCTTTACCTGGATTCCGCTCTCGCCATCGTCAACAAAGGCCCCGGCCTGATCTCAGTGCCCGCGCCGAACTGCGAGTTGTCCGCGCTCAGCATTCTCGCCGATTTCCTGGCGGGGCGGCTCAAAGCCCGGGACCGCGGTGTCGCCGGAAAATCATTGCCGCCGGCTTATCGCCGGCTCCAGCCCTTGCCGGTTCATCGCCTCGACCAATATACGAGCGGCGTATTTTGCATGGCCACGAACCCGTCGGCGCGCTTGCATCTCATCGAACAATTGAAAGCGCACACCATGAAACGCGAATACGTGGCTTTTGTGGAAGGCCGCTCGCCGACGCGCGCAGGCACCTGGCGGCAATGGCTGCAATTGAGCGACGACGAACTGCGTCAGCACATTGTCTCCGAATCAAAAGCCAAAGCCGGGGAGTCCGAAGCCAAAGAAGCCATAACCCACTATGAAGTCGTGGCGGAATACCCGATGGCCGATGGCCGGGGTTTCGCCACCAAATTGCGGCTTCGGCTTGAAACCGGCCGCAAACATCAGATTCGCATCCAGGCGGCCAACGCCGGGTTGCCGTTGATTGGCGACCGCACGTATCATCCAGGATATCGCGGCCAGGAAGACGCCGGAGTGCGTATCGAATTCCCGCGCCAGGCGTTGCACGCGGAAGTCCTCACCCTGGAACATCCGGAACATCCCGGAACACGAATGAGCTGGACCGCCGAATTGCCCAGGGACCTTCGGCAACTCGAGGCCGCGCTGCGTTCCCGGAGGCCGGACCGATCCGGAAAACCGATGAAAGACGCCGGATGACAACCAGGAGTTCGCCAGGCCCGGTGGAGCGACTGTTCCCGTTCATATTGCGAGCGAGGATTTTGCTCATCGGCCGCGATATATTGCGGCGCAGCAAAAGCAAGTTGCATTTCGTGCTGATCACCGAGGACATCGCGGAAGGCAGCCGCGCGGAAATCCTGTCGGACTTCAAGCATTACCCGGTAGTCCAGCACTATGCGGCGGCGGATTTGGAGAAATTCTTCGGAATCAAAGGCGCGAAGGCGATTGGCTTCGCCAAGTCGGGCCTCGCGCAATCCCTCTACGCCGAGTTGAAGGGGCACCGGATCAATAAACCGGTGACGCCCACGAAACCGTCCGAGCCGCCCCCGACTTCCGACACGACGCGTAAGGAACCAAAATGACTTCCATTGCAGCGGCCTGAAGGGCATACCGTCAGGCGTCCTCGCCTGACGCTACGACTTAAACCAAACTGCCGATGCGCCGAAGCCGAAGGAACGGCTCGCCCAAAGCGCGGGACTGGGCCAAATCCACTTCGAATTCCGCGACCCAGTCGTTGTCTTCCTCCGGGTCAACAAGCATTTGCTGGACGCGCCAGCTCTTCTTGTCTTCTGAAGGAACGACGTAGGTGTGCCGCGCGTTCCGCGCGTTCGGGTCGAGGCAAATGCGTTCGTGTTCGAGTTCATAGGCCTCCACCGCCGCGCGCAATCGCTCGACCGTCCAGAGCTGGCCGTCGGCATCGGTAGGGACGCGCTGCCGCGCGTCCTGGCTGACCGGCAGGTCAGCCCTACCGTCGACGGAAAGGTTGGCCAATGCCGCTTCGTAATCGGCAATCACCAACCCGCGCAGAAAAACAAAAATGCGATTCCGAATCGCCGCCGTGAAAGCCTTGATGTCGCGCGTGATGTCCTGGGCGGCTTCCTCGGCTCCGGGCGGGCGCACCTCTTTCGTTTCGGCGCGCTGGAAATTCGGGTCGCGCATTTTCGCCCATTCATCGAGCAGGCTCGAATCCACCTGCCGGATCATTGAGCCCAGATAAAGTTCCATCTCCCGGATCGGGTCGTTCTTGGCGGCGTCGGGAACGGTCTGGGCGAGGGCTTTGTAAACGCTATTCAGGTACCGGAGCAGAACCCCTTCGGCGCGCTGCAGTTCGTAGTCCCGGATGTAATCGGAAAACGAGCGGAACGATTCAAACATCTCCCGCGCGATGGATTTCGGACGGATGTTTTCCTGGCCCACCCAGGGATGCCGATCCGCAAAGGCATTGAACGTTGAGTAAACGAACTCCCGGTTCGGCTTCGGATACTCGAGCTTCTCCAGTTCTTCCATCCGCTGGTCGTATTCAATTCCTTCCATCTTCATTTCCGCCATCTTCCGATCTTTCACCCGGTCGAGCTGTTTGCGCAGAATGATGTCTGGATCTTCGAGAATGGATTCCACGAGGGTCAGCAGGATCAGCGCATAATCCGGTTGTTGCGGATCCACCAGTGGAATCGTGTCGAGCAAATACAAGGACAGCGCCTGGTCCATCGAAAAATCCTCCTGCAACTCGATGTTCACGCGGAGCTTACGAGCGGTAGGGACGCGCTGCTGCGCATCCTGGCCGAGCGGCAGCTCGGCCCTACCAGGATTGATAATTTCCACAATTTTCCGGTCCAGCAGCGAGCGGAAAAGTTGCCAGGCGCGTTTGAGGTGCGCCTGCTTCTGCCGCGGGGACTCATGGCAACGCGCAATCAGTTGTTGCATCGCCCGGCACCCGTCGCCCTTGCGGCTCAGCACATTCAGCAACATCCCGTGCGTCACCTGGAAACGCGAGGTCAGGCGCTCCGGCGGCGCCGCGATCAGGCGCAGGAAGGTGTTCTTGTCCCAGTTGACGAAATTTCTCTCCGGCGGCTGACGCTTCACCGTTTTCTTTCCATCGCGCGCGGATTTTTCCGCGAGCTTAAGGTTTTCGATCACATGTTCCGGCGCCTGGGCCACCACCCAGCCGCGGTCATCGAAACCCTTGCGCCCGGCCCGGCCCGCAATCTGGTGAAAGTCGCGCGCGCTCAGGATGCCGGTCTTTTGTCCGTCGTACTTGCACAGCCGCGTGAACAACACGGTGCGGATCGGCACGTTGATGC
>CAZFOA010000194.1:0-6894 GCA_964520205.1 uncultured Verrucomicrobiota bacterium | reverse complement strand
AGCTCCGGTGATTGGCATTGACGCCAAAGCCATCGATGACCTGGTTGGTCTGCGCGCCTTGAATCGTAACCGTGGCCGCCTGCGATGCAGGACTCAACAGCAACACGGCCAAGCAAAAAATATGCATTTTCATAAGTCAAACATCATGCGTCGTTTCCCAAACAAAACATTCGGGTCAAAATGTCTTGAGCTGCCTGCTTATTCTGCAAGCAAACAGAATTAATGACCTATTAGAACAACGAAGAGCGAAAGAGCGATATGGGGTGTTTCCCCCATGCCCGCATGCCGGAGAAACGCAGCAGGAATTCGGGGGTTCGGAGCGGTCTGACGGCGACGCCTCAAGGTGGCCGCATCAATTCAGGTGCATATGGCCCAGGGTGATGTATCGCGGCGCGGCGCTGAGGGGCAATGCGAAACGGTCGGTCCTGATTTCGATTTTGCTTTCCTGTCCCTCGCCGTTCACAACTGAAATTTCCTTCGCGGGAGAGGTTTGAAGATGGACCATGATTGGGTGCGGTTCGCCCAGTGTCCACGCCGCGAGCTTGGTTTCTCCGGGTGCATTCGTCAGAATCAGGACAAAGTCGTCCTGGCTCGCTGAAGCGTATCTGCTCCCGATGCGGAAGCCGGCGAGTTCGCGAGTGAGGGTTTTGATCGCCGTGTAAGCCGGCTTGGGCAGAAGGTCCTGGCCGACCGTGCCAAAATTGTGCTCGTTTTCATTCGGATCGCCGCCGTCATTTTTCCAGTCATACCAAATTGAAATCGGCACGCCGTTCAAGAGATTGGACAGCTGCTGCCTGGCGATGAACTCAGCCTGAATTGCCGGTGAAACGCCTTTTGCATGGGACGAGTAACCCCATTCTCCACTGATGATCGGAATGGGCCTCGTTTGCATGGGCGGAGTTTCCGTTTCGATCAGTTCACGCAACTTTTTGAAATCTGCCGCCGCCGTCTCCGGAGGCCGGCCTGGCGGGCGATAGGGATGAACACTGACGCCATCCAGAAATTCCACCGCGCCTGATTTCAAAAAACTTTGGAGAAAAGGCAGCGGAATTCCCGCCGTGGCCGGTGCAAAAATCGTCCCTTGCGGATCGACGGCGCGAATGGCTTTCGCCGTCGCGAGGGCCAGCGCAGTGTATTGATTCACGTCCGGTTTCGGCGCCCAAAACGAACCGTCCGGCTCGTTCCATATTTCCCAGACAACGTGGCGCCCTTGAAAATGTTTCGCCGACGCGGCCGCCCAGCGCGCAAAAGCCTCGATACTCTCCGGATGTTGCGGCGACGCCAGGACTTTTTGCTCCTTGCCGGAAATCGGATTGTTGCCGGAGGCCATTTCCTCGTAGAGCGGGTTGGAATAATCGAGGATGTAGTAAGCGCGAATGCCGCGGCGATCCAAATGGGCTGTCAATTCGTCGTAGGCGGACCAGTCGTAGCTTCCCTTCTTGTGTTCAATCTCGCTCCAGAGAAAATCCATGCGAACAAACTTGAAACCGGCCGCCGCGATCAAATCAAGATCGCGCTCGTGGCCGCGCGTGAAGTGAATGTTCACGCCAACTCCGGCGGGCAGCACGAGGTCTGGAATCTCGGCAGCCTTTGCCGCAATGCCGAAAAAAACAGCGCCGGTCAGCAACCAGCAGGTTGGAACACCCGCCATCAGAGCGTCAACCAGGCCAGGGGGCCAGCTCGAAGTTTTCATCTGAATTTCCAGGGCGCCGGCGGTGATTTGGCCAACCATGGTTCAACTCACCAGCCGTCCGTATATTGGGAAACGCAACTCCGACATTCAATTTCAAAACGATTGGCGCGGGAAATCTTTCGGCTCCGGCGCCTTTCTTTCAACATCGAAAAAACCTGGGCGCCTTAAGCGAATGTTCCACTTTGAGCAGGCTGGACCAAACGGCGCAGAAACAATTCGCCTCCTTTGGCTGGATCAGGCCGCCAAATCAATCGCCCGGAATTATTTTTGTTGTGCGCGGGATATTAAGCAATGCCCGTTCCAAGCTGGTCGGAAGGCAATTCCCGCCGCGCCGCGTTTGTCGCCCAATGACGGCGCCATAACCGGCACCCGCCCTTGGCACAAACTCTGCAATGGAAACCGGCGTGCGGAAGATGTTGGATGATTGTCCTCCGGGTTGTCCCGGGGTTGAAGCGCTGGGGCTGGATCGCTTGGGAGGCGCCGCGGCCCCGTCGGGCTGCCGTGTTGTGGATGAGTTGAGCCTGCTCTTCGGCATCTCCTACACGCTCGAGAGCAGCCTCGAATTGAGGGACGTCATCCGGCCGGTGCTGCTCAAAATGGCCGAGGTGCTCGGCATGAAACGCGGCACCATCACGATTCTCAACCCGGACCACGGCGAGGTCACCATCAGCGAAGCCGTTGGCCTGCCTGCCGGACGCGAAGCGGAATATCTGCAGGCCTGCCGGGAGTTGATCCGCCAGGTGACCGACAGCGGACAGGCCCTGGTCGTGCAGGACATTTCGAAGGAGCCCGTTTTGAACGAGCGGTGGCTGGACGAGAATCGATCCGGCCAGAACGACGCGGCAGTCGCCTACATTTGCGTGCCCATCAAGTTCGGCGCCGAAGTGGTGGGTGCGCTCAGCGTGGAACGGGTCTTGAACGGTCGCGCTCGTTTGTCCTCCGACCGCCGGTTGCTTTCACTCATCGCCAATGTGATTGCGCAGACGGTGCATTTTCACCGCGCCACCCAGGAAAAACTCGTCGCCCTCCAGCGCGAAAACGAGCGGTTGCAGGAGCAAATCCAGACCAATTTCCGGCCCAAGAACATCATCGGCAATTCCAACGCCATGCGGTCGGTCTTTCTGCATATCGAGCAGGTCGCCAACAGCACGACCACCGTGCTCATCCGCGGCGAGTCCGGCGTGGGCAAGGAACTGGTGGCCCGCGCGCTGCACGAGCAAAGCCCGCGCAAAGGCAAGTCCTTCGTGAAGTTCAACTGTGCCGCGCTGCCGGAATCCATCATCGAAAGCGAATTGTTCGGCCACGAAAAAGGCGCGTTCACCGGCGCGGTTTCCATGCGCAAAGGGCGATTCGAGATCGCCGACGGCGGAACGATGTTCCTCGATGAAATCGGCGACCTCTCGCCGCCCACCCAAGTCAAACTGTTGCGTGTCCTGCAGGAAAGGGAATTCGAGCGCGTCGGCAGCCAGACCCCCATCCGCTGCGACGTCCGCATCATCACCGCCACCAGCCGGAACCTGGAGGAAATGATCGAGCAGGAAAAGCTCCGCGCGGACCTGTATTATCGGCTCAACGTTTTCCCGATCTATGTGCCGCCCTTGCGGGAGCGGAAGTCGGACCTGCTCCTGCTGGCCGATCATTTTGTGGAAAAGTTCAGCCAGAGCAGCGGCAAGAAGGTGCGGCGCATTTCCACCGCGGCGATTGATCTGCTGGTGAGCTACCACTGGCCCGGCAATGTGCGCGAATTGGAGAATTGCATCGAACGCGCCGTGCTGCTGTGTCCGGGACATTCCATCGAAGCGCATCATCTGCCGCCGACGTTGCAGAAAAAAGATCCATCCGAGAAAGGCTCCAGCGGAACCCTCGACTCCGCGGTTGGCGCGCTCGAATACGAGATGATCGTGGCCGAACTCAAGGCGGGCGACGGCAACATGGCCCGCGCCGCGCGCAATCTTGGCCTTACCGAACGCCAGATCGGCCTGCGGGTGAAACGGTTTGGCATCGATTACAAACGGTTCCGCCGCGACGAACCCGCAGCCGCAAAAGTCACTTCCAAATAGCTTTTCATCGCAAAACGCCGTTCCGGCGGGATTTGTTTTGGCGAATCGGCCATTGTTTTTCCCCGTGAACATCCCGCAGCCATGACTTAACATCCAGGTTCAGATGAAACGCTTCATTGCTTCAATCTTCACCGGCGCGGCGCTTTTCTGCTGCAGCCAAACCTCAAGCCAGGCCGCAGAGGTCACCGTGTTCGCCGCCGCGAGCCTGTCAGATTCGCTCAAGGAAATCGCCGCCGCCTACGAAAAACAGTCCGGCGACAAAATCATTTTCAACCTGGCTGCGTCCAGCACGCTCGCGCGTCAAATCGAGGAAGGCGCACCCGCCGACATTTTCTTCTCCGCCGACGAAGCCAAAATGGACGGCTTGGAAAGGAAAGGCTTGATTGACACCCGCACACGGAGGAGCCGCCTTGGGAATTCGCTCGTCGTCGTGGTTGCCGCCGACAGCGCGCTCCAAATCAAGTCAGCCGGCGACCTCACCAACGCGGCGGTGAAACGAATTGCTCTGGCCGATCCGAAAGCGGTCCCTGCCGGGATTTACGCCAGGAAGTGGCTGGAGCATTTTCAGCTTTGGCCGTCCCTGGAACCCAAAGTTGTCCCGACGGAAAATGTCCGCGCCGCGCTCGCGGCGGTGGAATCCGGCAATGTGGATGCCGGCGTGATCTATAAAACGGATGCCGCAATTTCGAAAAAGGTGAAGGTGATTTTTGAGGTGCCGGCTGCCGATTGCCCGAAAATTTCCTATCCAGTGGCGCTGGTGGCCAATGCGCCGCAACCGGAGGCTGCGAAAAAGTTTCTGGGTTGTCTGACGGGCAACGAGGCAGGCGCGGTGTTCACCCGCTTCGGGTTTATCCTCCTGCCTGCCGCGGGCAAATGATCAGCTTGCGCGCCGGCACACGGCCGATGAAACAAACCCTGAAACCACATCGCTCATTGCGGACCGGCACGGCCGCAAAAGTTACTTCGACGTAGCTTCCCTGCTGCGTTCCTACCCGAACGTAGCCTTTTCCTCAAATTGGCCGCTCCGGATGTGGCGGAGGCTGGATCCATTTTCGCCTTTGTTTTCAAGGGTTCATTCCATTTTTCCAGATCGAATTCATCCTCGTCTCACCGTTGGCATCCGCCCTGCAAAGGGAGTCATCAGGCCGGCTGTAAAATCCGCCGGCCAAAAAACGGAACAACAAATTTGATTATGAGAAAAATTGCAATCTACGGAAAAGGCGGAATCGGAAAATCCACCACCACGCAAAACACGGTGGCCGGCCTGGCCGAGATGGGCAAGAAAGTCATGGTCGTCGGCTGCGATCCCAAGGCCGATTCCACGCGCCTGCTGCTCGGCGGACTGTCGCAGCGCAGCGTGCTCGACACGCTCCGCGAGGAAGGCGAAGACGTGGAGCTGGCGGACATCCGCAACGGCGGTTTTTGCAACACCTTGTGCGTGGAATCCGGCGGACCCGAGCCGGGCGTCGGCTGCGCGGGCCGCGGCATCATCACCTCGATCAACATGCTCGAACAGCTCGGCGCTTATGACGCGACGGAAAATCTCGATTACGTTTTCTACGACGTGCTGGGCGACGTCGTGTGCGGCGGCTTTGCGATGCCGATCCGCGACGGCAAAGCCGAGGAAATCTACATCGTTTGCTCCGGCGAAATGATGGCGATGTATGCGGCGAACAATATTTGCAAAGGCATCGTCAAATTCGCCACGAGCGGCAAGGTCCGGCTCGGCGGCATCATCTGCAACAGCCGCAAGGTGGACAACGAACGGGAAATGATCGAGCAGTTCGCCAAATTGCTCGGCTCGCACATGATTCATTTTGTGCCGCGCGACAACGACGTGCAGCGCGCCGAAATCAACCGCAAAACGGTCATCGAATGGAATCCGCAATGTCACCAGTCCGATGAATACCGCGCCCTGGCCCAGGCGATTGATGGCAACCAGAATTTCGTCATCCCCAAGCCGATGCAAATCCCGGAACTGGAAAAACTCCTGATGGAATTCGGTTTGTTCAACTGACGGCCCCCAACCTACAACTCTCAACCCTCCACTAAAAATGCCCACATTGGTTCAATCCGTCGTGCGACCGGAAAAAGTCCACGAAGTCATGAAAGCCTTGCTGGACGCGGGCTTTCCCGCGGTCACGAAAATGGACGTGTTCGGCCGCGGCAAACAGCGCGGCCTCAAGGTCGGCGAGATCACCTACGACGAACTGCCGAAGGAACAATTGTTTGTCGTCGTGCCGGACGCCGACAAGGACCTGGTCGTGGAAACGATTTTGAAATCCGCGCGCACGGGGGCGAAGGGCGTTTTCGGCGATGGAAAAATTTTCATCTCGAAGGTCGAGGAAAGCTGGACGGTCAGCTCCAGCAGCAAGGACGCCTGACCATGAAGCAAATCGTCGCCATCATCCGCATGAACAAAATGAACGCCACCAAGCAGGCGCTCATCGATGCCGGATTCCCGGCGTTCACCGTCCGCAAAGTGCTCGGCCGCGGCAAGGGCAACGTGGATTTCCGCGTCATCCACGGCGCGGAAGCCGGCGCGCCCGAAGCCATCGCGCGGCTCAAGGACGACGGCCCGATGCTCATTCCCAAGCGGATGATGAGCCTGGCCGTGCCGGACGAATCGGTTCCAAAATTGATCGAAGCCATCATCCAAACCAACCGCACCGGCAACCGCGGTGACGGGAAGATTTTCGTGCTGCCGCTTGAAGACGCCGTGCGCATCCGCACCGGCGAATGCGGCGCGGCGGCGGTCAGTTGAGCTGAAAGCCAAAATCGCAAATTTATGTCTGAACCGACCATTACCAATCCCGTTGCAATGCCCGATCCGGCGGCGGTCAGGGAGGAGATGCTGAAGATTTATCCGGCCAAAACCCGGAAGAAGCGCGCCCGGCAAATCATCCTCAACGAACCGGAAGCGCCGCCGGAAATCGGGGCGAATACGCGCACGATTCCAGGCATCATCACGCAGCGCGGCTGCACCTACGCCGGCTGCCGCGGCGTCGTGATGGGGCCGATTTACGATTTGCTGCAAATCACCCACGGCCCGGTCGGCTGCGGATTTTACGCCTGGCTCTCGCGCCGCAATCTCGTGCGTCCGGCCAAGGGCGCCGCCAATTACCTGCAATACTGCATGAA
>CAZFOA010000193.1:0-6933 GCA_964520205.1 uncultured Verrucomicrobiota bacterium | reverse complement strand
GTCCCGCAAACCCGCAGACAAGAATGTCTGCGCTACATAAAAGTTGTAACCGCTCCAATGAAAAGGCAGGCCTCAACTTTGGGGGGATAATGGGTTTGTCGATTCCCGCCAGGATCAGCCTCCTGCCATGGCCCCGACAATCAGGAACGGTTCGACACCGCTGACAACTGCGTCGGGCAGCCTGGTTTCCGGCGGTTCGAGAGACAGATCTTCTTTGCAGGCGAAGAATCTGACGAACGGCCGGCGCTTCAGCGTGACGTGGTCGCGGATCGTCCCGCGCAACATCGGATAGCGCGCTTCGAGCGCGTCGAGGACCGAGCGCAGCGTGGCCGGATTTTCGACCTCAAGCTGCACGTCGCCCTCGATGCGCGCCAACGTGCGCAAGTGCTGGGGCAACACAACTCGTATCATGGCAAAGTCTGGACTTCGACCGACAGAACAGCCGGGAGATCCCGAACGATGGGATTCCACGAGTTGCCACTGTCGGCGGAGACATAAACTTGTCCGCCCGTGGTGCCGAAATAAATGCCGCACGCGTCGAGCGAGTCCACCGCCATCGCGTCGCGCAGCACGTTGACATAGCAATCCATCTGCGGCAGGCCTTTCGTGAGCGCTTCCCATTCGTTACCGCCCGTCCGGCTGCGATACACCCGCAGCTTTCCATCCGGCGGAAAATGCTCGGAGTCGCTCTTGATGGGAACGACGTAGATGGTTTCCGGCTCGTGCGCATGGACATCAATCGGGAAGCCGAAATCGGACGGCAGATTGCCACTGACTTCAGTCCAGGACTCGCCGGCGTTGTCGGTGCGCATCACGTCCCAGTGTTTCTGCATGAAGAGCACGTCCGGTCGCGACGGATGCATGGCGATGCGATGCACGCAATGGCCCACTTCCGCATCCGGGTCGGGAAGTTCGAATTTAGACTTCAGCCCGCGGTTCACGGGCCGCCATGTTTTGCCGGCGTCGTCGGTGCGAAAAACGCCGGCGGCCGAGATGGCGACATAAATCCGGCTGGCGTTCTTCGGATCCAGAATGATCGTATGCACGGCCATGCCGCCCGCGCCGGGCTGCCAGAGCCGGCCCTTGGCGCCACGCAATCCGGGAAGCTCCCGCCACGTTTTGCCGCCGTCTGTCGTTTTGAACAATGCCGCGTCTTCCGCGCCGGCGTAAACCGTGTCCGGATCGGTGAGCGACGGTTCGAGATGCCAGATGCGTTTGAACTCCCACGGATGCTGGGTGCCGTCGTACCACAGATGCTTGCCGATCTCGCCTTCGTAAACGAACTTGTTGCTCTCGCCTCCGGGCATGCCGTCGGGAGAGGTTGCCGGCCCGCCGCCGGGCGTCACCCAGGTCTTGCCGCCGTCATCCGAGCGCTGGATGATCTGCCCGAACCAGCCGCTCGTCTGGGACGCATAAATTCGGTTCGCCTCAACGGGCGAGCCTTTGAGGTGGTACATCTCCCAGCCCGCGAAGTGCGGCCCGCTGATTTCCCAATCCTGGCGGCTGCCATCCGCCGTCAGGATGAACGCGCCTTTCTTCGTGCCCACCAATACTCGGACTTTGCTCATAGATCGCTTTTCTGGTCACTGACGTTGCTTGGCATCATCCCTACGACGAACGAAGGGCGGCGCTCAGGACAACTTGCCTGAAATAGTTTTGGGAACGCGGTAAGTTTAGCCCAAACCGCCCCGGCGCTCAACTGAAAATCTTTTCAAAACCAGCCGATGTGCGGCCAATTGTCACTTGCTCTTTTCGACCGGGTCCCCATATTTTCAATTGAATGAAAGGCATTATCCTTGCTGGTGGCGCGGGTTCGCGTCTGTTTCCACTGACCTTGGTGGCGAGCAAACAACTCCAGCCGGTCTATGACAAACCGATGGTTTATTATCCGCTGACGACCCTGATTGAAGGCGGGATTCGCGAGTTTTGCCTGATCTCGACCCCCGGCGACCTGCCGCGATTCCGCCAGTTGCTGGGTGACGGGAGCCAGTGGGGACTTCGCATTGAATACCGCGAACAGCCGAAGCCCGAGGGCATCGCGCAGGCCTTCCTGATCGCGGAATCCTTCATCGGACAGGACGGCGTCACTTTGATTTTGGGCGACAACGTTTTTTACGGCAGCGACAGTTTCCATCGGGCATTCGCTGAATTCAAAACCGGGGCGACAATTTTCGGGTATCACGTCAATGATCCGGAACGTTACGGCGTGGTCGCGTTCGACGCCAAGGGCTGCGCCACTTCGATCGAGGAGAAGCCCAAAGTTCCGAAGAGCAATTTTGCCGTTCCTGGTCTTTACATTTTCGACAACCAGGTGGTTCCGATCACCCGGGCATTGCGGCCGTCCGCGCGGGGCGAATTGGAAATCACGGACGTGAACCTGGAGTACCTGCGTCGCGGGCAACTGCACGTGCATCGTTTGAGCCGCGGGTTTGCCTGGCTGGACGCCGGCACGAGCAGCAGCCTGCACGAAGCCTCCGCCTACGTGCAGACGATCGAGAAACGGCAGGGCGTCAAGATCGGATGCCCCGAAGAAGCGGCCTTCCGGCAGGGATTCATTACTTTCTCACAGATTCAGGCGCTCACGAAAAAGCTGCCGAATTGTGAATACCGGGCGTATCTGGAAGATGTGGTTAGCGAAGCCGAACGGCTGGCCGGATCGTGAGCGACCGGCATATGATCGTCCTCCTTGGCGCTTCGGGTTACATCGGGCAGGCTTTCGCTCAAATTCTGCGCGAGCGCAACCGCCCCTTTGCCTCCCTTTCGCGGAGCCGCCATGACTACACGCGCCCGGATGAGTTGCTGCGTTTCCTGGACGAGGCCAAACCTGAGTTTTTGATCAATGCGGCGGGTTACACCGGCAAACCCAACGTGGACGCCTGCGAAACCGCACAGGCCGACACCCTGGCGGGCAACACGCTCCTGCCGCAAACCATCGCCGAAGCCTGCGCGGCCACCGGCACGCCCTGGGGTCATGTCTCGTCCGGCTGCGTTTATACCGGCGCCAAAGTCGTTGCGGACGGGAAGACGCGCGTGGAAAAGGACCTGACCCGGCCGGAGTTGAAGGAACTGGTGGCAAACTCGCCCGATCACATCCGCGGCTTCACCGAGACCGACCCGCCGAATTTTTCGTTCCGCGACCCGCCCTGCAGCTTTTACAGCGGCACCAAGGCACTCGGGGAAGAGGCCATCGCCGGCATCGGCCGGAGTTATGTCTGGCGCTTGCGCATTCCGTTTGATGAACACGACAGCTCGCGGAATTATCTCAGCAAGGTGCAGCGTTATGCCAAAGTCTATGACAACGTGAACTCGATCTCCCACCGCGCCGATTTCGCCCGCGCCTGCCTCGACCTGTGGGAGCGCCGCGCGCCCTTCGGCATCTACAACGTGACGAACCCGGGTTTTGTGACCACGCGGCAAGTGGTGGGGATCATCGAAAAAGTGCTCAAGCCGAACCGGCGGTTTGAATTCTGGGAAAGTGACGAGGAATTTTATCGCGTGGCCGCCAAGACGCCCCGTTCCAATTGCGTGCTCGACACGTCCAAACTGCTGGCCGCCGGCGTCAAAATCCGCCCCGTCGAGGAAGCGCTGGAGGATTCCCTGAGGAATTGGAAACCGGAAAAATAAATATGAATCTCCTCATCACCGGCGGCGCCGGCTTCATCGGCTCCAATGTCGTCCATCAGGTCATCGACCGGCCGGAGGTGGACCGGCTGGTGAATCTCGACTGCCTCACCTATGCCGGACATCTCGTCAACCTCGATAAGATATCGAAGCACCCGAAATATGTTTTCGAGAAAGTGGATTTGCGGGACAAGGCCGCGGTGCTCAACGTGGTCCGGCGGCACGCCGTCACCCATGTCATGCATCTCGCGGCGGAATCGCACGTGGACCGCTCCATCACCGGTCCCGGGGATTTCATCCACACCAACGTCGTCGGCACCTTCAACCTGCTCGAAGCCTGCCGTGCCTGCTGGCTGGACCCAGCTTCCGGTTTCCGGCCTCCGGCTTCCGGCTTCCGTTTCCATCACGTTTCCACCGATGAAGTTTACGGCAGCCTAGGCCCGACGGGCTATTTCACTGAAGCCACGCCGTATGCGCCCAATTCTCCGTACTCCGCCAGCAAGGCTTCCAGCGACATGCTGGTGCGCGCGTATTATCATACTTACGGTCTGCCGGCGGTCATCACCAATTGCTCGAACAATTACGGCCCCTACCAGTTTCCCGAGAAGCTCATTCCCGTGGTGATCCAGAGCGTGCTGGCCCGCAAACCGGTCCCGGTTTACGGCGATGGCCTGAACGTGCGGGACTGGCTCTACGTCCGCGACCACGCCGAGGCGCTATGGACCGTGCTCGCGCGCGGCTGTTTGGGCGAAACCTACAACATCGGCGGCCACAATGAATGGGCCAATATCCGGATTGTCGAGTTGATCTGCGATTTGATCGATGAGTTCGCGCCCCAACTTGGCGGCAACTCGCGCAAGCTCATCACGTTTGTGAAGGACCGGCCCGGCCACGACCGCCGTTACGCGATTGATGCGGCCAAGATCCAGAAGGAACTCGGCTGGGCGCCGGCGCACAAGTTCGAGCAGGGAATCCGCGAGACGGTGCGGTGGTATCTGGACAATCAGGAGTGGGTCCGGACAGTGTTGCGGCGTTAACAGCCTGTTGAAATTTCTACTTTCTTGTAGGAGTCGAGGTGACGAGACTCAAATTTCTTCGGAAATAAAGCCTCATTCAGAGACTCCTCACGTCGTCTCCTGCATTTTTCAACAGGCTGTTAAGGGCGCGGGCGCCCGAATCGCCAGGCCGCAATAGATTTGTAGGGTTAAACCTTACAGGCTTTTCAGTCTTTCCCCTACAGACAGATTCGCATAAATCTATTATTAAAGCTCCAGGAAATGGACGCAGTCCCGGCAAACGCCTCGTGAGGCGCGGGTGGCGACAAGAATCAACGGAGTTTCGCCAACGCGTTCAGGCAATGAGGAATGCTATGAATTGGCAACCGCACATCAGGCCATGAAACGCCTTCACAATCATCGGCTCAACCCATTCCTGTCACCAAAGGCCCGGCTGTCGAACGCCGGCGCCGCCTTCAATCTGATCGAACTCCTCGTCGTTATTGCTATCGTCGGCATATTGGCGTCCTTGCTTTTGCCGGTGATTTCGCGGGTAAAGAGTCAAGCGAAGATGACTGTTTGCTTGAACAACCTGCACCAACTTGGCGTCGCTGTTAATTTATTCGTCGAAGACCAAAAACGATATCCCGGCGGTCTGGGCGGCCATGAGATTGCCCGGGAATTTACCTGTGGCGCAACCGACCAGCAACGCGCACAGGAGATGCAAAACCGTCCACTGTACCATTATATCAAGCCTTCCGAAGTCTATCGTTGTCCGGAAGACAGGGGTAAAGATTTCTCTCCGAACGGAATCAATTACGCGCCAAGTTTGTACTACGCTGTGGGTTGCAGTTACGTCCTCAACGCCGCCCCGTGGAAGTACACCAAACACCGCGCGCAGGGAGTCTTGCCCGGCCAGGCGGACGGCTGGGTCAAGCAACCCACACGATACGTAATGGTCTACGAACCGCCCGCGCGGCCCAGTTGGAAAATTGTCGGGACGGGCCCTTGTCACCTCAACTCGGTCGAGGTTCAGTATCATTTCCATTGGCACTTCAATACCGGATTCTCGACCGTCAATGAATCGCAGTTCGCCGCCGACGCCCAAAAATTCATCTCCCCCATACTTTTCGTGGATGGCCACGCCGCCAAACATGATTTCACCAGGGTTTTGAGAGACGATCCCAACTATCCGACCGAAGAAACCGCAGATTGGATCTGGTACCAGTATCCCGACGCCAGGTAATGGAGCAATCGCGATCAGCGCGGGGTTTTGAATTACTTTTGCGCTTCAGGCGCGAAACTGTTTGAGTCACCCCCGGACAAGCATGGCGCGCTTCATCGCCGAATTCGCTCCACGCTCCCCACGCTGTGACGCTCCCACGCCTATTTCTCCCCTCCGGCCAACACCGTTTCAAAATGCGGGGGCTGTTCTTCGCGGGCGACGATGCTGATTTCGATCTTTTTAAATCCCGCCGCTTCCAGCCAGCGGTGCAGATCGCTTTCGGCAAAGCCCGGCCAGCGGTCGCCATAGAGTTCCCGCGCTTTCTCGAAATGATGCCTGAGCAAATCGAGAATCAGAATTTGCCCGCGCGCGCGGAGCATCCGGTAAGCGGCCGCAATGGCCTTCGCCGGTTCGCCGGCGTGATGCAGCGCCTGGCTCAGAATCACGAGATCCACACTGTTCGGTTCGATGGGCGGGTTCTGCAAGTCGCCCAACCGGAATTCCAGGTTCTTCAGGTTGTTCTTCTTCGCCTTGGCCGCGCCGAATGCGACAATCTTTTCCGAATTGTCCACCGCGATCACCTTCTTGCAGCGGCGCGCCAGCAGTTCGCTCAACAACCCTTCGCCCGAACCCAGATCCGCCACCACCAGCGGCGGCACAATTCGGAGCAGCAGATGTCCGAACGCCTGCCAGGACCGGCCCGGCCCGTAAACGCGGTCGAATCGCCCGGCGACCTGGTTGAAGTAAACCTGCGCCTGCTCGCGGCGGCGGTTCAGGATGCGCGTGAGGTTGATCTGGTCGCCGGCGTGCTCGGCCAGCTCCGCAGCCCCGCGAACGCCCAGGCGAATGAAGTCCGCCGGCGCGCCTTCAACCTGCGAATTCAGCCGGTAAAACGTCCGCTTGCCCTCCCGGCGTGACTGCACCAGACCCGAATCCTGCAGCAACCCCAGGTGCGTCGAAATCCGCGACTGCCCCAGGCGCGTGATTTCCTGCAGCTCGTTCACCGACAATTCATTCTTCTCCATCAGCGCCACAATGCGCAGCCGCGTCGGGTCCGACAACGCCCGCAGTGATTTCAAGGTTGATGACATG
>CAZFOA010000192.1:0-6985 GCA_964520205.1 uncultured Verrucomicrobiota bacterium | reverse complement strand
GGGCTTCAGGCCGCTTCGAAATCGAATGGGGACGCGACGTTGAAACGGCGTGAACGCCGCGCTCCGGCTACAGCTTTTTTGAAAACGCTCCAGCCCGGGCAGCTCAAGCCCGGCAGGTCAGCCGGAATTTTCCTGAAGGCGCGGGCACCAGCAGATCGATCGCTTGCGTGGCAATCCTGCCGGGTGTCTGAAGGATGTCCTCCAGCTTGCTCTTCAACTTCAGCAAATCGCTCGCATTCGGCCCGGCGCCGTCCGGAACATAACGCAGCCGGCAATCACCCGTCTCTGCCTGCTGGAGTTGATAATGCGCGATGCCGTTCATGCCGGTGAAGCATTGATCCACCTGCCAGGTGGTGACGCGCCGGCCCGCGGGCGTGCGGAGCGCGTCGCGCGCCCGGCCATGCACGACATAGGTGGCGGCCGACGAGGCCTCGCGCCGCTCGACGAGATCGCCGATGCGATAGCGGAGCAGCGGCATGTAATCGTTGCTGAGGGTGGTGGCCACCAGATCACCCACGCCGCAGACGTCGGTATCCACCACTTCCAGGAACGCGGTGTCCAAGCTGGGCTGCAAGGCGCCGCGTTCGTCTTCCATCAGCAAATGCCCGGTTTCCGTGGATCCATAAAGGTTGAGCACGGGCACGCCGAAGACCCGTTCCAGGATGCGCCGGTGGACGACGCTGACGAACTCGTAGCTGCAGAGGATGAACCGCAGCGATGGGAATCGGATTCCCTGCCGTTCGCAATAAAGCGCGAACCAAGCGCCGTGAACGGGGTCGAGGTCCAGAAACTGCGGCGACCATTCGCCGGTTTCGTCCGCCATCCGAGCCAGTTCGGATTCGTCCAGCAGGAAAGGGATGCGGGCCTGGTTCACCGAGAGTGCCGCGCCGTCGATGCGTGCCGAGCGCGGCGTCCAGCGCGAATGACAGGCGGTGCCGTTGCAGGCGGGCGTGGTGAGCACCACCCGGCGGGACGGGCGACGCTCCTCCAGCACCCGGGCGACCCAGCGATTCAACCGCAGCGCGCGCGTCTCCTGCGCCTCCCACCATCCGTGGCCCAGCAACACCGGCGTTCGTTCCTCCGATGTGCCGGACGTGTGTTCCACTTCCACTTCCGAGCGCTCGATCATTTTTTCGAGCGCCTGGCCGGCGCGCAGGAAGTTGCGTGGAAACCCGTCGCGCATGTCGCGCTTCGTGATAAAGGGGATGTCGGAAAAATCAGGCACGGCGGCAATGCCGGACCGGTGGTTGCCGTTCCGGCGCAGCCGGGCGCGGTAAACCGGCAGCTCCAGCCAGCGCGGCAAAAGCGCCGCCAGCCGGGCAGGCTTTGCCGGTTCGCGTAGAAGTTCAGCAGGGGCCGACATGATCGCAGAGCACGGCGGCAGGCAGCCGCCGTTTTCCGCCACACAGTTACTGCGCAATGCAGTGATTGTCAAAATCGGCTTGTCACCGGCAACCGCTTTGACCGGGCCGCAATGAGGTCGCTGAGCCGGCGCCGTGCTCACAGAATCGAACCCCGAGTTCCGCCAAATGCAAGATTCCGGACCCAGCCCTTGGCATGGGAATTGCAACCGGAATCGGTTGCGATATAATTAGAGAACGGTGTTTATGCGAACGATACTGAGCCTTCCCGCCGTGGTGTGGATTGTGGGGATTGCGGGGCTGATGTGGTCGGGTTGTCCGGCACAGGGAGCGGATCGTTGGACCGCACTTTCATTGATTGAATCCGGTGACAACGACCGCGCCGTCGGCCCTCAGGGAGAAGTGTCCCGCTACCAGATGCAGCCGGAGTTGTGGAAACAGTACGCGCGCACCAACGCGGACTGGACGAAGCCGGAGGATTCGCTGGAAGTCGCCAAGGCCGTCATGCAGGAACGGTGCGCCGCCTTCGAACGTTCTTCGAACCGGCCGCCAACCGACTTCGAGTTCTATGTCCTTTGGAATGCCCCGGCGCAAATACCACGCCCCAGCAAGGCCGTCGCGCGCCGCGCCGAACGTTTTTGCAACGTGATCAATTCCCCGTAAACCCGCCGCGCTGTCTGCCACCAACCCGGGACTTCATTTCTCCCCGCAACCGTCCGCTATCAAGGTCCATTCCGCGCGCGGTAGAGCAATTCGCGCCGGGTCGTGGAACGCGGATCGGTGATCCGAAGGCGGCCGGTGGCGCTATTCGTCGTCAGCAAACTCTGCCACAACCCCGGGAGGTTGGTGACGTATTCGATGGTAAAAGTCTGGCCGGCTGCAGAGGTGACATCGAAGCCGAAAACCCCCGCCGCAAACGCCGCGTTGGTCAGCACGAGAGGACCGGTTGCGGTGCCGCTCCCCGTTGTGATGCCGAACTGCGTCGAGCTGGCTTTATACACAAAAGTGGCGTAGCTGGATCCGTTCGTTGCCAGAATGACCCTGTAAAAGCTGATGGAAGCGGTGTAGTTCGAATTCGCTTGGAGCGTATTTGCTGGAATCACAACCGACGTAGCCGTGCCTGGGAGGGCATTGCTGGTGCCCGGATTTGCCGAATTGAACAGATTCTCGACCGCCACGAAGACGAAGTCGGTTGACGTGCCGCCCTGGAATGCGTCCCAGCTCAGCGTGAACGGCTGCGCCGGGTTCACTGCCTGCGCGGCCGCGTAATTCGAGATATGCGGGGCGTTCGGCTGAACCATCGTCGAAGGCAACGTCACAATGACCACCTGGCTGGACGCATTCGAATACACGGTAAACGCGTAGGCGCCGTCAGGCCAGGTGTTGCTGAATGTCGTCTGGTTGGTGTAGCTCGAAAACAGGAAGAAATTTTCGTGCGCCACCGGATTTTGCGTCAGGTTCGACACGGCGCTGTTGGGCAGCGTCAGCGAGACGGCAGTCGCGACCCGATTCGAGACCATTGATGCAACTGCGCTCAGATTGTAGGACGCATTGGTGTCCGGCACCGGCGCGGCCGTGGAGTTCTGATCGTACAAAAAGATTTTCCCCAGGTTAAACGAGGTGATGGCGTTTGTGCCCGAACCACCGCCACCGCCGCCGCCACCCGAACCGGTGGTGAAGGTGCCGAAGGGTAAACCGCCCAGGGCCACGCCACCCGCGCTTTGTCCGCTGACGGCCCACTCAATCGTCGAGTTCGTGGCGAAAGGCGATATCGGTGCGTTAGTGAGGACTGTGTTGCCAGCGTTCCAGGTTGGCGTGGTCGGAACCACTGCGCCGCCATGTGTTACGTCCAGGAAGGTAGCTGTGGTCAGAGTGGGATTCATCGCCTGGCTGAAGGTAAGAATCACCGGGGCCGTCGGCGACACGCCGGTGGCGCCGCTGGCAGGCACGCTCGAAAGAATCGTCGGCTGCGCCACGGCTCGCGGGAAGCCGGCAAGTGAAAAGATCAAAACCGAGGCAACAGCAACAAGGCGCGACGGCGCGAGCAGATAATTGGACACATTCATAGGCAAATTGGCTTGAGAAGATTCAATCCCCGGCAGGGCGTTTTGTCAACCGTCACGGGGTCCGTAGTTTTGCCGGGGCTCAACCGGGAATTACCGCCGCTTGGAGTTCCGTCCCGCCACTCTCTACTTCGCCTGCTCTACTGGAAGGCGGATCTCCAAACGCCTTGCGTCCGGTCCCTTGGTGGTACTGTCAAGTTGCGCCCTTTGGCCCAGCCGCGCTGCCAAAACCTGGCCGCAAGTCGTGGAACCACCACAAATTCGAGGGCCAAAGAAGTTTTAACTGACGGTGCGGCGGAGTCCGCCGTGCCTTGCACCTCGCGGTTCTTGAGTCCGCACCCCGCTTGCCTTGGGGCGCGGCTTGCTTCGTCCCGGTCGTCGCCGCTCAGCGGGCGATGCCGGTGCCTTCACAGGCCGGGCAGGGGGGCGGCGCGTGGCGGATCAGGTGGTAAATCGAGTCCTTCAACTGGGCGCGGCGCAGTTTGAGTTCCTCAATTTCCTGATCGGTCGCGAAATCAATTTCCTCTTCGATGCGGTAGATCACGTCGTCGAGTTGATGATATTCGTCGAACATTTTCCGGAAGCTGTCATCGCTGCCTTTGAGGCGGCGAATGATTTCCCGATGTTCCGGAAACTCTCGCAATATGGGATGGTGCAGGTCCATGGGTGTAATCTCCATTTAACTGGTTTCAGGGCTGACTGCGGGCGGGTGAGGAAGGGGTGAGTTTTCTCCTGACAAGGTAAACGGCCTAACCCGGCTGTCGAACTGTTGGGCCGCCTTGCCGTTGGCACGGCTTGCTGACATCGATGATTCGTGTCGCTGAACGTCCATTCGCATTCGTCGCGTTGCGATCCGCATTTATCCTACTCCAGAATCGCCGGCAGTAAAGCGTTTCTTTTCGCCAGCGCTGAATTTCGGCTGCCGCTAATCTAACTCAATTCAGCCAAACCGCCAGTCGGGTCTATTGCCGATGGAGGAGAGGCTCAAACCCCTTTCAAGTCCGAGATTTCCATGCCGACGAGGCAAACGTCATCCGTAAACTTGCCCTCGGCCGCGAAGCGTTGAATCTCTTCGAGCAATTCGTCGAACAGCTGCGGCGCCGGCAGCCGATGCCGTTTTTCCACGCTGGCGACCAGCATGGCCTGCGTATAGAGTTCCTGTTTCGCATCCTGCACTTCGTACAAACCGTCGGTAAACAGCATGGCGAGGTCCCCGGGAGACAGTTTTACCTCGGAAGTTTGATAGGTGGCGTCTTCAAACAACCCCAGCGCAGGCTGGCTCTTGCCGCCGCGGTTCGCCAGCGGCTCAACCCGCCCGACGCTCCGGCGCACATGGAGCGGACGCGGATGGCCGGCATTGGTGTAACGGATCGTGCCTTGTTTGCCGTCCGCCACCAGATAAAAGGCGGTGGTCAGCATGGGCGTGCCCGCGTGCTTGAGGATGGAATGCAGATCACCGTTCAGTTTGGTCAGGAATTGGCCCGGATCGCCGGCGAGGGATTTCAATTCTTCAAGCAGCGCCCGGATCATGGCCGTCACCAGCGCCGAGCGGACGCCGTGACCTGCCACGTCGCAAATAAACACCGCCGCTTCGTGGTCGGAGAGCGCGGACACGGTGAAAAAGTCGCCGCCGACAGTGCCGGTGGGGAGGTAGCGTTGGGTGAATTGAAACGCGCTGTCCGCCGGAGCCGCCGTGCGGGGAAAGGAAGGATACTGCTGGGGCAGCATGGTGAGTTGAATCTCACGCGCCATTTTCAGGTCATCCTCCATCTGCAGATTCTTCGTGCGGAGTTCCTTGCGGCTCTGGGCCAATTGCGTGTTGGCGCGGCGAAGCCGGTCCTCGGCGAGGCGCTGTTGGGTGACGTCCCAAAAAATGCCCTGCAGGCCGATGATTTTTCCGTCCGCTCCATACAAAGGGGTTTTGACCACCTGCGTGATTCGCTTTTCCTGGCCCAGAGGGTGATGTTCCTCGACGATTTCATACGACTGGCCGGTTTCCAGAACCCGCTGGTCATCCTTCTGATATTTTTCGGCCAGTTCCTTCGGGAAGAAATCGAAATCCGTTTTGCCCAGGATGTCCTCCAGCTTGCAGCGATAATGTTTGCAATACTGTTGATTGGCAAAAGTAAACCGCCCCTGAAGGTCTTTCCGGAAAACGTTTTGCGGCATGGTTTCCACCAGGGAATGATAAAGCGCCTCGGAAATGCGCACGTTTTCTTCGGCCTGCCGGCGCTGGGTGATGTCTTCCACCGTCCCTTCGTAATACAACAGCTGGCCTTGAGCATCACGAATCAGCCGGCAGTTTTCGGAAATCCAGATCACACTCCCGTCCTTGCGATAAATCTGCGACTCGAAACCGGTGGTCGTGTCGTGCTCCTGCATCAGCCGGACGAATTCAACGCGCCGGTCTTGGAGAACATAAAGATTCCGGCCAATGTCGGTGAGGTTGCGCATCAATTCCTCAGGCGAAGCGTAACCGTAAATCCGGGCCAGCGCCGCGTTGGCCAGGAGGTAGCGGCCCTCGGGTGTCGTCTGGAAAATGCCCTCCACCAGATGATCGAAGACGCTGTGGTATTTTGTCTCGGCCGCGAGCACCGCCATGTCCATTCGATGCCGCTCAATCGTGTAGCGGATGGACCGCTCCAGCCAGCCGGAGGTGAGTTGGCTTTTGACCAGATAATCCTGCGCCCCGGCCTGCACCGCCTCCACGGCCACGGTTTCGTCGTCGGCGTCTCCGGCGGCGATGATGGGCAGCTGCGGCGCCTGGGCTTTCAGGATGGAAATGTTGGCCAGCCCCGCGCCATCCGGCACCGAGACATCAAGGACCACCACATCGAAGGTGTTCCGGTTCAAAATGGAAAGCCCCGCCTGAAAATCGGACGCCGCCGAAATCTCGGCGGCCATTTCCCGCGCCTGGCCGAGCATTTCGCCGACCGATCGGGTAAACCCTTCATCGTGCTCGATGAGCAGAATCTTCAAGTGTTCTTGCGACATAACACTGCTATTGTGACCCCTTCGGGCTGGGAGCCGCGCAAGTGGTGCAGCTTCAACATGGCAGGGTTGCCGCACCGCTGCAAGTGGTTTGAGGACTTCCACGACGCCATGCGCCTAATCACCGAGACGTAAATCATCAAAAGCAACGGCCGGCGTCGTAACCCTTCAAAACTGGGGTGGTGTATCAGTCTCCATTTTTGGTGGGGCGAGCGTCCTCGGGAGCCGCCCGGAAACGGAAACAGTTCCATTGTCACAATTCCAGGACCCATTTTCGGCAACTGACCAGACCAAAATGGGCCGCGTTTTGGCGGCGTTGGATGTCAGGCCGGGGGCTGGCGGTGCGACCAGTAAAACGGACGGCGGTGCAGGTGCAGGAAACGGATCAGTTCTTATGAACGGCTACTCCCCACTCTTCTCTTGTGACCGTTGAAGAGGGAGTCCTGGCAAACTATACGTTCATAAGAACTGACCCGTTTCCGTTTCAGGCGACAGTCGATTTTTGTCGATTTTTTCAAGGCCCGTTGACTCAAACATGATCCCGATAACGAACAGAAGAATCCACTTAGT
>CAZFOA010000191.1:0-7080 GCA_964520205.1 uncultured Verrucomicrobiota bacterium | reverse complement strand
ACTCTCGCCAACCGCGCGGCAGGCGTCAAGGAGCACTCCAAACGGGTGGCGACCCGATTTTGGGGTTGGAAACCATCCTGGAAAAAGCCTGCGGTTTCAGACTTGCGGAGTTGAAAACATTCTGGTTCATTGCGCATACCCGTGCAATTGGAACGAAAACTTTCCGGTTGTCTTGAAGCTGCCGGAGCGGCATCCGCCGGTTTGCTGGCATTCCTTCTGTCGGTTCTCCTGGTGCTTTCGGCCAGCCCTTCCATCCATCAACACCTGCATCACGACGGGACCAACGGCCACCATCTCTGTCTCGGCTGCACTTTCGCAAAAGGCCAGGTGAGCACGGCGGACGTTGCGCCCGCCGCCGTCCTGATCCTTCTGTTCCTGATCTGCCGGGCGCAACTGCCGGGGACCGCTTCGTTTTCCGCTTCCGACTATCGCCTGGCTCCCAGCCGCGCTCCTCCGCGCTTCTAGCTGCTTCGTTCGTTCGTTTTTAAAGAAAAGGTTTGTGGGCAGTGCCTGTGGGCACGCGCCTTTCGAGACCGGATGAAACCCGTTGAGGATTTATGAAATTTAAATTGTTGATTTGTACGTCCGTTTTTTGCCTGGGAACGGCGGCGCCTTTCGCGCAGGAAACCAATGAAGTGGAGCAGTTGAAGCGTCAGTTGCAGCAAATGCAGGAAAACTTTGATCGCAACCAACGCGAACAAAAGGAGCAGATCGATGCGTTGTCTCACAAGCTGGATGCATTGACCCGGCAGCAGGGGGCGGAAGCGGAAAGGAAAAAGCTGGAGCAGGAATTGGCTGCGCAACTCCAAACCAACCCGCCCGCCGCCACCACGCCGGCTTCAGCATGGTCGCCCGCGCAGCCAATCACCGTCGCGCGCGCCGGTTCGGCCTACATGAACATCAGTTTCGACACGCTGATGGACGTGGGCGGATCCACCCGGTCGGATCCGTCAAAGCAGTTGGAATTGGGCGACCATGACCCCAGCAATAACGGCTTCTCGTTGCGCAACGCGGAAATCGCCGTGGAAGGAGCGGTGGATCCCTATTTCAAAGGCTTCGGCAACATCGTTTACAAACTGGATCCGAACAACGAGACCAGCGTCGAACTGGAGGAGGCTTACGCAATGTCCACCGCGCTGCCCGAAAATTTGCAGCTCAAAGCCGGCCAGTTCTTCGCCGCTTTCGGCCGGCAAAACCCGCAACACCCGCATCAATGGGCGTTCGTGGATGAACCGCTCATCCTGAATCGCACGCTCGGCCCCGACGGGCTGCGCAACATCGGCGCGCAGCTTTCCTGGCTGGCGCCGACACGGTTTTACACCGAGGCATCCCTGGCCGTGTTCAACGGGCAGGGCGGAACCGCTTTCAGTTTCCGCAATCCCGGCGACGCCGACACCAACGGCGTGGTCCGCTTTCATGGCCGCGCGACGATCGACCGCACGCTGCGCGGGCCGGGCGATATGTTGTACGTGCCCCGCCTCACCTCGTCGTTTGATTTGACGGACCAGCAAACGCTCGTGGTCGGCGCCTCGGCCGCTGTCGGTCCCAATGACACGGGCACGGGCCAACGCACAGAGATATACGGCGCGGACGTTTACTGGAAGTGGAAGCCGCCGACCGCGCACGCGGGCTTTCCCTTCGTGTCGTGGCAAACCGAGGCGATCTACCAGCGATACGATGCCGCCGCCAACCTGGCGAATCCGCCGCCAGGGTTGTCGACTTTGCCGGCTGAAACGCTGAGAGATTGGGGCGGGTATTCGCAGGTGCTGTGGGGATTTCACGAGCGATGGATCGCCGGTTTGCGCGGCGAATACGTCAATGGAAATCATGGCGCTTATGACCCGTTCGACATCTACCGCAACGAACGCACACGCATCGCACCCGTGCTGACGTTTTATCCGAGCGAATTTTCCAAGCTCCGCCTGCAGTTCAATTACGACCATGGCGAGTTGGTCGGCAATCAATATTCGGTCTGGATGCAAATGGAATTTTTGCTGGGGGCCCACGGCGCACACAAATTTTAACCTGATTTCGCAAATGAAAATGAACGGAATGATCCCTATGAAACGATTCTTGCTCTCACTGTCCGGGTTGCTGCTGGCGCTGCCGGCCGCGCAGGCGAAACTCGACATCGTCGCCACCACGCCGGATTTTGGCGCCATCGCCGCCGCGATCGCGGGCCAAAACGCGTCGGTGACGACCCTGGCCAAACCGACCGAGGACCCGCACTTCGTGGACGCGAAGCCCAGCTTCATCGTGAAATTGAACCGCGCCGACGCGCTGGTCGAAGGCGGCGCCGAGCTGGAGATCGGCTGGGTGCCCGCGCTGCTGGACCAGTCGCGCAACCGGAAACTGGACGCCGGCGCTCCAGGCCGGATTATGTGCTCTCAGGGAATTCAATTGCTGGAAATTCCCGCCACACTGGACCGTTCGAAGGGCGACATTCATGCGGCCGGCAATCCGCATTATATGACGGACCCGGCCAACGCGAAAATTGTCGCGAAACACCTGGCGGACGCGTTCAGCGAGCTCGACCCCGGATCCAGCGGCGTTTACCAGGCCAACTTGAAGAAATTCAATGACCAGTTGGAGGGCAAAATGGCGGAATGGGAGAAACTGCTGGCTCCCTTCCGGGGAGAACAGGTGGTGGCGTATCACGACAGCTGGCCGTATCTGGCCAATCGCTTCGGTCTCAAAATCGAGCTCTTCCTCGAACCCAAACCGGGGATTCCGCCCACGCCAGTGCATCTGGCCGAGGTCATCACCCAAATGCGCAACGATCACATTCACGCGATCCTGGTGGAGCCGTATCAGAACCGGAGGACGGCTGAAACCGTTGCGGCAGACACCGGGGCTGTGGTGGTGGACGTGGCGCAATTTCCGGGCGCGATCAAAGGCACCGAAGGTGACTATATCGTATCCATGGATTATATCGTCCACGCCATCGCCAAAGCACTGGTTGCCGGGAAAAAATAATGCGGCATTTGAGTTTCGAGACTGAGAACCCATCCAATCCACCAACCTCATACCCATGTCTGAAGCGTTCAACATCATGTTCTGGCCGCTGATCGCGTGCCTGCTATTACCGGGAATTCTGGTTTACTACGGCCTGCACATCGTGCGCCGGGAGGTCATTTTTGTGGACCTGGCCCTGGCGCAAGTGGCCGCGCTGGGCATCTGCGTCTCCATCCTGCTCCGGCATGAACCCAATGACTGGCAAACCTATGCCCTGTCGCTGGGCTTTACTTTTGTCGGCGCGGCGATTTTCACCTGGACCCGGACGCAAGACCATCGCGTGCCGCAGGAAGCGTTGATCGGCATTGTCTATGTGGTTGCGGCGGCCGCGGCCATTCTGCTGTTGAGTCAAAGCGCGGAAGGGGACGAAGAACTCAAACGCACCCTGGTTGGCGACATCCTGCTGGTGCAAAGCAAGGAGGTGTTTCTCGTGTTCGCATTGTATACGGTCATCGGGCTCGTTCACTTCGTGTTCCGGAAAAAATTCCTGATGATTTCTTTCGAGCCGGAACGGGCGGTGGCGGAAGGTCTTTCGGTGCGCGGCTGGGACTTTCTCTTTTACGCGCTGTTCGGCTTTGTGGTGACGAGCTTTGTGCGTGTCGGCGGGGTGCTCATGATTTTCTCCTATCTGATTGTTCCGGCCGTCTGCGCCAATCTGCTGGCCAATTCATTGAGGGCCAGGCTGCTCATTGGCTGGCTGGCCGCGACCCTCGCCAGCATCGTGGGCCTGTATGCCTCGTATAAAATGGATTTGCCCACCGGCGCGGCCATCGTTTGCGCGCTGGGAGCCGCCTTGCTGTTGACCCTCGGGCTTGCCTGTTTCCGGAGACGCCGGTAAGAGCGCTCCGGCCGACCCGCCAGGTCCAACAGAAATCGGCGGAACTCTACTTTTTCTCGAGCACCAACTCGCTGTCCCGGACCGAGACCTTGATGCGGTCGCCCGCCTTGAATTCTCCCAGGAGCAATCGGGTGGCGAGCGGATCGAGCAGCCGCTCCTGAATCGTCCGCTTGAGCGGGCGGGCGCCAAACTGGGGATCGAATCCTTCCCGGGCCAGCAGCTTTCTTGCGGCGCGGTCCACCTCGAGACTGAGCTGTTGTTGGGCCAGTCGCCGGTCCAGGCGCTCGAGCTGAATGTCCACAATCTGCCCAAGCTGGTCTTCGTCCAGGTTGTGAAAAATGATGATGTCGTCCACGCGATTCAGAAATTCCGGACGGAAATGCGCTTTCAACTCCGTTTTGACCAGCCGCTCCATTTCCTCGTGATCCTTCGCACTGGGTTTTTTCGCGTCATAAAATTCCTGGATGATCGGCGAGCCGATATTGCTCGTCATGATCACGATCGTGTTCCGGAAATCCACGGTCCGGCCTTGCCCATCTGTCAGCCGGCCGTCGTCGAGCACCTGCAAAAGAACGTTGAAAACGTCGTGATGTCCCTTCTCGATTTCATCGAAGAGCACCACGCTGTAAGGCCGGCGGCGCACGGCTTCGCTGAGCTGGCCGCCCTCTTCGTAACCGACGTAGCCCGGCGGCGCGCCGAGGAGCCTGGCGACGGTGTGCTTTTCCATGTATTCGCTCATGTCGATGCGCACCATGGCGTTTTCGTCATCAAACAGAAACTCGGCGAGCGCGCGGGCGGTTTCCGTTTTGCCCACGCCGGTGGGGCCGAGAAAGATGAAGGAGCCGATGGGCCGGTTCGGTTCCTGCAGGCCGCTGCGCGAGCGGCGCACGGCGTTGGCCACCGCGGTGAGGGCTTCCTTCTGGCCGATGATCCGTTTCTGCAGGCGTTCCTCCATTTTCACAAGCTTCTGCCGCTCGCTCTCGAGCATCCGGCTCACGGGAATTCCCGTCCACGAGGCGACAATCCTCGCGATGTCTTCGTCGGTGACCTCCTGGCGGAGAAGCGCGCTGCGGGCCGCGGGTTGTGTCGATTGCTTTTCGATGGAGGCCAGTTTGCGTTCCAGCTCGGGAATTTTTCCGTATTGAATCTCGGCCGACCTGGCGAGGTCGCCCCGCCGCTGAGCCCGCTCCAATTCGGTCCGCGCCTGTTCGAGTTGCGACTGAACGACGCTGACGGCGTTGACGGCGGCTTTTTCGTTCTGCCATTGCGCGGTGAGCGCGGTGGCTTTTTCCTTGAGATTGCCCAGTTCCGATTCAATCCGTTTCAGCCGCTCCTTGCTGGCCGGGTCCTTTTCCTTGGCGAGCGACGTCTGCTCAATCTGCAGTTGGAGCATCTGCCGGTCGATCTGGTCAAGCTCGGTCGGTTTCGAATCCAACTCCATCTTGATCCGCGACGCCGCCTCATCCACCAGGTCAATGGCTTTGTCCGGCAAAAAACGGTCCGTGATGTAACGATTCGAAAGCGTGGCCGCGGCGACGAGCGCCGCATCCTGAATCCGCACGCCGTGGTGCACTTCGTAACGCTCCTTCAATCCGCGCAGGATCGCGATGGTCGCTTCGACGTTGGGTTCGGCAACGAAAACCGGCTGGAAACGACGTTCCAGCGCCGGGTCTTTCTCGATGTATTTGCGGTATTCATCGAGCGTGGTGGCGCCGATGGCCCGCAATTCGCCGCGCGCCAGTTGCGGTTTCATGATGTTCGCCGCGTCCGTCGCCCCTTCCGCCGCTCCGGCGCCGACCAGCGTGTGCAGTTCGTCAATGAAGAGGAGTATCTGGCCTTCGCTGGCGGCGATTTCCTTGAGAAACGCCTTGAGCCGGTCCTCAAATTCACCGCGATACTTCGCGCCGGCAATCATTGCCCCGAGGTCCATCGCGACCAGCCGCTTGTTCTTGAGCGATTCCGGCACGTCGCCGCTCACGATGCGCCGCGCCAGGCCCTCGGCAATGGCGGTTTTGCCGACGCCGGGTTCGCCGATGAGCACCGGATTGTTTTTTGTGCGCCGCGTCAGGACCTGCATCACCCGCCGGATTTCCTCGTCCCTGCCGATGACCGGATCGATTTTTCCCTGGCGCGCCATCGCGGTGAGATCGCGTCCGTATTTTTCCAGCGCCTGGAACTTGTCTTCGGGGTTGGCGTCGGTGACGCGCTGATTGCCGCGCAACTCGGCCAGGGCGCGCAGGACGAGATCCCGCTTGAGCCCGTGAGCCTGGAATATCTTTTTCAACGCGGCATCCCCTTCGTCGATCAGGCCGAGGAGCAGGTGTTCGGTGCTGAGGTAATCGTCCTTGAGCTTGCCGGCTTCGGATTGCGCGGCCTCCAGCGCCTTTTTCAGGTTCGCGCCCATGAAGGTGTCGCCGGCGCCCTGGACCTTGTGGCGCCGGGCCAGCTCGCGTTCCAGGTCGGGTTTGAGCTTCGCGGGCGGCACGCCGATTTTTTCCAGCAACTCGGGAATGAGGCTGTCCGCCTGGCCGATGAGCGCCAGCAGCAGATGTTCGCCGTCTATTTCCTGGTGCGAATAGCCCTGGGCGATCCGCTGCGCTTCCTGCAGCGCCTCCTGGGACTTGAGGGTCAATTTGTCGAGTTGCATAAAGAATCAATACGTGTTGGAACGCTTCTGTGCAAGTGGCGTCAGAATTGGGTAGTGTCTGAAATTGACGGGAGTGCGGATTGGCAAACTGAATACCCTGTACCGGAATATCAACGGTTTGCGTCAGCTGCATACTCCCGAAATATTTCAGCCTTGGACCACAGATGTCCAACCCCCTCCATTAGGATTCGATCAAAAGAAAGCTGAATTATGATGAATCAACAAATGGAACTGGGGATTGGCAGCGCGCGTGTGTGTCCGTCGAACCTGCGGCGGCGGCGGTTGACGCGGGCCAACTGGTGGTTTGACCGGATGCGACAGGTGGTGGACCGCGCGTTCGACTGGCAGCCGGCTCCGCCGCCGCGTCCGAGGCAAATCTGGTTTTCGGAGTAGGATCAACCACCAGGAAACCAAGCAACGAAGCTCCGGGTAGTGGGTTAGCTTGGTGGGGCGAGGCTACCGACGAGCCGCCTTCGCTACGCTTCGGCGCGCCAGAGCCGGCCCTGGCGCGCCGAGGTGCAGCGAAGGGGGGGGGGGGGGGGCCGCGCCCCCCCCCAGGACGCAAAATAAACCACCCCCC
>CAZFOA010000190.1:0-7115 GCA_964520205.1 uncultured Verrucomicrobiota bacterium | reverse complement strand
GTCGCCGGTTGTCAACCGGCTCCGTCTTCGCAATAACTTGCGCGGACTTTGTCACTGGCCCTCTACCGCCTTCCCCGTATTTTACTCTTTGGGCTTGACACCAATAGGGTTCAAAGGAAAATGCGGGCCAGTCGGAAGTGGTGGACGGTAAAACCTAAAAACGTGAATCCATGAACACTATAAAGGCGACTTCCAAGAATAACCCGGGCGATTCAACCAAACTGCTTTCATTGCTGGCGCTGGCGACCGGCGCGGCCGCGATGCCGCAAACGAGCAATGCCGATATTATCTTTGACGGCAATGGTTCCACAGTGAGCTGGCAGGGCAACCAATCTTTCACGATAAGCAATCTGCCAGGCAATGCCCAACTGGGTTTCCAGGCGCATCAGTTTGGTTCATTTTCTTCCACTTCGGCTCGCTCCGTTTCGGTAGGCAAGAGAGGCGGTGGCTATGTTGAAATGAAGCTCTCGCTGGTTCCCCAGGGATTGTTGTGGGGGCAGATCAGCGCTTCCGTGGCGACCAACGCTGGATTGGCATCGGCGCACTCCACTAATCATGCACCGAACAGTTTTGGCTCGACGTATCTGGCTTTCGAGTTCAGAGACAGCTCCCAGGCCGGCAATCCGATGCGCTATGGTTGGGTGGAAATCAGTCTCGCCAACGGCAACTTGATCACCGGGAATGATTTTCCGATGCTGACTATTGCCGGGTGGGCGTATGAGAACAGCGGGGCAGAAATCCCCACGGGCGCAGTGCCTGAACCGGGATCTGCCAGCCTATTGGCTTTGGGCGCGCTGGCGTTCGGTGCCAAGGGTGTGCGTTCCTGGCGCCGCAACCGCGCTGCGGTCAGCGCCGAGAGTTAGAAATCCGTCCAAGCATTCTTTCCAACGTAGCAGCCGATCCCGCAGCCGCCGGATCGGCTGCTGCTTTTTAATCGCGCTGTCAGTCCTGACCGGAATCAAGTCCCAACCTTTCCGCAGTCAAGGCAGCGGGCTGATTTCAGCCGGTCTGCGGGCCAGAGCGGTTACAACTTTTATGTAGCGCAGACATTCTTGTCCCGTGTTTTATCAGCACGAAAGAGGCGACTGGAAAGTCGCCTGAACCCGCAGGCTGGAAAGCCTGCGCTACGTAATAACTGGAAATCCTCTAAGTTTGGCCGCGATGCGACTGGGTTCAGGGCGGTTGCAAAAATTGATTTTTGAGTTGTTCGGGGGTGGCACCACCGGCGCGCAGTGTCCGCAGACTGAGTGCGTCATGGCGCTTGGCCAGGCGCACACCGGTTGAGTCGGTCATCAATGGGCAATGATAGAACTGGGGCGGTTCGAGGTTTAACGCCCGGTAAAGCAATACCTGGCGCGCGGTGCTGACCAGCAAGTCCGCGCCGCGCACGACTTCCGTGATCTGCATCGCCGCGTCGTCCACGACACAAGCCAGTTGGTACGCCGGCACGCCTTCGTTGCGCCAAACCACAAAATCACCGAAATCCTTCCCCGCCATGAATTGTTGCGGACCGAAGTGGCCGTCGATGAATGAAACTGTTTCACCAGAGGGCACCTGGAACCGCCACGCGTACTTCGTCGCCGGTGGCCGGTGGCCGGCGGCGGGTTCCGGCAACGGCTTTTCCAATCCGCGACTTTCAACTTTCAACTTGGAACCCTGCTTCGGCCGGCAGGTGCCGGGGTAGATCGGTTCGCGGTCGTCCTCGGCGTGCGGCGCGCTGGCGGCCAGGCGGATGTCCTTGCGCGAGCAGGTGCAGGGGTAGATGAAGCCGCCGTCGCGCAGTTTGTCGAGAGCGGCGCGGTAGAAGTGAACGCGCTCGCTCTGATTGTATGGACCAAATGGGCCGCCGCAATCCGGCCCCTCCTGCCAGTCAAACCCAAACCACCTCAGGTCTTCGATCATGGCGCCGACGAACTCCAGCTTGAAGCGGATGGCATCCAGGTCCTCGTTGCGGAGCACGAGGATGCCGCCGTTGGCTTTCGCGCGCTCTTGAGCGGTCCAAAAGGTCCGCGCATGGCCGAGATGCAGGAAACCGGTTGGCGACGGTGCCAGCCGGCCACGGTAGGTGACTTTTGGCTCTTGCTTCGCGAGCACGCCGGTTTGTTAGCAGACTGGCTTCAAGAGCGCACATACAAAGTCAGGCAGATCGAGTGGGAGGGGCGGAATAATTGTCTCCATTTGGTTCCGGCGTCCATGTATTTGATGGATGATGAGTGATAACATGGACTTGGTGCGCGAATACGCCGCCAGCCGATCCGAACAAGCATTCGAGACGATCGTATCGCGCTACATCAATCTGGTCTATTCAACGGCGTTGCGGCAGGTCCGCAATCCGGACCTGGCGCAGGAAGTCACCCAGGCGGTCTTTATCATCCTGGCGCGGAAGGCCGCATCGCTCAGTCCCAAGACCATTCTTTCCGGCTGGCTTTATCGAACGGCACGTTACGCATCGGCGGACGCGCTGAAGATGGAAATGCGCCGCCAGCGCCGGGAGCAGGAGGCCCAAATGGAAGCTGTCACATCTCCAAACGAATCCGATTCGCTGTGGGAACAACTGTCGCCGCTGTTGGACGAAGCGATGGCGGGTCTGCGGGACAAAGACCGCGACGCCATCGTGTTGAGGTATTTTGAAAATAAAACCCTGGGTGAAGTGGGAACGGCGCTTGGGATCGAGGAGCGCGCGGCGCAGAAGCGGGTGGCGCGGAGTTTGGAAAAGCTCCGGGCATTCCTGGCCCGACGCGGCGTGGCGTTGACGACGGCCATCATTGCCGCGGCGGTGTCTGCAAACTCGGTTCAAGCCGCGCCGGTCGGGCTGGCGGCAACGATTTCGGCAACGGCGGCAAAAGGGTCGGTGGTTGCCGCCACAACATTAACCCTGGTGAAAGGAGCATTGAAACTTATGGCCTGGACAAAAATAAAAACGGCGATAGCGGTTGGCACGGGCGTGTTGCTCACGGCTGGAACGATAACCGTTGCCGTCGAAGAAATCGCACCGCACAAGACCCCACCCAACAACGGGTCGGAAATGAAGATCAGGTGGATGGCAGGCAAGAAGTACACCCTGCGAGTGGAGAGAGTTGAAACTGTGGAAACAATGCCGTCCGATCCGTCGCAGTCGATGAAACGGTTGGTGAACCTGACGCAGGATTTCAGCCTGTCTGTCCGGGAGGGACTCGACAACGGTGGCCGGCAATTGCAGCTTCAATTCATCGGCGAAACGATGGACGTCAGCCAGGGAGGCCGCAAGGTGTCGAGCTTTGATTCCAGACAGAATTCGGTGCAGGACTCCATTGATCCACAGGCGCTCCTGCTGCGCAAGATGCTCGGCACTCGCATCCAATATTGGACCGACGCGGACGGCAAGGTGGAGAAAGTGGAAGGCATGGAGGAATTGGATCGGCAAATCAGGGAGATGAGAAGGCCGCAGGACCAGGCGACTTTCAAACAAATATTCAACGAAGCCACGGTGAAGGAATATGTATCGTTTGCGGAGATGATGCCCAACCGGACGGTGGCGATCGGCGATCGCTGGCGGATCAAAAGGCAGTTTGTCACGCCGGTCGGCATCCTGGCCAGCGACATGGAGTACACGTTGAAGAGTCGGGAACAACATGGCGATCGCAAGTGTTGGCATATTGGTATTGAAGGCAGCATTTCATCCAAAGCCGATGGGACTGCTCAAACCAGTCTTCACATAATTAAAAAAGGGAGAATTACCGGTGATGCCTGGTTCGATCCGGAGCTTGGAATGGTGGCGGATGCCGCCTACGATCAGAACATCACGATGGAAAACAGTAATCGGGGACAAACGATCACTCTCCAATTGGGCCAAAAAATCGGCTTTATATTGGTGGATGTGACCGACCTGCCAAAGTGATGCGTGTCTTGACCAATCCGAGGTCCGCGCGCGGTTTCACTTTGATCGAGTTGCTGGTGGTGATTGCGATCATTGCGATTCTGGCCGGGTTGCTCTTGCCGGTGTTGTCTCTGGCCAAAGCGCGCGCCCACCGCATTACCTGCTTGAACAACCAAAGACAACTCGGCGTGGCCTGGGAGCTTTATTCCGGCGACGCCAACGGGAAGCTCGCGCTAAATGCTGTGGATGCCTCCGGTGCGGTCCCCCGGAGCACGACGAACTCGTGGGTCGTGGGCAATTGCGCCGTGGATACAGATCCGGCGACCCTCACGCGCGGAACGCTTTTCCCGTATGCGAAGAACATGAAAGTGTACCAATGCCCGGAGGATCATGGCTCGATTCAAGGCACCAGCATTCCCAAATTCCGCAGCTTTTCCCTGAGCTGCTACATGCACGGGGATGAGGCGGACATCAGCTACGAAATCCAACCGTTGGCTCAAGCCACCCAAATCCGAAATTCCTCGAAGACACTCACGTTTATTGATGAGGACAACTCGACGATAGACGACGGCCATTTTCTATATTCCTCGCGGATCAATGACTGGCTTAATATCCCGGGCTGGAGGCACCAGAATGGCACCGTGCTGGCATTCGCCGACGGCCATTCGGAATACTGGAAGTGGAAGAGCCGGCTTCCCACGCGAACCTATTTCACCGGCGGCGGCATTGCGGATGCGCTCGAGCTTCAAGACCTGGCGCGCCTGCAACAAACCGCTCCGGACGTCAACTGATAACGGCCGCGTGCGATTGCGGCGAGGATTTGCCATGCTCAACCCGACTTCGTGCGCACACAGGGTGCGCGACTCGATGTGGGTTCCGTTCAAAACGGCTCGTCCGGATGCGCGGCCAGCCAGTCGGTGAAGTCGGGCAGGGGAAAGGAAAGGAGCTTTTGGGCTTTGGCGCAGTTCAACGACGTATCGGGTGCGCGGGGCGCGCCGCGATAGGTTGCGAGGGATTCCGGCTCGATTTTCGGATCAAGCTGCGGCCAGCGCGCCGCGATGAGCCGGCCGATCTCCCAGCGGGACAACCGCTCGCCGCCGGCAACGTGGTAGAGACCAGGCTTGTTTTGCGCGGCCAACTCCCAGACGGCGCGCGCGGTCTCGGCGGCGGGAATCGGACATCGAAACTCGTCCGTGAACAAGGTCAGTTTTTGCCCGCTTTGAAAGGCCAGCCGCAACTGTTCATTGAACCCACGGTCGCCGGTCGGTGAGGTCCCGCCATTGAGCGAGGTTCGAACCACGGTGTGTCTCGGGTTGGCCAGAACGATTTTTTCCGCGGCAGCTTTTGTTTCGGCGTAGGTGCTCAATGGATTCACCGGGGCGGCCTCGTCGTAGTTCCCCGTGCGGCCATCAAAAACCAAATCCGTGGAAAACAAGATGAGCGGAATCTCCGCGGCCAGTTCCGCGAGGCGGGCGGTGACCTCGACATTGAGCCTTCGCGCGAGCTCGGGATTCTTCTGGCACGCCGGCGTCTGGGTGAGCGCGGCGCAATGCAGGACGAGTTGGGGGGCGTCTTTGCGGAAGGCTTGGCCCAAGGCGTCGAAATCCAGCAAGTCCAACTGCGCGCGGGTCAGTCCGCGGATCCGCCATCCTGGCGCAAAACGAGGCGCGGTTTGGACGAGGTAATTTCCGATGAGGCCGCCTGCGCCGGTGACCCAGGCCAATGGACTGGGGCCTCGCGAGCGAAAGGCCTGTTCAGAAAAGTCGTTTGTGCCCAGCGCGTTCATGATTTTGTTTCGTTCGGCGTGGCATTGTGGAACCTTTACCGGCGGAGTCCAATGGCAAAACGATCCGCCTTTGAGGAGGAGCCGGCCGGCGGCGTGAGGAGCTTGCCAGCGCCATTCCTAATCAACATTGATTCGCAACGAAAAATCTGCTAATAACACGCGCAATGCCTATGCGAAAATGGTTGCTCATCTCCTGGCTGTCGATCAGTTCCGCAACGATTGCCCGCACACAAGTCACCGAGTTGTGGAGTAGCGGATTGACGAACCTCTGGCATTCCGACCCGCTTACAACGTCGAATGACCAGGATACCTACTATTATGAAACGACCGCCACCGTGGATTGGGACGGAAACACCTTTGTCAGCGGTCTCATAACCAGCTTCGACCTTGGGGTTTCATCGCCGTTCATCGCCAAATTTGATGCCAGAGGTCGCAAATTGTGGGAAAGCGAAGCAGACTGGCCATACCCCGACGACCTGGCAGCCGATCAGCGTGGAGATGTTTTCCTCTCCGGCAGACTTGATGTCCAGAGCACAAATTACGCTGTCCTCGTGAAACTTACTGATCACGGGCAGGAGCTTTGGCGCATATTGCAGCCCTCTGCAGGTGGTTCATTTGTCCTGGGCACCGCTGAAGCGGCGAGGCAGGATTCGCAGGGTAATTCATTCTTTTTGGTTTACACGCCTAACCATCAACTCAGCATCAGCAAAATCAGCCGGCGGGGTCAGGTTTTGTGGCAACGGTATCTGCCGACGAAACAATATGCCGACGTGGAAGAAGGCTTCACAAAGTCGATCAGCATGACGAGCGACAACGGAGTGGCCATAGCTGGCGGCTATCTGCTGCCCTCGAAGTATGTTGCTTTCGTCACCAAATACGATGCCAATGGCAACGCGCTTTGGTGGAGCGAGGATTTCACGGGCGGAGAGGAGCCTTTCTTTTACTCCAGCGTTATGACGGGAGCGAGGGGAACAATATGCGCCGCTGCCGTGGCGCGCTTTGTCACGACGTTTTCCGACAGCGGTCGGGCGATCCACACGGACGGTACAATCGGAGGCCAGGTGGTGGCGACATCTAATGACGGAGGTTTTCTGCTCAGAAACGGTGGATTCATATATGCGATGAATGTTTGGGGTCGTTTGCAGTGGACCGTTGGGTTTAATGCCCTTGAAGACATGATCGGCGTTGTTCCCAATGGTCGGGGCGGTTGGCTCGCAGCGGGCCAGAGCGGTAGCGACTCGACTTCTCTCCTATTCGTCAGTGTTGACGGTCGTGGCCGACCTCTGTGGCAGGCGAGTCTAGGCAACTATCCTTATGAAGCGGATTTCTGGGTTCATGAATACAACAAGCTATTACGAGCGCCTGACGGCACATACCGGGTGGTTGAACGAAGCCGCTGCGCGGCGGGGGAAGGGGCCGGTTGGGCTGCGCATGGGTTGTGATTTTTGGGGGATTTGCTTTGTCGCGGTTTTC
>CAZFOA010000189.1:0-7123 GCA_964520205.1 uncultured Verrucomicrobiota bacterium | reverse complement strand
CCGCCCTTGCCGGACTGGCTGTTGACGCGGATGACTTCGCGGTATTCGCGGCCGATGTCCGCCGGGTCAATCGTGAGATACGGCACGTCCCAATGCCGGCCGGCGTCGCGGCTCCACTCGTTCAACCCTTTGCGGATGGCATCCTGATGCGAACCGCTGAACGCCGTGAAGACCAGTTCGCCCGCGTACGGATGCCGCGCCGGAACCGTCATGCCGGTGCAACGCTCGTAAACCTCCCGGATCGCATTGAGATCCCGGAGGTCAAGCTGCGGATCGATGCCGTGCATGTAGAGATTCAGCGCGACGGTGACAATATCGAGATTGCCCGTGCGTTCGCCGTTCCCGAACAGCGTGCCTTCGACGCGGTCCGCGCCGGCCAGCAAGCCGAGCTCGGTCGCGGCGACGCCGGTGCAGCGGTCGTTGTGCGTGTGCAGGCTGATGATGAGCGAGTCGCGGTTTTTGATGTTCCGGCACATCCATTCGATCTGGTCGGCATACACATTCGGCGTGGCGACCTCGACGGTGTCGGGCAGGTTCAAAATCATCTTCCGTTCCGGCGAGGGCTGCCACACCTCCATGACGGCCTCGGAAATTTCCCGGGCGAACTCGACCTCGGTGGCGCTGAAACTTTCGGGTGAATACTGGAGCCGGACTTCGGAGCCTTTGAGCCGGGGCAGCCGTTCCTTGACCCACTGCGCTCCCCGCACGGCGACCTGGACGATCTGCGCCTGAGTCATGCCGAACACGACGCGGCGCTGGGCCGGCGACGTGGAGTTGTAAAGGTGGATGATGACCTTTTTGGCTCCCTCCAACGACTGGAAGGTTCGTTCGATCAGATCCTCGCGGGCCTGCACGAGCACCTGAAGCCAGACGTCCTCCGGCGCGCGGTTTTCCTCGATGAGCCGGCGGTTGAAGGCGAACTCCGTGTTCGAAGCCGACGGGAAGCCGACTTCGATTTCCTTGAAGCCGCATTGGACCAGCGCTTGAAACAATTCGAGTTTCTGGCTGACGTTCATCGGCACGGCCAGCGCCTGGTTCCCGTCGCGGAGGTCCACGCTGCACCAAATGGGCGCGCGGGTGATGACACGGTTCGGCCACCGGCGGTCCGGAAGGTTCACGGGTGGATGCGGGCGGTACTTGGTTGAGGGGTCTTTTAACATGGCATTAAAAATCGAAGCATTTAACCATGAATGGACGCGGATGAACACGGGTAAAAACGCGGTTGCCGGCGCCCTCGGCGCGACGCGCGCGGCTGCGGCTGGTCAACTCATATTGATTGGAGTTCATGTGTGGTTTAAAAGCACAAAACCCCACCGCCGGTCCGGCAGTGGGGTCTCAAAATTTCGGTGAACAACTAGAACCCGACTGCCGCGCCGCTCAGTCGCAGCGCTTCCGAAAGTCGCAGGTTCAAAATGCCATTCACAGCCACAAGCTAGCCGGATCGTTCTTGAGAGTCAATTGGTTTCTGGAGAATGGCTGAATTTGGGGATTCCGGAGCGCGGAGCATTGCTCCGCCAGGTTAAGAATTGAATTCACGCGGAGCCATGCTCCGCATACCGGCTAACTTCAGACAATGCCGGCATATTCAGCGATCAAGGTTTCCAGACGAGGCTGGGATTGTTGGTGATGGCCTGGCGCCGTTTGAAATCCCAATACGCCGTGTTTTTGAAGCGCGCGGCGTGGCCGTCCAGAAAAAGAAATTGCGCCCCGCGATTGTGGAGATTGGTGTGGACGAAACTCCAGCCGCCCACCGCGGGAAGGTTTTTGCTGTCGAACAGATAAATGGCGCTGGTGGGGCATGGAATGGAGTCGATTTGCGTGGGCCGATCCTTTTCATCGGTGCCGTCCAGGTTTTCGTTCAGGCAATAGTGGAACAGGTTGTTGGTTTTGCTGCTGGCGTCGCAGCGGCGGGGATTGGCGGGACAAATCCAAATGGACCGCCTCGGGTCAATCGAGGGGTTGGTGCGCCACGTCATCCCGGCATAGCGCGGCAGGCCGATCTGTTCCGGCAATTGGATATACCAGGCTTGATAGGCCGGTTTGCAGAGATCGGTTTCCAGCGGGGTTGGTTTTCCTTCCGGGGGCAAATAGTCATTATGCTCCGCGGTGAACTGGTGAAGCGCCATGCCCCATTGTTTGAGATTGCCCAGACAGGAAACCGCTTTGGCTCTATCCCTGGCGCGGCTGAGTACCGGCAACAGTAGAGCTGCTAAAATGGCGATGATAGCCATCACCACCAGCAGTTCCACCAATGTTAACGCCCTGGCCCTTTTCATAGTCCCCAAACCCAGGAAGGAGATTGAAAGCCTGCACCCGCCTCGTCAACTGTTTTCTCGAGGGCTTTAAATTCGTCTCTGCCCACCGTTAGAAACCCGTATTCTCTCCCTTCGGCAGCAGGCTGAACAGGTAAGCCGTGAGGTCGTCCACTTCGGCGTCGTTGATGAGACTGCGCCAGGGCGGCATGTAAAGCGGGGGCGGCGGGCGCTTGGGATCCAGCGGGGTGATTTCGCGCTGGCCATTAAAGATGCGCTTTTTCAGTTCGTCCTTGGTGTAACCGTCAGCGACATAGATCAGACCGGGCACCTGTTCGGCGGTCTTGGCGTTGGGATTGGGCACCCCGCCCTTGCCGTCCGGTCCATGGCAGCCGGCGCAACCGTATTTGCGGAACACCCCGCGGCCGCGTTCCGCCGAATTCATCAACGACGGCAAGGTTGAGGCCAGGTTGCGTTCGCGAATGTGCAGGAGAAACTCCGTCAACGCCCGGGCTTCGGTGTCGGTGAATCCGAACTTGGGCATGACCGAGCCGGGTGTGACACTTTGCGGATCTCGGAAATGCAGCATCATCCACTCGGGCGAACGGCGCAAACCCACATCGTCGAGCACCGGACCCACCTTGCCGCCCTGGCCGCCGACGGTATGGCAGCCGATGCAACCCTTTTGCTGGAACAAACGCTGGCCCTGGTCAACGCTGGGCAGGACTTTCATCGAAGCATAATAACCCGGCGCCGATTCGCCGGTCTGGCTCAACATGAACAAAACAATCGCTTCGAGATTCGTCTCGGACAATTTCTGCGGCGGCATCGCGGAACCCGGCGTGACGGCGGCAGGCGTCAGGAAATGTTTCTTCAACCATTCCGGCGCACGCCGCGCGCCAACCTTGTCGAGTTCCGGGCCGATGTTGCCGCCGACGCCGTCCAGCTTGTGGCAGCCGCGGCAACCGCTGGTTTCGAAAACCTGCTGCCCCCGCGCCAGTTCCGGCGCGGCGGGATTCTCGGCGGCCTCATGACATTGTCCGCAGGAAGCCTGAATGTATTGCAGCGGCAGCATCGGCTGATCCCAATGCGCGACGTCGCCATGCGCGTCGGCGACGGTCGTGGCCCGGCCCTGCCCGCGATGGCAGACGGTGCATCCAAATTTCTCAAAGGGGTGCTGCTCGTGCAGCGGATGGTAGGCCAGCGGTTGCGGGTAACCGCCGTAGCTCGGATCTTCCACCCCCAGATGGCACGTGGTGCAACGGTCCACCCGGTTCAGATCCGGCAAAAGAATCTGCCGGATTTCTATCGGCGTGCTTTCGGCGACGGCTTTTTGCTGCGGGGTGGCGGCCCGGCGAACTTCTTCCTGCACGAATTGACGCTGGTAATCCTTCCACTCGCGGTATTCGTCTTTGTAGTAGCCGAGGACGACCAGTCCGCCGACCAGCAAACCGAGGAGGGTGAACCATCCGTAAAACCTGACCATGGAGCTGCGGTTCATGTCAGTGACCCTCCGTGATGGCGGGCGGCCGTCGCCACGGCTCGACCCAGCCCCAATTCGGTCCGCGGAAAAAGGTGCCGATGATGGTAAACACAATCGCGGCCAGCAGGCAGAGGGTGAAAATCGAGTTGGCCACCATGCGTTCGCGGGCAAACCAGCGGCCGACGCCCGCGCGGTTGCGGTCGAGGTAAGGCAGCAGCAGCAGCGCCGTCACCAGCAGGCCCGGGATGACCACGCCGCCCCAGAACGCGGAGTAGCTGACAAATTCCTGGAGGCCGAGAAAATACCAGGGCGCTTTTGCGGGATTCGGCGGATGAATCGGGTTGGCATATTCCTCCAGCGGCGCATTCCAGAAGATCGCCAGGAACAACACCACCGCCGCGACGAGCAGGAACAAGAGAATTTCGCGAAACACCAGATGCGGCCATGAGAAAACTTCGTCCTCGGGATTCTTTCCGACCTGCGGCGTGGTGCCGCGCGCAAGTTCCATCAGGCCGTAACTCTTGTTCGTCGGCAACTGGCCGAGCGGAATCTGCTCGACGACATCGCCCGACTCATCCGGCCGCGACAAGCCGCCGTCCTTGCGCACACGCCACAGATGCACCGCGACCATCATCAGCGTCAGGGTTGGCAGCACAATGACGTGCAGCGCATAAAACCGCGTGAGGGACTCCTGTCCGACGATGTTGCCGCCGAGCAGCAGATACTTCACCTTGGGCCCGATGATCGGCGCGTAGCCGGCAATGCTTGTGCCGACGGTGATCGCCCAGAACGCGAGTTGATCCCACGGCAGCAGGTAGCCGGTGAAGCTCAGGCCCAGCGTCATCAGAAAAAGCCCGACGCCGATGACCCAGTTGAATTCGCGCGGGCGTTTGTAAGCGCCGGTGTAAAACACCCGGCACAAGTGCAGCATCACGAACAGCACCATGAGATGCGCGGCCCAGCGGTGCATGTTGCGCAGGATAAGCCCGGCGGAGACGACGAACTGCAGATCCTTCATCGTGTTGTAGGCGCGGTCGGTGCTGGGCACGTAATAAAACATCAGCAACACGCCGGTGCCGATGAGGATGAAAAACAGATAAAGCGAAATCAGTCCGAGTCCGAGCGAGTACCCGGCCTTGAGTGAATGTTTGTGGACCTTGGCCGGCTGGATGTGCAGCAGGAAACTGGAGGTCATCGCCTGCGACCGCTCCAGATTGCTCTGCGGCAGGCCGACGCGGAAAATCGAACGGCCCACCCGCGAGCGCTCGAACTTTTGCCAGAGGCGTCTGAGGAATGGCGCGATCACAAATTAAACTTTGGTGGGCAGAACCAGGTACTTGTCAGCGGGCACGGTGCGGCTTTTGTCCACCAGCAGCCGGTTGTCCTTGCTCAAAGCCACCTGGAACCACGCGAGACCGCGGGGGGCCGGCCCGCCCTTCACGCTGCCCTGATCGTCAAAAACGCTGCCGTGACACGGGCAATGGTAGCCGTGATCGGCGCGGTCCACCGTGCAACCGAGGTGCGTGCAAATCGCCGAGAGGCAGCGGTAAGTGTTGCCCTGGCGCACGAGAAAAACCCGTTCCGCCTCCAGAAAAGTCACCGAGCCGTCGGGATAATCCTCGGCTTTGCCCGCCTTGAAAAGCTGGCTCGGCTCGAACAGCACGTTCGGCACGAGAAACCGCACCGCGCCGGCGGCAGACGCCGCGATGGCGAAGGTGCCGGCCAGCCAGCCGAGCGTGAGCTGCAAAAATCCGCGGCGCGAAACGTCGTTGGGGTCTTGGGCAGGAGAATGGTTCATATCAGGCGGGCACCAGTTCGACTCGTTCCATCGTGATCGCGCCGGTCGGGCAACGCGCGGCGCACAGGCCGCACCGGATGCAGAGGGTTTCGTCTTTGATGATCGCTCCCTGCTCGCCGGGCGCGGGCACGCGGCCGTAGCGGGCGAGAAACGCGGCTTGCAAACTGTCGGTGCCGCGCAAATGGGCGGCGTCCACCAGGCGCAGGCAATACTCCGGACAAACGTCCGCGCAGCCGCCGCAGAGAACACACTCATCGCCGTTGAACACCGGGCCGACGTGGCATTTCAGGCAACGATCCGCCTGCAGCCGGGCATCCGGTTCGGGATAGTCCTTTTCCACCTCGGCAATTCCGATGCGCCGGTCCAGCGGCAGCGTCGGCGGAGCCTGCCGCGCGAACTTTTCGTAATCCGGCTTCATCCGATATTGTTGCGTGTCGAAAATCGTCACGCGGGCCTGTTTGGGCTCGGCGGGCACTTTGCCGGTGAGAAATTTCGCGATGGATTTGGCCGCGCGTTTGCCCTCGGCGACGGCGGTGATGATGATGCGCGGGCCAAACGCCACGTCGCCGCCGGCGAAAACATCCGGCCGCGACGTGGCCATCGTCGCCGGATCGGTTTGCAGCATGCCGCGCGGCGTGAGCTTTAAATGGTCTTCCGGCTTCATCCACGCCAGGTCCGCCGACTGGCCGATGGCGAGCACCACCGTGTCGCAATCCACGGTCTCCTCGCTGCCTTCGATGAACTGCGGGTTGAACCGGCGGTTTTCGTCGAACACGCGGCTGGCCTTGATCAGTTCGATGCCGGCCACTTTCCCATTGCTGCCGACGATGCGTTTCGGACCGAAGCGGGTGTGGAGGCGGATGCCTTCCTTTTCCGCCTCCTCGATTTCCTCGCGGGCGGCGGGGATTTCATCGAGGCTTTCGAGGCAATACATGTGGACTTCCGGCACGCCTTTGCGGATCGCCTCGCGCGCGACGTCCAAGGCAAGGCGCACCTCATCGGGCGCTTCCGGTTCGCGCGCGGTCAACTGTTCCAGCGCGGAAGCCGCCTGATGCAGCGCTTCGCGCAGTTCCCCTTCGCTCATCCCGGCAAACTTCTCCGTTTGGCGGACGACCGACCGCGCCACGTCGAAGGCGACGTTGCCGCCGCCGATCACGACGACTTTGCGGCCGAGGGTGACGCGATAGCCCAGGTTGACGTTCAGGAGGAAATCGATCGCGCGCAGCACGCCGTCGAATTGCACGCCCTCGATGGCCAGTTCGCGGCTCTTGTGCGCGCCGATGCCGAGGAACACGGCTTCATAACCCTGCAGCTTCAGGTCGGAAAAGGCGAAGTCCTTGCCGAGCCTGGTGTTCAGGCGGATCTCGACGCCGAGCGACTCGATCGCCGCGATTTCGGCGCGGATGATTTCGCGCGGCAGGCGGTATTCGGGCACGCCGAGCACCAGCATGCCGCCCGCCAGGTTGTGGGCCTCGAAAACCGTCGGGGAAAAGCCCATCAAGGCCAGTTCATGGGCGCAGGACAGGCCGGCCGGCCCGGCGCCGATGACGGCAACCTTGCGGCCGCCGCCAATTCGCTCGCGGCGCGGAT
>CAZFOA010000188.1:0-7208 GCA_964520205.1 uncultured Verrucomicrobiota bacterium | reverse complement strand
ACGCCACCGGGTCATGCATTGAAGGCGTCGGCTTATCCAAGGCCAACGGCACCCTGGTTGACTTGTGGCAGTATAACGGCGGCAACAACCAGCAGTGGATCTTCCAGGCGCCGTAACAACCGAAGCGCGAATCGCACCCTGAATCTCGACCGCCCGGCAGAGCAAACGCTCTGACCGGGCTGTTGCCGACCAGGGGTCAACCTCGCATCGGTGGCGGCATTGCGACCGCCGCCTTTTTCATTACCTCCATAAACCAGGCCGGCGCGCGGATCGGTCTGTCCCGGGCATCCGTGAACTCATGGACGGTGCAACCACCCCCATCGGGTTTGCCGCTGTCGCTCTCGCCAATTTGAGTTTCAAAGCGGAGCTTCGCCCGGTCGGTGAGTTTGCGCCGGCATGACTTGTCTGGGAGTTGAATTTACCCTCCTGCCACCGAGCGACACGTATAAGTGACATGAATTAAGATAATTCATCAAAATACTTGACCCGCTTCACGGATGGGGTGTAAAAAAGCGCCTCATCCTCCTCTTACGGGCAAGTCGTCTTGAATCACACGTGGATTCGCGTGTCTTGAGGGGAAGCACAGTGACCGGCACTGATGCCGATCAAAACCAGCCGCTTCGCGGGGCTAATCAATAAGACTAGAAACATGAAAATGCCATTACCATTGCTCAAAGTTTGCGCGGTTCTCGCCGTCACAACCCTTTCCCTGGCCGGAATCACTTCGGCCAGCGCTTTGTCGGGGACGCTGGCATTTCCTGCGTTGTATCCCGGCAACATTGATAGTTCCGGCACATTCGGGAATGGCTACATCGCGTTAGACTCTGGAGGCAACCTCCTTGAAAACTCAGCCTTCCAGCACATCGTCGTGAAGTACGACACCCATGGCAATTTGCTCTGGACGGCGAATGTGAATAATATCAGCCTCAACTCCGGCCGGATCGTGGTGGATTCCGGAAACAACAGCTACATCAGTGGAGTCAACCAACCCGGGTCAACAAACATGGTCTTTGGCGTCGAAAAGATCTCCCCCAGCGGTGCCATTCTGTGGAGTACGAATTACATTCTCGGTGCTCTTGGTTTGGGCAACGAACATGGTGCCGGAGGCCCGATGGTCCTGGGCAACAATGGAAGCCTCTACATCGCCTGTCATTCGGCTAACTTTTCACAAAACAACGCGCCTCTATTCATCGTGCGGGTGAATACCAGTAATGGCGCGCTGCAAAAAGCGGTCCAGATGGGCAAGACCTTGGACAGCTCTTCCCCCTCGATGAGCGATTCCGCGCTGGCGCGGGACAGTGCCAACAACGTGTTTTACGGCGATCCCTCGGGCACGTTCAGTTACAGCTCGGATTTAGGCACTTTGCGTTGGAACAATTCTACCACCAGCACCAACAACCTTCCGTATTCCGTGCGGGCGATTATCTGTGACAGTGCGAACAATGTTTATGTAACCGGCACCGCTCCGACAAGTGGAGCGTATGTCATGATCACCAAGCGCCTCAACAACGCCAACGGCACCACCGTCTGGGCGTCGGCGAATTATGTCGGTGAGAATCTGGGGCTGGGGACTTATCCGGTGGCGGGAAGTCCCTTCGACTTCTTGTTTGGTGGCAATGCCCTGGCGCTGGACAGCGCCGGCATGTTGTACGCCGTCGGCGGCGCCCAGGATGGTTCCGGCTACGTTGGGGGCGTGTTGGCCAAATATAATCCTTCGACCGGCGCTGTCCTATGGTCCCGGCAAACCACCTTCAGCGACTTTGATGGAGCCAGCGCCGACGTGGCGATCGACAACAACAACAACATCCACGTGGCGGGCATGGACGGCGACGGTTCTGCCGCGGGTCATGCCACCATAAACGTGTTCGACACCCTCGGCAATTTATTGTGGAATGCCAGCACCCAGTTCACCCTGAATACCGACAACCAGATGGCGAAAGTCGCTCTGGACAACAATGGCGGCGTGTGGGTGGTGGACGAACTCATCAACAAGAGCGCCAGCCCCATTGTCGCCAAGTACGCCGAGACTGGCGGCGGCGGCGGCACGGTTCCCAACGGCACCTATAAGATCATCAACCTGAACAGCGCCCTGGCGATGGAGGCGTTCGGCCAGCACACCACCAACGGAACCCAGATTGATCAATGGGCTTACAACACTGGCTTCAACCAGCAGTGGACCGTTACCAGCCTGGGCAACGGCCAATACTCGATCATTGGATCCCAAAGCGGCCGGTCGCTGGACGTCGCTGGCAGTGGCACTGCGAACGGCACCAAGGTCGAGTTGTGGGATCACAATGGCGGCGTCAACCAGCAATATTCCTTCACGCCCACGGCGAACGGTTATTATCGCATCACACCGGCAAACGCCACCCTGTCATGCATCGAAGGCGTCGGCTTATCCAAGGCCAACGGCACCCTGGTTGACTTGTGGCAGTATAACGGCGGCAACAACCAGCAGTGGATCTTCCTGGGTCCGTAAGAACCCAAGAACACCTCGCTCCTTGAAACTTCGGCGTCCCGGCAGGGCACACACTCTGACTGGGCGCGTCGAGGACGCAGCGGGGGTCAACCTGTCATTGGCGGCGGCAATGTGGCCGCCGCCTTTTGCAGCGCCTCCATAAACCAAGCCGGCGGGCGGATCGGTTTGCCCCCGGCGTTCGTGAACGCGTGAACCGTGTAGCCACGCACAACAGGTTCGCCGCTGTCGCTCTGTTTGATTTGAACTTCGAACCGAAGCTTCGCCCGGCCGGAAGGTTCCACCCTCGATTCAATGCTCAGCAAGTCGTCGTAACGCGCTCCGCCCTGGAATTCGAGATGCGCCTCCACCAGCGGCAGGAAAATTCCTTTGGCCTCCAGTTCCGCGTAGGACATCCCGAGTTTGTGGCGCATCAGTTCCGTCCGGCCGCATTCGAACCATTCCAGCGCCCGGGAATTATAAAACGTCCCCATCTGGTCCGTTTCGCTGTACCGGACCCGCAATTCAATCACATCGCGCAGTTGGGTCATAATTTGATTTCACCGGCGCCGGCGTCCTGATCGACCGGTAGTTTCGGCCCCGTGTCGATGAAGTCAAGCCGCGGACTTGTCCAGCAGCCCGTCAAATAAGTAGGAGACGACGTGAGGAGTCTCTAGATTCGCCCTCGTTTTCGAAGAGATTTGAGCCTTCCCGCCGCGGCGGGATCGGCTCCTACAATGAAATGAGCGCGGCGCATTGCTCCGCCGGGCTCCTGTCTGAATTCACGCGGAGCAATGCTCCGCGCTCCTCAGCCGCATACCGATGCGCTGCCGTTTCTGTCCGTCAGTTCAGCGCTCACGCTATTCCAACTCCCCGGGTGCGGCTCGCCAGGAGTCTCGCCCCACCGCCTTGGGCTCTGGTTTCGCGTCGCCGATGTCAAACTGGTTAGTTATACTGATTTTCTGATGCTTTGCTTCTAACAATTCTAATCTTATCTTGATTTCGAACTCCCGGTCTGGATTATCATGGCGGTCACCTTATGAGTCCGCTTCTTTACGCCGGGTTGGTTGTTCTCTACGTCGTCGTCATGCTCGCGGTCGGTTTCGTGTGCATGAAGCGCACCAAGAACCCCGGCGATTTCTTTCTCGGCGGACGTTCGCTGGGGCCGTGGATGAGCGCCTTCGCTTACGGCACGACCTATTTCTCGGCGGTTCTTTTCATCGGTTACGCCGGCCGGTTGGGCTGGGGTTTCGGCATCCAAACGCTTTGGATTGTGCTGGGCAACACACTGGTCGGCACGTTCCTGGCCTGGCTGGTTCTCGCCGGCCGAACGCGTGAGATGACAGCGCGGTTGAACGCGCTGACCCTGCCCGAGTTTCTGCGGGCTCGTTACGACAGCCGGCCGCTCCAGGCCATTTCCGCGCTCGTGGTGTTTGTCTTTCTCGTGCCTTATTCCGCCTCGGTTTACATGGGGTTGAGTTACCTTTTTCAAAAGGCGCTGGGGCTCCAATACAATGAGGCGCTCGTCTTGCTCGCGGTGTTGACCGGCGTTTACCTGGTCATGGGCGGCTACCTCGCCGTGGCGATAAGCGATTTCATCCGCGGCATCGTCGAGTTCTTCGGCGTGATCACGATGGTCCTGCTGCTCGTCGGGATGAAAGGCGGATTCGCGACGACCTTTTCCGCGCTGTCCGATGCCCGGTTCATGCCCGCCCTGCGCGCGGCTCCGCCACCCGGCGGACCGCAGTTTCCGGGCTGGTTGACCCTGGTTTCGCTGGTGCTCATCACCAGCTTCGGTCCATGGGCGCTGCCGCAGATGGTGCAGAAGTTTTATTCGATTCGTAGCCGGGCCGATGTGAAGCGCGCGACGGTGATTGCGACGATTTTCGCGCTGTTCATGTCATTTGGCGCTTATTACAGCGGCGCTTTGACGCATCTGTTCTTTGCCAACCCAACAACCGATCTGGCGCCCATTATGAACCCGAAAACCGGCAAGCCGGAGCTCGACCTGCTCATGCCGTTCTTCATCACCTCCTACCTTCCGCAATGGCTGGTGCTCGTCATTTTGCTGATGGTGTTTTCCGCCTCGATGTCGAGCCTGTCGTCGCTGGTGCTGGTGAGCAGTTCGGCCATCGCCATTGATCTTTGCGGCGCCTTGAGCGCTCGCGAGCGGAATCCCCGGCGCACCCTGTTGTTGATGCGCGCGCTGTGCATTGTCTTTGTGGCGTTGTCGCTCCTGATCGCGGTCAGCAAAGTGGACGTGATCGTGAACCTGATGGTGATTGCCTGGGGCGCGTTGAGCGGAGCTTTTCTGGCGCCGTATCTCTTCGGCTTGTTCTGGCGCCGGACCACCAAGGCCGGCGCGTATGCCGGCATGATTTCCGGAGTCGGCACGGCGGTGGGCCTGTTCCTCCTCTGGGGCAAGCCGCATATTCCCGTCGCCGCCGCAATCGCCATGATCGTGCCGCTGTTGGTGCTCCCGGTGGTCAGCCTGCTTACCAAGCCGCCGGCAACCGGAGTGATTGCCAAAGCGTTTGGAGACGAAGTCGTCGCCGGCAAAGTTGAAAATGAACCGGCAGCGGCGGTTCGCACGTAGCGCAGGTTTGCAACCTGCTGTGTCGCGGAATTGTATTCTGCCAAGTATTGGTGAGGTAACCCCCTTGCAACTATTCGTGTGCCTGCCGATTCCAAATCGGCGATACAGCAGGTTGCAAACCTGCGCTACGCGAATCGGAAATATCCCCGCCAAACACGTTTTCGCGTTTCAACAAGGCTTGTCGCGCGTCGTCCGGCGAAATTCCTGGGTCCAACGCGCCGTATTAATTATTCAGGCAGGCCGCCAGGGCGTAAATCAAGGCGCCGTTCCAGTTGATGGCGATTTCATTCGTGCGGAAATCCCCCTGCTCGTCGTGCCAATCGGCGGCTTTGGGATGCGGACCGCCCACCAGATAACCCGGCCAGGGTCCGTGCCCGATTCCGTTGCGGCGGTCATGCGGGTGCAGCGGCGGATTGAACCCAAGCCCGGTGACGAATGACCGGCCATAGTAATTGCGGCCGAACAGGTGATTCAAGGCATCCAGGCACACGGCCCGATATTCCGGTTTGCTGACGCCGGTTTTGCCGCTGCGCGTCAAGCGGTCGGCGGTCATCAGCAGCACGGTCTGGCGGGCCACGCCGCCGTTGTCTCCCCAATAGTAAACCGATCCCAACGGGCGGGCGTAACCGTCGCGGCCGCGGGTTTGCACAATTCCATCCGCCACCGCCAGCACGTTGTCACGAACCAATTTCACCAACGCCGGATCGCGGCCATGACGCTGGGAAAAGACATACGTGATAAGCCCAAGGTCTTTGACTTCCTCCCAATCGAAATCATTGTTCACCTGGCCGTGCATCGATCGGATGTTGTTTTCCAGATCCCGCAACACATCGCGCTTGCCGGTCGTCTCCCACAGTTCGGCTTGCGCCCACAGACGGTTGTTGGGAACGCCGTCCAACCGGCGGTCGGGCTGGTTCACCTCATAGTTTCCAGTGTGGAACCCGGTTTGGTCGGCTTTATGGTATTCCGGGTGCGCTTTCAAAAACCGGTAACTCTTCTCCGCGGCTTGCAGGCAGCGTTTCGCGAAAGCACGGTCGTAAGGTTTGAAAATCCGCGCAGCCTGCGCCGTCATCCCCACAAAGTCCGCGGTGGCTTCACTGCCCCACGGAGTAAAATAACGTTCCGTCGTTTCGGCCTCCGGCGGAATGAACCCGCCGAATCGTTTCGTGGTCAGCTTATGATACACCGAACCGTCCGGCGCCTGCATCGTCAGCACCCAATCCATTTCCCATTTCAATTCCGCCAAAAAATCCGGCAGCTTGCCTCCGGATTCCGGGATGGCCAGTCTGACCTTCTGGATCTGCGGGCCGAAATCCTCCCAGGCCCGGAACATAACGCCGACGGCGACGCCGGCATTGACCGTGTATTTGTTGTAATCGCCCGCGTCATGCCAGCCTTTGGTGCCGTCCTTTTGCGTGTGACCACCGCCGACGGAATCGAGCCAGGCGTCGTTGGTGTGACACAATTCGTGGGCGAAAGTTTGGCCCTCGTAAGTCGCGTTGACGGCAGTGCCGCAGCGCCACAGGTACATCCCCAGCATGACGGTGGAAAACGGTTCGCGGTAAAGGTTGTCGGCGATATGGAACGGCGCCGAAAGGCCCACGCCGTCGACTTCGAGTTCATACTCACCCGGTTCCGTGCAAGGCGAAAAGTCCGCGGTATAAAGTTGTTCCTGGGTATCGGCATTCAGGACCGGGCCGGCGGCTTGGCCGGACAGGACCTTCTGCCCGTCCGAAAGCCGGATCACGGTGAAATTCGTGCAGGGAGCGGCGATGGAGGCTTGCTTTTGCGCGGAGGGCAGGTACCCGACAGTGTTGAGTCGAATCTGGATTGATTCGTCGGCAGCCCGGGCGGAGTTCAACATCAGGATCACCGGCAACGCAACCGCCAGGCAACCCTTTCCTGCGCGCCACGCTGCAATTTTCGAACCGAGGACAAAAGATTTCATTGTCATCCACAGAGCCAACCGGTTTTCGCCCCGGGTTGCAAGCATCGAACGGGGGCGGCTGTAGCGCAGCTTTGCAAGCTGCTGTACCGCCGGTTTCCAACCGGCAACGCCGCCGAAACCGCCAAGGCGCAGAAAGAAATCGAGCTCCTGCAGGTTACAAACCTGCCGACACAGCAGCTTACAAAGCTGCGCTACGAGAATCGGGCACC
>CAZFOA010000187.1:0-7224 GCA_964520205.1 uncultured Verrucomicrobiota bacterium | reverse complement strand
ACATGGTTGGCCTCCCAAATGGGGCCGATCGCTTCGGCGATGGCTTTCCTTTGCCGCGCGGCGCGCGGACCCGCCGCCAGCAGATCCCACATGCCGCCACCAAAATCCGCGCCGCCCATGAGGGCATACAGGATCAGCGACAGCAAAATGCAAATGGCAATGATCAGTTCAAGCATGAGTTCAATTGGGGGACGGTGTGGAAGCTGGTCCAGGTGTCTCCAAAAACTGGCGGCGCAAAAGGAAGAAAACGATGACGGCGAGAAAAATGTACAATGCCGTGAAGGCGGCAAAAGGAACCGCAATCCAAGTCATCGGTGTGACGGCGTCTTGGGTTCGCATCACGCCGTAAATAATCCACGGCTGGCGCCCGACTTCGGTCACGATCCAACCGGCTTCGATGGTCACAAACCCCAACGGCCCGGTGATGACCAGTGCGCGCAGCAGCCACGGGTGGTCGGCGAGTCGCCGGCGCTTCCACCAGAGCCAGCCCGACCACACGGCCAAGGCCAGCATCGCCATCCCCGAGGCAACCATCAGGTCAAACGACCAATGAACCATACGCACGTTTGGCCAGTCGCGTTTGGGAAATTCTTCCAGGCCGACGACCCTGGCATTGAAGTCTTCAGCGAGAAGAAAACTCAAACCGTATGGAATGCTGAGCGCAAAATCGGTCGTGCGCGTCTCATCGTTCGGTATTCCGCCGATCAGCAAAGGCGCTCCGGTTTGCGTCCGGTAATGCGCCTCCATCGCCGCGAGTTTGGCAGGCTGCAACCGGCCCACGACTCGGGCACTGTAGTCGCCGCTCAGGATTTGCAGCGGAATGCTGACGCAGGCGACGGCCGTCGCAATGCCCAGCGCATTGCGGTGAAAAAGGCTGTTCCGGTCTCGCAGCAGGAAGAATGCATGAACTGCGGCAACGGCAAAGCCTGTTGCCACAAAGGCCGCCAAGGTCATGTGCAAAACTTCATGCAAGCTGGCCTGGTTCAGCATGGCCGCGATCGGGTCAATATTGGTGATCCTGCCATCAACCATCTTGAACCCTGCGGGCGAATTCATCCATGCATTCGCTGTAACGACGAAGATGCCGGAAAAGATACCGCTGACGGCGACGATCAATCCAGAAAGCCAGTGTAAGAGGGGCGAAAGGCGGTTCCAGCCATAGAGATACACGCCGATAAAAATCGCTTCGGTGAAAAACGCGAAACCTTCCAGGGAAAAGGGCATGCCGATAATCGCTCCGGCCTTTGCCATGAAACCCGGCCACAACAAACCGAGTTCAAAGGACAGCACCGTGCCGGACACGGCGCCCACCGCAAAGAGAATCGCTGTGCCGCGCGCCCAGCGTTTGCTGAGATCGAGATAAACCGGTTGACCGGTGCGGAGATACATGCCCTCTGCAACGGCCATCAGCAACGGCATCCCAATGCCAAGGGCCGCGAAGACAATGTGGAAGGCCAGAGACATCGCCATCTGGGAACGGGCAAAGAAAAAATCACTCATGCGATAACCTTCATTCCAATGCGCTCGAACTTTCCGATCAGAACCTGTGGGAGCGATTCGCCCGCCTTGAAGATCGCAAATCGAAGGCTCCACGAACGGCTATTGACAAGGGTCAGTGCGGAGTGCATCGACGCATCCTAGTCCCTGCCGAAGGCGGAATAAACCAAAACCAAAACGCAATCAGTCGGCGCACACCCGCCAAGCCGCAATCGCAGGTGGGGTAATACCCCATATCCTTTGCCAGGGCTCAAGGGCATCTTTACAGTGGAAATAGTCGCCAAAGCGGCAATGTTATTTCGTTGGGCCTGATCAGCATCCAGGCCAGGACGGGACAGGAACCCGCGCGCCCCGATACCGGGGGGCGAGCCGGCAGACGCCAAACAGGATGAATTCCTGCGGGCAGGTGAACAATAGGAATCGCGGCCAGAATTAAGAACGACATGCAGACCCTGCCATTGCGCATCCAGAATTGGATGGCCGGACATACACGTTCGCGCCCGGGCGCGAGCGAGGCGCCTTTGCGGGCCGAGTTGTTCAGCGTCGAACAATTGGCGCGCCATGCCAAAGCTCTCGCAGCCAGCTACCAGGTGGTCACCCGGCGGCGCTCCAACCGGCTGCTGGCCAGGCTGGGCCAAAACGAGGACATCCTAAGAGCCTTCAACCGCGCGACCCTGGCCGTAAAACCAGGCCGGCTCATCACTCCCGCCGCCGAATGGTTTCTCGACAACTTCTACTTGATCGAAGAGCAGATTCAAATGGCCCGGCGGCATCTGCCCCGGGGCTACAGCCGGGAGTTGCCTCGGCTCTTGAACAGCCCGTCCGCCGGGCTTCCGCGCGTTTACGACATCGTGCTCGAATTGATCTCGCACGTGGACGCACAGATTGATGCGGGACCGCTCAGCGCCTTCATCGCCGCTTACCAAACAGTGGGCTCCTTGAAACTGGGCGAGTTGTGGGCCATTCCCATCATGTTGCGGCTGGGGTTGATTGAAAACCTGCAGCGCGTCGCCACCCGGCTGAGCATCGCCCGGGAGGATCGCGATCTCGCGGACGGCTGGGTGGATCGTTTGCAAAACATGGCGGAAAAGAATCCGTCCCACCTCGTTGTGGTGGTGGCAGACATGGCGAAGTCCGATCTGCCCTTGTCCAGTTCGTTCGTGGCGGAATTTTGCCAGCGTTTGTCGCGACAAAGCCCGGTGTTGCATCTCGCGCGCAGCTGGCTCGAACAGCGGCTCGTCGAACAAGGGTTGTCCATCGAACAGCTGGTCCAGCGGGAGAGTCAAAACCAGGCTGCCGACCAGGTTTCCGTCAGCCACAGCATCGCCAGTCTCCGCTTCCTGAGCGCCATGGACTGGAAGGAGTTCGTGGAGACCCTGAGCCGGGTCGAGGAGACGTTGCGCTCCGACCCCGCCGACGTTTACCGCGCGATGGATTTTGCGACCCGCGATCGCTATCGCCATTCGGTCGAGTTTTTTGCCCGGCACAGCAAACTTTCGGAAGCGGACGTCGCGCAAAAAGCCATTCAACTGGCCGCTGACAGTGCCCGGCAAAAGGGGCGCGACGACCGGACCGCCCATGTGGGCTTTTATCTGATCGACAAGGGGCAGGCTATGCTGGGACGCGCGGTGAACGTTCGGTGGCCCTGGAGATCGGTCAAGGAACGATGCATCCACTGTTTTCCATTGACGTTTTATGCGGGCGGCATCGGGGTGCTCACTTTGCTCGCCACGCTCGGGTTTATGCAGCATGCCCTGACGCTGGAGATGCCGGGGTGGAAACTCATTTTCTTCATCCTGGTTTTCCTCCTGTGCGCCAGCCAGCTGGCCGTGGCGTTGATGAACTGGCTCTCCACCCTGCTGTTGAAACCGTGCGCGCTCCCGAGACTGGATTATTCCTCCGGCATCGCGCCGCATTGCCGCACGATGGTGGTCGTTCCCACCCTGCTCACCAGTCTGGAAGGCGTTGATCGCCTCATCGAGACATTGGAGATTCATCATCTGGCGAATCGGGATCAGCACCTGCACTTCGCCTTGCTTACGGATTTCCGCGACGCACCGGAGGAGACTCTGTCCGGAGACCCGGTGTTGCTTCAGCGGGCGCGGGCCGGGGTCGAGATGCTGAACCGCAAATATTTATCCGATGGACAAGCCCTGTTTTTCCTGCTTCACCGCCCGCGCCGGTGGAACGCCGGGGAAGGCTTGTGGATGGGCTACGAGCGCAAGCGGGGAAAGCTCGCGGAGTTCAACGCCCTCCTTCGCGGCGGTTCCCGCGAATGCTTTTCCGAGATCGTGGGGGAGACGTCGATCTTGCCGGCCATCAAGTATGTCATCACGCTCGACACCGACACCCAACTGCCGCGCGATGCCGCCCGGCAACTCGTGGGCACGATGGCCCATCCCTTGAACCGTCCGGAGTTTGATGCCGCGCGCGGGGTCGTCGCCAACGGCTACAGCATTCTGCAACCCCGCGTAGGCGTGAGTCTGCCGAGCGCCCGGCGATCCTGGTTCGTCCGGCTTTTTGCCGGCGACGCGGGCATTGATCCTTACACCCGTGAAGTGTCCGACGTCTATCAGGATGTTTTCCAGGAAGGCTCGTTTATCGGAAAAGGAATTTACGATGTGGATGCCTTCCAGCGAGCCATGAACGGGCGTTTCCCGGAGAATGCCGTTCTGAGCCACGACTTGTTGGAAGCGTGTCATGCGCGCTCCGCCCTCGTGAGCGACGTGGAATTCTACGAAGAATATCCTTCCCGCTACAACGTGGACGTGGATCGGCGTCACCGTTGGATTCGCGGCGATTGGCAGATCACGCAATGGCTCCTGCCGCGGGTTCCCGGTTCTGACGCCCGGCGCATTGCCAATCCGCTTTCCGGGCTGTCCCAGTGGAAGATTTTCGACAACCTGAGGCGCAGTCTCGTCCCCATCGCCCTGATGCTCCTGTTACTGGGCCATTGGCTGCTCCTTCCTGGACTTGGCGGCCTTGGATCGCTGCTGGCCGTGTCAATCATCACGCTCCCCGGATTGTTGGCGGCATTGGTCAATCTGTTTCGCAAGCCGGCGGATGTGCTGTGGATGCTGCATCTGCGGGAGGTGGCCGGGTCGGCCGGCCGGCAGCTTGGCCAGATTTTTATCACCCTGGCATTTCTTCCTTACGACGCCTTCATCAGTCTGGACGCAATCGGGAGGACGCTGGTGCGCTTGCTGGTGACGCACAAGCGGCTCCTCGAATGGCAAACCTCGGGTGATTCCGAACGGGCAACCCGCGCCGACCTCACCGGCTTCTATGCCACGATGTGGATTGCGCCGGTGGTCGCGCTGGCGACCGGACTTTTCCTGGCCACCTGGCAGCCGGCCGAACTGTCTTTGGCGCTGCCGATCCTGGGTCTCTGGCTGGCGGCTCCGAGGATCGCGTGGTGGATCAGCCAGCCCATTGAATCTCTGGCGTCGGATATGACGGCGGCGCAATTGACGTTTCTCGGCCACACCGCTCGCAAAACCTGGCATTTTTTTGAAACCTTTGTCACCGCGCAGGAGAACTGGCTGCCGCCGGACAATTTTCAGGAAGTTCCCGAGCCGACGATTGCTTCGCGGACCTCGCCCACGAACATGGGCCTGGCATTGCTGGCCAATCTGGCCGCCCTGGATTTTGGGTATCTTTCTTTGGGCGGTTTGATTCGACGCACGCAAGACACCCTCGCCACGATGCAACGCCTGGAGCGGTATCGCGGGCATTTCTACAATTGGTATGAAACACGAACGCTGCGGCCCCTCCTTCCGCTATATGTTTCCAGTGTGGACAGCGGCAATCTGGCGGGACATTTGCTGACGCTCGGCGCGGGACTGAGGGAGCAGGCCGATGAAAAACGATTCACGCCGCAGATTTTTGCCGGTCTGCGCGACACGGTGGGGGTTCTCAGACATTTGACCCGCGACAATGCGGCGCTGGCGAAGCTTGACGCAGAATTGGAGAAAGCGCCTTCCGATCTGCGCGCGGCGCATGCCTTGTTGGAGGGGGCGACGAGCCTTGCAACCCAGATCGCCGCTTCGTTCGCAGACCGGGAGGAGGAGCTGAAGGAGTGGGGACAAACTCTGAAGCGGAGCTGCGAGGAGCATTTGGAAGAATTGCGGTTTCTCGCTCCCTGGCTGGCTTTGGCCTGCGCCAGCCGCAGCCGCCGGCGCAAGGAGGCTCACACTTCATCCTCCCGCAACGGGGAAGGAGATCAGCGCCTCCCCGCGCCAGCGACCGCAAGGCTTGATGAGAAGATCGCCGAGCTCGACCAGGCACCCACCTTGCGAGAGATTGCGAAGTTTGACCAGTCGCTCTGTCCGTTGATCGAGGAGGCATTGCAGGATCTCCCGGCGGAACCCGCCCAATCCCGGCAAGAAGAACAAAGGCATCTCGCTGAACTCTCGCGCTGCCTCCGTGAAGCCGGCGACCACGCCCGTCAGCGCCTGCTTGAATTGGAAACCCTGGCCAGGCAAAGCGACGAACTGGCCGCGATGGATTTTACTTTCCTATACGACCCGGCGAGGGATTTGTTTTCCACCGGATTCAACGTCACCGAACGCCGGTGTGACATCAGCTTCTATGATCTGCTGGCCTCGGAGGCGCGCTTGTGCAGCTATGTCGCGATCGCCCTGGGGCAGGTTCCGCAGGACCACTGGTTCTCGATGGGCCGTCTGCTCGTCGCATCGCGGGGCGAGCCGATACTCGTTTCGTGGAGCGGTTCAATGTTCGAATATCTGATGCCGCTGCTGGTCATGCCCTCCTATGAGAATACTTTGCTTGATCACACCTGCAAAGCGGCGGTGCAACAACAAATCGAGTATGGACAATTGCGCGGCGTGCCGTGGGGCATTTCCGAATCCGGCTACAACCGGACCGACGTTCAACTGAACTACCAATACCGCGCCTTCGGGGTGCCGGGCCTGGGTTTGAAACGAGGATTGGCCGAGGACCTGGTGGTCGCTCCTTACGCCACCGCGCTGGCGCTGATGATCTCGCCGCGGAAAGCGTGCGAAAACCTGCAACGGCTGGCAGTCGAGAAGCGCGAAGGGGCCTTCGGTTTCTACGAAGCGGTGGATTACACGCCGACGCGGCTGCCGCCGGACGAAACGAGCGCCACCATTCGATCCTTCATGGCGCACCATCAAGGGATGAGCCTGCTGGCTCTGGTCAATCTGTTGCGGGATTATCCCATGCAACGGCGCTTCATGGCCTGTCCATTGCTCAAGGCGGCGGAATTACTGTTGCAGGAGCGTGTGCCCAAGACCGCCGCAAGCGTGTTCGCCGAAGATTTGGAATTGGAGGAATCGCGGACACTCGCCGGAAACGGCGAAGCCGTCATGCGCGTTTTCACGAATCCCACATCGCCGGTGCCCGAGGTTCATCTTTTGTCCAACGGCCGCTATCACGTTGCTGTCAGCAGCGCCGGCGGCGGCTACAGCCGCTGGGGCGATCTGGCGGTCACGCGCTGGCGCGAGGACGCCACCCGCGATTGCTGGGGCACGTTTGTTTACCTGCGCGACCTGGCGACGGGAGATTTTTGGTCCACCGCGTATCAGCCCACCTTGTGCGCGACGAAAGGCTACGAAGCCATCTTCACGCAGGCGCGCGCGGAGTTTCGGCAGCGTCATGCCGGCCTCGAAGTCCACACCGAGATCAGCGTATCGCCGGAAGACGACGTGGAGTTGCGGCGCATCACGATCACCAATCGTTCACCCG
>CAZFOA010000186.1:0-7225 GCA_964520205.1 uncultured Verrucomicrobiota bacterium | reverse complement strand
ATTGAGTTTTTTGGGGTGCGTACGGGAGTTTCCCGGGAAATGATTTGTCAGTCCGGCACCGCCGATATAAGGTTAGGGCGTCGAATCCGGCTCGGAGAAACAGGCGCGAGCCGGTTCGTCGTTTGCGGCGAGACATGCACGAGTTGTCCATCATGCAGAGCGCGTTGAACCAGGCGCTGGAGCAGGCCCGGCAGGCCGGCGCCAGCCGGGTGCATGAAATCCGCCTGCGCATCGGCGCTCTCAGCGGCGTAATCCCCGACGCGTTGCAGTTTGCGTTCGAAATCCTCGCCGACGGAACGCCGGCGCAAGGCGCCGCGCTGACGATCGAACAAGTCCCCGCCCGGTTCTGGTGCGCCACCTGCAACCGCGAATTCGAAGCCACCAGAATGTTCGCCGAGTGCCCCGACTGCCATATTTCCAGCGGACAACTCCGCGCCGGCCGGGAACTGGAACTGGCGTCAATGGAGGTTGACTGATGTGCACGGAATGCGGATGCGGATTGCCCGGAGAAAAGCCGGCGGGAATTTCAAATCCCGACCACGAGCACGATCACAGTCATGGCCACCACCACAGCCATGACCACGATCATGGTCATGACCACGCTCACGGAGAATCCGGACATCACCACGAACACGCAGAACCGGGCGAGCAACGCCGGACTCTGGAGGTGCGGCGCGCCATCCTGGACAAAAACGACCGCCTGGCCGAACGCAACCGCGGCTTTTTCCGCGCGCGAGGCTTGTTGGCGCTCAATGTTCTTTCTTCACCCGGTTCGGGCAAGACCACCTTCATCCGCGAAACGATTCGTGTCCTGGGCGGCCGATTGAAAACCGGCGTCGTCGTGGGCGATTTGGCCACGGACAACGACGCGAAACGCCTGCGCGAATCAGGCGCGCCGGCGGTGCAGATCACCACCGGCACCGTCTGCCATCTCGAAGCCGAAATGGTGGGCCGGGCCTTGAATCAATTGGATTTAAATGGCCTCGATCTCCTCATTATCGAGAACGTTGGCAACCTTGTCTGCCCGGCTTCCTATGACCTGGGCGAAGACCTGCGCGTCGTTCTGCTCTCGGTCACCGAAGGCGAAGACAAGCCGTTGAAATATCCGCCCATGTTCCAATCCGCAGGCGCGACCGTTGTCAGCAAGATGGACCTGGCCCAAGCCTGCGATTACAACCGGGAAACGGCGTTGGCCAACCTCCGGCGCCTGGCCCCCGATGCTCCCGTATTTGAACTCTCCGCCAAAACCGGCCAGGGCATGGAGGCCTGGTGCGAGTTCCTGGTGAAACGGCACCAAGCGCAGAAGTCGCGGGGTCCCTTGGGCTCCGTTTGACAAAGAATTCTGAATATTTGGGGCAGTGACCCCATTTGGCTGCAGCGGCGGTCTATCCGCCCCGCGAGCAATTCAACACTCGCTCAGCTTTGGTTTAAGTTTGGGATTCCCACCATTGGCAACAATCATTAACCCACTATCGAACCAGGCTTCCGCAAAAAAGGGTCGGTTTTTGACAAGGCAAGTGGGGATGGAAAGTGATGCTTATGCGAAGTGAAATGGTGAAGAAAGTAATCTAAACAATGCGGTCGAGTTGGATGACTCGACGGCGGTGTGATTTTGGCGCGGCGAAATCTCAATTTATGATGTTAGTGCTGGCATTGATTCTGGCTCCGTTTGTGGCCGGGATGGTGCTGTTCTGCCTGCGGTCGAACTCTCTCCGCCGCCTGGTAGTCGGCGGCATGGTCCTGGCCGTCGGTTGCGGTTCCGTGGCTCTCGCCACATTGCATGCCCCGCTTGATCTCTCGAATCTGCCGTTGAACCGGCATTCGCTTGATCTGGGAATGCTGGCCGTCGAGGTCGGCATGAGCCTTTACCTCCTTTACGTCGGCGTGCGGGCGAAGCGGCCGCTGATCGTGGCGCTTGTGGTGGCTCAAACGGCACTGATGGTCTGGTTCGAACTTACTGCCGGCGCGCATCTGGAAGCGGCGCAGGATCTGTTTGTGGACAAATTCTCCGTGATTATGGCCCTGATCAACGGCCTGGTCGGTGGCGGCATCTGCCTCTATGCGCTGGGTTACATGCGGGAATACCACGAAGTCGCCCACCGCGACGTGTCCGACCGGCGTCCGCTGTTTTTCGCGCTGTTGTTCGTCTTCATGGGCGCGATGTTCGGTCTCGTTTTCGCCAACAACCTGATCTGGCTGTTTCTGTTCTGGGAGATCACGACGCTGTGCTCGTTCCTGTTGATCGGATACACCCGGACGGAGGAGGCGCGCCGGAACGCGCTGCGCGCACTGGTGATGAACCTGGCCGGCGGTCTGGCGTTTGCGCTGGCGATCGTGTGGTTTTACCGGCAAGCCGGCAGTATCGAACTCCAAACGTTGATCACGTCGAAGCAGTCGCTCGCGCTGTTGCCGGCGGCGTTGCTCTGTTTTGCGGGCATCACCAAATCGGCCCAGCTTCCCTTCTCAAGCTGGCTGCTGGGCGCGATGGTGGCGCCCACGCCGGTCTCGGCGTTGCTGCACTCGAGCACCATGGTCAAAGCCGGCGTCTATCTCGTGTTGCGCATGGCACCCGCGATCACAGGCACGAAGGTGGGATTCCTGGTGGCGCTGGTCGGAGGGGTCACTTTTGTGATTGGTTCGCTGGCCGCCATCACCACCAGCGAGGCCAAGCGGGTGCTGGCCTGGTCCACCGTCGCCAATCTCGGCCTGATCGTGCTCTGCGGCGGCATCGGAACCGCGGAAGCCGTCTGGGCGGGCATGCTGTTGATTATTTTTCACGCGGTGGCCAAGTGCCTGTTGTTCCTGTGCGTGGGGGTTGTGGAGCATAAAATCCACAGCCGCAATATTGAAGACATGTCGGGGTTGGTCCTGAGGCTGCCGCGCGTGGCGGTGATGATGTTGATCGGCATGGCGGGCATGTTCCTGGCCCCGTTCGGCATGTTGATCAGCAAATGGGCCGTGCTCAAGGCAGTCGTGGATGCCTCACCGTTGCTGTCGGTCTTCATCGTCTTTGGCAGTTCCGCAACGCTGTTTTTCTGGGTGAAGTGGATGGGTAAACTGCTGGAAGTCGTGGAACCCCCGCACCGGATCGAGAAGGAAATGGTGTTGGGCGAATCCATTGCGCTCTATGGCCTGTCCGCAGCGACGTTCCTGGCTTGTCTGTTTTTCCCCCTCATTTCTTCGCGCCTGGTTGAGCCGTACGTCGTCGGTGTTTACGGCTACTCGGCCTCCCTGAGCCAGGGCAATATCATCATCATGACCATCATGATGGTGTTCGTCCTGCTGTTTCCGCTCAGTTTTATCCGGTACGGACGCGGGGTCAAAGTCGTGGACGCCTACCTGGGCGGCGCGAACGTCCCGAGCAGCGTCAGCTTCGTCGGCTCGGCCAACGCGGTGGAGAATGTCACCATGCACAATTACTATTTGCGCAGTTTGCTCAACGAAGCCTGGCTGTCCCGCTGGGGCGTGATCGGCTGCGCCCTGGCGCTGGCAGCGATGCTGGGAATGGCATGCTTATGAGCCCCTGGCTGCGATTGATTCTTTATCTGGTGGCAGGCCCGATCCTCGGGGGACTGCTGGCGGGCTGGGATCGCCGCATTTCGGCGCGCATGCAGTCGCGTCGCGGTCCGCCGATTCTGCAGCCGTTCTATGATGTGCTGAAGCTCTGGCAGAAGGAGAGCATCGTGGTGCGGCGGTCGCAGAACTTTTACATCCTCTTCTTCCTGCTGCTGGTCATCTTCACCGGCGCGCTGTTCTTCGCCGGGTCGGACCTGTTGCTGGTGATCTTCGCCCTGACGCTGGCGGCAATCTTCTTCGTCCTGGGCGCTTACAAGGCCAGCTCGCCTTACAGCTTCATCGGAGCGGAACGCGAGCTGATCCAGATGATGGCCTACGAGCCGATGATTCTGCTGACGGCGATCGGCATGTATATGGTCACCAAAAGTTTCTACGTGCACGAAATCGCCAGTCACGGCACGCTGCTGGTGCTCGCGTTGCCGGGAATTTTTCTCGGCTTCCTTTATACGCTGGAAATCAAGTTCCGGAAGTCGCCCTTCGACCTTTCCTCTTCGCACCACGCCCACCAGGAACTGGTGCGCGGCATCACGACCGAATTTTCGGGACGCGCGCTGGCCATGATCGAGATCGCGCACTGGTATGAGAATGTCTTCCTGCTGGGCTGGGTCTATTTGTTTTTCGCCTCATCCCCGGCCCTGGGGGTGGCGGTGTCGCTGCTGGTGTATGTGTTCGTCATTCTGGTGGACAACGTGTTCGCCCGGCTGAAGTGGCAGACGGCGATCCGGAGCGCCTGGGTCGTGGCCGCGGTGCTCGGCTTTGGCAACATCCTCGTCCTTTCCCTGCTTCGTTAGGAGCGACCATGCTTGGCCTAAAAGAATCACCCTGGATCATCCACTACGACGCTTCGAGCTGCAACGGCTGCGACATCGAAACGCTGGCCTGCCTGACGCCGATTTTCGACGTCGAACGCCTCGGCGTGGTCAATACCGGCAATCCTAAACATGCCGACATCTTCCTGGTCACGGGCGCGGTCAACGAACAAAGCTTTGCCGTCATCCGCAATCTTTACACGCAGATGCCGGAGCCCAAGGTGGTGGTCGCGGTGGGAACCTGCGCGTCCAGCGGCGGAATCTTTCGCGAGTGCTACAACATCTCCGGCGGCGTGGACACCGTGATTCCGGTGGATGTGTATGTGGCGGGTTGCGCCGCGCGGCCCGAAGCCATTATTGACGGAGTGGTGCAGGCGCTTTCGGTTCTGGAACAGAAACACCGGGACATGGCTGCCGCCGGAACCCGCGCGGACCAGGTTTTGTATCTGCGCGCCCAGAAGAGCGATGCCCCGCAAATCCTCGCCCTGCAAAAGGCCGCCTACCAAAGCGAAGCCAAAGTTTACGGCGACGACGGTTTGCCGGCGTTGCAGCAAACCCTGGAGGAATTGGAGAATGAATTTGATCGCCGGCCCAATCGCGAGACGAGCTATCTGGGCGCGCGCGGAACGCAGGGGGATCCCGAGAAAGACATCGACCACATTGTTTTTCTGAAGGCTGTCCTTCAGGGGAAAATCATCGGTGCCGTGCGCGGGTTTGCGCTGGATGAATCGGCCTATCTGAGCCGCGTGATCGTCCATCCCTATTACCAGGGCCGCGGCATCGGCCGCCAGTTGACTGAGGAGATCGAAAGGGCGTTCCCGAACGCGAAACGCTTTGAGATTTTCACCGGCCACCGGAGCGAGCGGAACCTTCACCAGTTTCGCAAGCTGGGATACCAGGAGTTCAAGACGGAACCGTTCACGCCTGCCATCACGTGGGTTTATCTGCAAAAGGAACGCAAATGAGTCAGGAACAGATCGAGCTCATCACCATCGACGCGTTGCTGGACAAAGTCCGGACCGAACGCGAACGGGGTTGCCGCCTGGTCCAGATCAGTGCCACCCAAATGCCCGATCAGGTCGAATTGACTTACAGCTTCGATCTGAACAGCCAGCTCACCAATCTGCGACTGTCGCTCCCCGCCGAGGCGCACCTGCCCAGCATCAGCTCGATCTACGGCTGCGCAATCCTTTACGAAAACGAAATCCACGATCTCTTCGGAGTCGTGGTGGATGGCTTGACCGTGGATTTCAAGGGCAACCTTTACAAGACCGCCGTCAAGTTCCCGTTCGGCAGCACCAAAGCGCCCTGCGCTGCGCCCGCCGCCGCGGCGCCCGTCACGACGAAGACCCAATAGATTTCTATGGCACGCACCGTTATTCCTTTCGGCCCGCAACATCCGGTCCTGCCGGAGCCGGTCCATCTTGATCTGGTGGTGGAAGACGAAAAAGTGATCGAGGCGCGGCCATCCATCGGCTTTGTCCACCGCGGACTCGAGAAGCTGGCCGAGAAGAAGGATTTCCAGGAGTTCGTCTATGTCGCCGAGCGCATCTGCGGCATCTGCAGTTTTATCCATGGCCAGACCTACTGCCAGGCGGTCGAAACGCTCATGAATATCCCCGTGCCGCCGCGCGCGCTTTATCTCCGCACGGTCTGGGGCGAACTCTCGCGCATTCACAGTCATCTGCTCTGGCTCGGACTCATGGCCGACGGCATGGGCTTTGAAAGCCTCTTCATGCACTCCTGGCGCGTCCGGGAAAAGGTGCTGAACATCATCGAAGCCACCACCGGCGGACGCGTCATTTTCGGCTCGTGCAAAGTCGGCGGCGTGCGACGCGATATCACCGCCGAAACCATCAAGACAATTCTCGTGGATCTCAATGAAATCGAAAAGGAGATGCGACAATTGACCAACGTCTTTCTGGGGGATAACTCCGTGAAGTCGCGGCTGTGCGGGATCGGCGTGATTTCGAAACCGGAGGCGTACGATCTGGGTTGCGTCGGCCCGATGTTGCGCGCCAGCGGTGTCGCGCAAGATCTCCGCCAGCTGGGATATGCCGCCTTCAAAGACATCGCGATTGAGCCGATCACCCGTACCGACGGGGATTCCTACGCCCGCTGCGCCGTGCGCTGCGATGAGCTGTTCCAATCGGTCGAGATCATCCGCCAGGCGTTTGCCCGGATTCCGGACGGCGAAATCGCGGTGAAGGTGATCGGCAATCCGACCGGTGAGACCATCACCCGCACCGAGCAACCGCGCGGGGAAGTGGTTTATCATTTGAAAGCCAATGGCTCGAAAAATTTGCAGCGGTTCCGGGTGCGGACGCCGACCTTCGCCAATCTGCCGGCCATGTTGAAAGTATTGCCGGGTTGCGACCTTGCCGATGTGCCGATGATCGTGCTCACGATCGATCCTTGCATCAGTTGTACGGAAAGGTGATATGGGATACTTCGAAATGTCCAAACTGGCGCTGAAGTGGGCGCTGACGAAACCGCCGACCACCCGTTATCCCTTCGCGCCGCGCCAGGCCATCGCTGGATCGCGCGGCCAGTTGGTCTTCACCAAGGACAATTGTGTCTATTGCAACGTCTGTGCGAAGAAATGTCCCACCGGCGCCCTGCTGGTGAATCGCGCGCAAAAGCGCTGGGCAATCGATCGCCTGCGCTGCATCTCCTGCGGCTACTGTGTCGAGGTCTGCCCCAAGGATTCCCTCGAAATGTCGTCAGGCCATGGCAGCCCGACGGTGACCAAAGACCGCGAGTCTCATTAGAATCCGTAAGACCTGTCGCAGGCAGGCCATGTTTGGCGCCGGATCACTCGTCCTGGCCGCTTGACTGTA
>CAZFOA010000185.1:0-7270 GCA_964520205.1 uncultured Verrucomicrobiota bacterium | reverse complement strand
TCATTTTGCGTCCGCCCAGGATATGGCAGTGCAGATGAGGCACGGCTTCGCCGGCGTCGGATCCGTTGTTGAACACCAGCCGGAACCCATTTTGGTTTAAGCCCAATTGCTTCGCCACCTCGGCGGCTTTCAAGAGGAGATGACCCAGCAGCGCATGGTCTTCCGGTTGGGCTTCGGCGATGCGCGGAATGGGTTTCTTGGGAACAATCAGAACGTGCCGGGGCGCCTGCGGTTTGATGTCCTGAAAGGCGATCACCTGGTCATCCTCGTAAACGATCGTGGCCGGGATTTCGCGGGCGATGATTTTCTCAAACAGGGTTTTGCTCATGACGGCGGAAAGCTGCTTCGATTGGGGCGAAAGATCAACAAAAAGGGAGCGGGCCGCAGCGAAACCGAAACCTGCAAATCCGTTCCTCCGGCACTCCGCTGGATTTCAAGAACGAGCCGGCTTAATCCACCAGCAAGGCGCAGTCTTTGCGGTGGGTTTCCGCGCTGAGGCAGTTGCGCAGGTAATCCACGATCTGGTCGTGCAGCGTCCGGCAGCGCGCGCACCAGCGCCGGGCGCCGGCCAGTTCTTTGACACACCCGCGCAATCCGCGGAAGCGGACCAATTGGGGGGATTGCTGGAGTTGCTGGCGCAATTCGTCGCGCAGGCGATGGAAGAAGAACAGTTCGCAACCATTGCCCGACTCCCGGGCCAGACGGCGCAAATCCGATTCCAGCACGCGCGGGTCGGCGGGAGTGTCGTTGGGATCCGCAGACGGAGCGGGAACTTTGAAATCAAATCCGCGCAGCACTTTTTCCAAGGCTCCGGAGAACTCGCCCACCGTGATCGTTTCCCGGCCCAACTCGTGTTTGAAATAATGAAACACGGCGTTGGTGGCGTGTTTGACAAACTCCGGGTCAAACGCGCCGGTGTCGTCGCCGCTCACCTCCACGGAAATCATTTCCGCGGAAAACGGGACGCTTTCACCCGTGGCCAGTTCGAACAGCAGGCATTCCGACGCCAGAGTAATCATTGTTTGGCCTCCAGTTTTTTTACTTCTTGAACAAAGTCGGTTGCCTCCTGGAAACGGCGGTACACACTGGCGAAACGCACATAAGCGACTTCATCGATGCCCCTCAAGCCCTCCATCACCTGCTTCCCAATCGCTTCCGCCGGAACTTCCTGCTCATAATTGTCGGTGACTCCGTCCACGATTCGGTCCACCAAATCTTCCATCACTTTCGGGCTGATGGGCCGCTTCTGGCAGGCCTTCTTGATGCCGGCCAGAAGTTTTTCCTTGGAGAATTCCTCATGACGACCGTCATGCTTGAGCACCATCAGCCCTTCGTGTTCGATCTCTTCGTAGGTGGTGAAGCGATGTCCGCAGACAATGCACTGGCGGCGACGTCGAATGGTAGCCCCTTCGCGTGAAGCACGAGAATCGATCACTTTATCATCCTGGCAGCCGCACTTTGGGCAACGCATAGAAAGCACCCACTAATTGTGGTGGGGCTATTTTTTACATACAAAATATTGTGGTGTCAAGACCGAGATTTTTGGAAGTTATTAACAAGCCGATTGTTAGAGCTTGTTTGAAAGCTCATCAGAAACGCCGCGTGAGGGCACGCGGCCTACAGGAAAACGCGCGATTCGGCCGGTCTTGCAGGCCCGGTGCCCTCCACCGGGCGGGTTTTCAAACAGGCTCTCAGAACACGTGAGGAACGCCTTCTTCGAGGATTTTTACACAGCGAGTGAGCTTTTCGCGCTCGGCGATTTGCAGCAACCATCGCGGTGGTTCATCCAGGTCCTCAAAGGAGAGTCGGAAAGTGCCGTAGTGCATGGGTATCAGCCATTTGGCGTGCAAGTCCTTGAACGCCTTGATCGCTTGATCGGGTCCCATGTGCACGCGCCGAAAGGATTCCGGGTGATACGCGCCGATCGGCAGCAAGGCGATTTCCGGGGGCATGCGTCGCCCGATTTGCTGGAACGCGTGGAAATAGGCGCTATCGCCGGCGTGGTAGATGCGTCGTCCCTGATGTTCCAGGATGAAACCTCCATAGCCGCGATGGTGATCGCGCAGGGTCCGGGCGCCCCAATGCTTGCTTGGGGTCAGCGTTACGCTCCAGTTGTTTTGCGAAAAGGTGTCCCACCATTCCAGTTCGATGACCCGCTCGAAGCCGAGATCGAGGGCCAGTTCGCCGACGCCCCAGGGCATGATGCCGATTTTCGGGCGGGGCAGGCGGCGCAGGGTGGGTTTGTGGAAGTGATCGAAATGCGCGTGGGTGAGGAGCACCAGATCAATCGGCGGCAGATCCTCAATTTTCAGACCGGAGCGCTTGATGCGTTTCAACAGGAAAAGCCAGTTGGCGAAATTCGGATCGATCAGCACGTTTAGATCGGTGAATTGGATGAGGAACGACGCGTGGCCGATCCAGGTGATCGCCACCTGGCCGTGGTTCAGCCTCGGAAAGATCGGGCGGCGCTGCTGTCCGGTGCGGCGGGTGAGCAGCGCTTTCCAGACCATCTCCCGGAAAAACGTACGCGGATTGAAATGCTTCGACGGGGTCAGGTCTTTAAAGGACCTTGGCAGGCCTTTTCGCGGCGAGGGCGGTTGCGGCGATGTCGGCTTCAACATAATTCTTGGGCGATGTTACGCCTTCTTTCGTTGCAATAAAATTCAAATCCGCTCGAAGGAGCCGGTGGTGTTGCAACCCTTAAACCGCCAGGCAGGCAGTCAGAATCCAGCGAATAACGCGGGTGAACCGTCCGCGCCGACCGTTCGGGTCTTCTCAGACCAGACCTTCCAACACGCTGGGCAGCCTTTCGAGGCAACGGTGCAGGGAGGCTCGGGCGATGGTTTGCTCCGCGGTGGCCTGGTTCGGAAACAGCACGCGCCAGCCGGGAGCTTCCAGACATTGTTCCCGCGTCACTTCGACAAAATTGCCGCTGCAGCCGATCTTCGCGTTGCGCATGAGCAGGTCGGCGATTTGCACGGATGCGATGATCAACTCGTGGCCGTCGGCGTCCTCGGGGTGATGATGAAAGCGCGCCGCTTTGATCATGAGATCCGGCAGGTGATGTCGCTCAAGGTAAATCGCGCCGAGTTCGGAGTGATCGATCCCGAGCAGCTCGGTTTCGATTTCATCCAGGTTTTGCTTCGCCTGCTCCGCGCGCCGGTATATTTCTGCGAAATGATCCGGGAACGTCCACGCCATGACGATTTTGCCCACGTCATGAACCAGACCCGCGATGTAGTCCGACTCATCCGGCGGGGCCTGGACGGCGCTGGCGACTTCGCGGGTAAGAATCGCGGTGCCGATGCAATGCTGCCAGAATTCGCGCCAGGGAAACGAGCATTGATTGGAGAGCTTATGAAAATCCTCGATGATGGGCGTGACCATCGTGAGCTGCCGGATTTGCCGAAGGCCCAGGTAAAAGACGGCCTCTTCAATGCTGTTCACCGGAGTTGACAGGCCGTAGTAAACCGAGTTGACCAGCCGCAGCAGGCGCGAAGTGAGACTGGGATCGCGCCGGATGATTTCGGAAATCTGCGTCGAATACCGTTGTTCGGCAAAGAGCAAGCCCTGCAAAGCCTTGTTAATGCTGCTGAGCGAAGGAAGGGAGGGACACGACTCGAGCCGCAAATCAATTTCTTTGCGGTCCAGCGGCCCCACGCTGCATGGCGTGGAAGTTACAATCATAAACTCGAGCGATGCTCAACCGGGTATCGGCCCGGCCGCCAGGAACTTGAACAGAAAAGCCTGCAACCACGACAGGAGTGCCGCTGGGCGCCGATGAAGTCGAGCCACCCGCTCGGCGTTACGGCCAAACAAGCCGCCGTCCGATTTTCTATTCAAGCCCCGGCAACTTTTGCCGATGTAGGAACGGACCGTCTATGGCCGCTTGACGAATTTGATGGAATCACCGGCAAGCGGCCGGCGGAAAATTTTAATAGAATGCGCAAGAATTTTTTCAAGAACTGGATTGCAGGCGGGATTACTTTGGCTGCTGCCTTCGGGATCGTGGGTTCGCTGGAAGGTTCCGGCGCAGGTTATCTTGCGGTCATTGGACCGGCTCCGTTGCGGTATCAAAAATTGTCCTCCTGGAAACCATTGAATTTACCGCCTTTACCCATGGAAAACAGCAGTTCTCCCGACCCGATCGCCCCCGCGATAGCTGCTGCTGATTCCACGAATTCCACGTCGCTGCCGGGATTTGCATCCAGCCTGGCGGATCTGCCGGCGGAGGTTTTCTTACCCACAACACTGTGGTTGGGCCACCTTTCGAGCTGGAGCGCCGCGGATTCAAATCTTTCCGCGGGCACGAATTTCTCCACCGACACAACGCAGGCTTCGGCTCCGGCAAGCGATTTGCTGATTCTGACCCCACAAATGTTGGTTGATTATTTCAAACCGGGGCAATGTCCGACCAACGCGGCAGGCAGGTTCGTTCAAGTGCCAGTGGAATTCACGCCGGCTATCCCCGCCGCACCGCCGGCTTCCAGCGCCACGTACAAATCGCCATGACCCTCCGCATCCCAGCCGGCAAACTCCGGATCGACTGCGGCGGGAGGGCAGGAATTTGCGCCGGCATAGCGTGGCTTTTGTTCTCGATCCAACTGCTTGCCGCAGACCTCCAAACATCGTCCGGGGAAAGCGCATCGCCGGGTTTCGCCCCGCAGACTGCAACCCCAACAACGGTTGAAGTCGCGACGGGAGCGCTCAATCCGGCAAGCCTTGCGCCGGTCACCACAACACTGTCTGACATCACCAATCCGCCCGTGCCGGCGCCGTCGTTCTCCCAGGGGGTGGTTTCGAGGCCCGCATCGAACTCGGTTCCGTCCAATGTTTTTCCCTTTTTCGCCGAGACGAACGGCCTTCCGCGCAGCGCCATGTCCTCGGAGGAATGGCTGGTCCATCTTACCCAGCAGTTTGAACTCGCGCGCTATCTGCGCACCACCCGGCAGCCACACGACGCCGAGTTGATCCTGGTAAAACTGCTGGATCGAGATTCGCCCGAGTTGATCCAGCAATCCGCCCTGCTGGAGCTGGCTGCGACCGCCCAGGATGAAAACGAGCTGACGCGCGCTCAACAAATCTATGCCCAGTTCCTGAACAAATGGCCCGACGATCTGCGGGTGCCCGAGATTCTGTTGCGGCAGGGCCTGCTCTTCCGCCAGATGGGTCTCGATAACCTGGCGTTCGCAAAATTCTATGGCGTCATGACCAGCGCGCTCGTGTTGAAGAACGATCAGCTCGATTATTACGTCCGCCTGGTGCTGCAAGCCCAGAGCGAGATTGCCGAAACTCAATACCAACTGGGCCGATACGCCGATGCGGCCGAATTTTTTTCGCGTCTGCTCAAACAAAACAACCCGGCCATCAACAAATCGCAGATCATTTACAAACTGGTCCGATGCCACACCGCATTGAGCCAATACAGCGATGCCATCGCTGAAGCACAGGATTTTCTGGCTCGATACCCCAGTGCCGCGGAACAACCCGAGATCCGGTTTGATCTGGCGCTGGCTTTGAAAGCACTGGGCCGCAACAACGAGTCGCTGCAACAGGTGCTGCTGCTGCTCCAGGAACAACACGCGCTCGCCCAGGACCATCCGTATGCCTGGGCCTACTGGCAGCAGCGCGCCGGCGTTCTGATCGCCAACCAACTCTACCATGAAGGCGATTACACCAAGGCGCTGGAGATTTACCTCAACCTCGTTCAGATCGACCCTTCGCCCCAGTGGCAGCTGCCGGTCCGTTATCAAATCGGCATGACCTACGAGCGCCTCTGGCAACCGCAAAAGGCCATCGAGACTTATGCCGTCATTCTCAGCCGCGAAGCCGAGCTGGGTACCAACGCATCGCCCGGCCTGAAAACAGTCTTCGACATGACCCGCTGGCGCACCAATTTCATCCTGTGGCAAGACCATGCGGAAGCGGCAAACCGTCAGTTGCATGTTGCGGCCCCGGCCGACGCCTCCATCACGGCAAACCTTCCGTCCGCGCCGGCCCCGATCCCATGAACCCATCCGCCTTTCCGCCGTTCATCTCCGAGCTGACCGCCCATCTGCGGGGCTACCTGTCGTTGTGCGAAGAAGTGCTGGCGCTCGCCGGGCGCGAAAATCAGGACCTGGCCGCCCCCGCGGACTACCAGCCATTTGAGTTTCACCAGGGCAGAAAAGCCTTGCTTTCGCGGCTGGATGAGGCTCTAAATTTATTGCGCACGTGGCGGCAAGCCTGGCAGCGGCTGGATGCCGCGGAGCGGGCGCGACATTCGGAAGTGAAGCTGTTGCTTCAGTCCGTCCAGGATGCTTTGGTGAGGATTCTAGTGCTCGACCGCGAAAATCAACAGGCTTTGCTGCGGCGCGGTCTGGTGCCTGCCCGGCAGGTGCCCGCCTTCGCCAGCCAGCCGCCGCATTACGCCGCCCAATTGTACCGGCGTCACGGGTCGCCCTGATTTGATTATGTCCATCGAGAAAATCATCGTCCTCGAGGACGATTTGATCGTCCGCAAGAATCTCGAACACCAGTTGCGCCAGCGCCGTTATGATGTGGCTTCGGTCTCCACGATCGCCGACGCGCAGGAATACCTGAACAAGGACAATTTTGATCTGATTTTTCTCGACGTGCGCCTGCCCGACGGCGACGGCACGGAGCTGCTGAAATCCATCCAACTGCGTCCGCAGAAACCGCTCGTGGTCATCACCACCGGATTCGGCTCGGTCGAATCGGCCGTCGAATGCATGAAAAACGGCGCATTCGACTACTTGATCAAGCCGTTCTCCGCCGAACAGATCGAGGTCGTGGTCAAGAAAGCGGAGGAATTCACGCAACTCTTGCGCGTCAACCGGTTTCTCAGCCAGGACAGCGAGGAAACCGGACAGGAATTGCTCGGGCAAAGCCCGGCCATCGAGAATCTCCGCCAGTTGATCCGCAAGGTGGCCCGCACCCTGGCCACCGTTCTCATCCAGGGCGAAAGCGGGACGGGCAAGGAGCTCGTCGCCCGCGCGCTCTACCGCGAAAGTGCGCGCGCCAACGCGCCGTTCATCCGGGTCAATTGCGCCGCGATTCCTGAGAATCTGATTGAAAGCGAGTTTTTCGGACACGAAAAAGGCGCGTTCACCGGCGCCATGGCCAAACGCGAGGGCCGGTTCGAACTGGCCCACGGCGGGACGATTCTGCTCGATGAAATCAGCGAGATTTCCTCCAATGTCCAGGCCAAGCTCCTCCGCGTGTTGCAGGAGCGCGAACTCGAGCGCGTCGGCGGCAACCGCACCATCAA
>CAZFOA010000184.1:0-7374 GCA_964520205.1 uncultured Verrucomicrobiota bacterium | reverse complement strand
AGAGTGAAGAGTTGGGGAGACAATCGGTGGAACCTTCCAACACTCTCAAACTCCTAAACTCTCAAACTCCTAAACTCCGAAACTCCTAAACTCCGAAACTCCTAAACTGTCAATCTCCTGAACTGTCAAAACTGAATCGGATCGTTCATCTGCCCGCATTGCGAACAGCGCGAACGGTCCACGTCGGGGTCGTCGGTGTAAACCGAACCGCATTTGGAGCAGCGAAAAATCCGATCATTGGCGTGGGTGTGCTTGAACCGGCGCTGCCGGAATTCGGTGTAGATCACCACCGCCGCCAAAGCGCCCAGCAGCAGGAGGACGTACATCAAAATCAAACGCGCGAACGACATGGCTAGGGAATGACCGGCGGCACGTTGGTGGACGTTGCGGGCAGTGTCTGCCATTGGAACACCAGGGTGCCGATGGCCAGCCCGGCGGACGGATCTTCCGGCCGCGCCGGGGCCGCCACCGCCGGCCCGAAACGAGCCGCTTTGGCCAACGCCAGCGCGCACTGGTCCGCGTCCAGCAAATTGCTGCCGGGCGGCAGGAGCACGGCGGAAACCACATCGCCCTGCGCATCCACCAGCAACTGGACGACACTGTTCGTCAGCAAGTCCGCATACGTCCACGACGGCAGCAGGAGCGGAGACAGCAACCTCCGTTTCGCCAGGCCGCCTTCGATCCGAAGCGAGGAAGCCGACCGGGCGGGAGCGGGCGGGAAAGATTCCGAATACATTGGCTCCGGTTCCAGCATGACGAGGGTCGGGAACGAAGGAACGGGATTGGTTTTGACAAAGTTGCTGAACGCGGCGCCCAGTTCCGGCGCGGCGAGCGGCAACCAGCGCGCCGGTTCCGACCAGTCCGCGGCGCGGAATTCCATGGGCGGCATTTGCATCCAGGCTGCGCCGGAAAAATCCTGCCGATGCGGCAGCGCGAACAAGGTGGGATCTTCCAATGCGAGCCATAGCCCAGGGGCGGATTGATTGTCGATCAAGCGAAATTCCGGCGCCGACGCGGGCTTGCGGGGCACCGGGGGCGAGCGGTCTTCCAGCCAGAGGTCCAGCCCGATCAGCGCTGCAAACATCAGCACGACGGCGGCCCACCAGCGTCCGGCCAGCCACCAGCGCGGTTCAGCCGGGGTGGAAATCATGGCGAGCCGGACGGGTAAAGGGAGATTGAGTTGGTGAACAGCCGCGGCAGGGTCGCCAGGGACAGCCGGTAAATGCCCGCTTTCCGCGCCAGCAGGGCGACGCTGATCAGGTTTTCGCTGGTAACCGCTTTGTCGGCTTGAACCACCAGCGTCAAGGGTTCGGCCGCCTTGCTCTTCGCCTCCTGCAAACGGGACTCCAAATCGCTTTTGCCAAGCTGTTGATTCTCGAAATAGAGCTGCCCGGCGGCGTCCACAGCCACGGCAATCGTCGGGCCCTCCTCGCCAGGCAGATCATCCGCCGGCGGCAGTTCCACCCGCACGCCCGGGGTATAAAGCCCGGAGCCCAGCAGCACGAAGATCAGCAGCAGAAAAAAAACTCCGGCAAACGGCGCGGCGTCGAGCTGTCCCCGAAAGATGCGGACATTGCGCGGGAATTTCATGGCGACTGGACGTGCGCGTTGCCGCCGCCATTCTCCGTGATGATGTTCACGATTTCCGTCGCGGCGCGTTCCATGTCCAGCACGATCGAATTGACGCGGTGGACCAGATAATTGTAGCTGGCATGGGCGGGGATTGCGACCGCCAGGCCGGTTGCGGTGCAAATCAGCGCCTGCCAGACCCCGCTCGAGAACAAACCCACATGGGCATACGGGCCGGCCTTCTGCATTTCCTGAAAAATCTGGATGAACCCCAGCGCGGTTCCAAACAGGCCCAACAGCGGAGCCAGTTGCGCGATCGTGGCCAGCAGATTCAATTGCTCCTCCAACCGCGGCACTTCCACAAGCCCGGCTTCCTCGATGGCTTCCCGCATCCGCTCCCGGCCGTGATCGCGGTTCAAAATGGCGGTTTTCACGAGCCGCGCGACGGGTCCGGGCGTGGCGTCGCAGATGGAAATGGCCTCGACCACGTTGTCGCGGCGCAACACATTGCGGACGCCGTTGAGAAATTCCGTCGAGTTGATCTGGGCGCGATGATAGTGCAGAAACCGCTGGATCACGACCACGATGGCCGCGGCGCCGGCAAACAGGATCACCCAGATGACATACCGGCCTTCGGCCAGAAAATGCGGCAAAGTCAACATGCTTCCGTTATACGTTTTTGCGCGCGAAGTTCAAAGGGCAAAGTTGGGAGGCGTGCGGCGTGCCATGTGAAAATCCCGCAACGCCCGGCGCGCTGCTCGTCACGTTTCACGCTTCACGTTTCACGTTTGGACTTGCTTCCGTCTCCCGCTCCTTGAATCTTCTGCGCATGGAAAACGCCGACCAATTTCGCGAGCTGTTCCGCATGCAACAAGCCCTGAACGAACGCATCGGAGTGCGCACGGAGGGCATGAGCGAAACGGAAAAAACGAAATGGATTTTGAATTATTGCCGCGCCATGACCCAGGAAATCGCGGAGCTCACCGACAGCGTGCCCTGGAAATGGTGGGCTAAATATCAAAAGTTCGACGAACAAAATGCGCGCGTCGAGGTCGTCGACCTGTTTCACTTTCTCATCAGCCTGGCGCAGGTATTGGGGATGAGCGCCGACGACGTCTTCAACGCCTACTGCAAAAAAAACGAAGTGAATTTCAAACGGCAGGAGAGCGGCTACGCGGTCAAGGACGAGGCGGATTCCAAACATATTTGATGGGCGCGGCGCGGTTTTTCCGGAACCGGACCTGCGCCCAGAATAATCTCGGCAACCCGATGCAAGGGTTTAGAATCTACAGCCGATGAAACGACCCGCGCCCGTCTGTTCCACATCAGCCGCCGGCCCCGTGCCGCCGCGCTGGCGCAAGGACGTGGCGCGCGTGCTCATCACCGAACGGCAAATCGCATCCCGTATCCGCCAGATGTCACGGAAAATTGAGCGCGATTTCCAGGGACGCGAATTGGTCGTGGTCTCCCTGCTGACCGGGACGGTCATGTTCCTGGCGGATTTGATTCGTCACCTTCACCTGCCGCTGCGGCTGGACTTCATCGGCGTCTCGAGTTACCGGAGCGGCAGGAAGCCCGGTGAACTGGTCTTCACCAAGGAATTGCGGCTGGACGTGGGCGGCCGCGACGTGCTGTTGGTGGATGACATTCTGGATACCGGCAGGACGATGACCTGCGTCCTCAGGAAATTGCGCGCGCTGAAACCGCGCCGGATCAAAACTTGCGTCCTGCTGGACAAACCGGCGCGCCGTGTGGAACACCTCGAGCCCGATTACGCCGGGTTCGAGATTCCTGATTTTTTCGTCGTCGGTTACGGACTGGATTTTGCCGAACGTTACCGGAATCTCCCGTTCGTCGGCGTTCTGCATCCGCGCGTTTACGAAAAACTGCTGGAACCGGCGCGCTCCCAGCCCTGACGGGTCGGCCCTATGTGCATCTCCGTTTGCTTTCATTCGTATTTCAAGGATCTGACCGGTTGCGCGCGAACAACCGAAACCGTGCCGGAAAGCAGCACAATCGAAGCGCTTTATCAAAAGCTCGTCGAACGGTTTCCCCGGCTGGCGGCGATGCGGAAATCCACGCTGATCGCGGTGGGCGTGGAGTATCAGCCCGGCAGTTACGTCCTGAATGAAGGCGATGAAGTTTCGCTTTTCCCGCCGGTGCAAGGCGGGTGAATGCGGAAGAAGGAATTGAATCCTTTTAGCTGGCTTGCATTGTTGAAAGCGACACAATTCGGACCCGATGTTATCTCCCGAGCAACTCAGATTCCTGGACGCGGCGGACCGCGGTGACGGTGACACGGTCCGGGCGATGCTGGCCGCCGGCGTGGACGTGAATACTCCCGACCCTCGGCGCCTGCCCCGGAACCGGACGGCCTTGATGCACGCGGCCAAGGGCGGGCACCTCGACGTGATCGAAGTTTTGCTGGCGGCCGGCGCGAAAGTGGATGCGAAAGACAAAGGCATGGGGGTCACTTTGCCAGGCGGGAATACGGCGCTGCTGCTGGCTTTGGAGAACAAACGGGTTCGGGCGGCTCAAAGACTGCTCAACGCGGGCGCCGATCCCACCGTGACCCGAGGTGGCATGACGGTTTTCGGCCAGGCCGCCAGCCTTGGCGATGTGGCCTTGATCCGCCAGTTGTTGAAGCTGGGATTGAATCCCAACCGGTCGGACAGCAGGAAAGCCGATCTTCCCCTCGCCAGCGCTTTGTTCGCCAGGCAAACGGAAGCCGTGCGGGCGCTCCTCTCGGCCGGGGCCGATCCCAATCTGCCGGGCACCCGCGGCGTCACGCCGTTGGAAATTGCCCTCCGGGAAGAGCTGCTGGAAGCGGTCCAACTGCTGCTCCATCGCGGGGCTGATCCCAATCATGTTTCGCGGAAAGGATTGACGCCGCTGATGGCGGCGGTGCAAGGCGGGCAGAAGGAGACCGTAAAAGCTTTGCTGCAACGGGACGCCGCGGTGAATACGCGCGGAAAACGCGGGCGCACCGCCGTGGATCTGGCGCAACAACGACTCGACCAGCGGGCGGACGACGATCTTTCCCGGTTTCTCCGCGACCGCGGTCTGAGCATGCCGGAGTATCTGACTTTGTTTCACGAAATTGCCGCGCTCCTGCGCAATGCCGGCGGTCGGGGCGCCGCCGAGCTTCCACCCGAACCGCGGCCGATCCGGTCGAAATCAACGGCCCGCAAACCGCCCGGGCGGCGGCGGCCCGGAAACGATTCCCTGCGGGTGGGCGTGAAGGATTTTCTGGAACTGGCGCATTACACGGAGCCGGAGTTTTCGGTGATCGCGATTCGAGCGCCGGCGGACAGAGCCGCCGCCGCCTTCGCGGATCTTCGGGGCGCCAGACAATGGGAGCGCGGGGTTCCGATCCAAGCTGCAGGCAAGCCGGGCAAACCCAATGCCACCGTGGCCGCGGTGGTGAAAGTCAAACGCAACCCCTGGACGATTATTTTCCGCTCCACCTTCTGTTTGGGCAACCACGGCTATCAGTCGGCGGTCGAGGACGCGCAGGAGTTGTCCGCTCGGTTGCAGACAAGAGCCGTCGCATTCATCCGCGAGAAAAAGGCGGAAACGGTGGGATACGATTTATTTGGAAGAGGCCGGCTGTGGGAACATGCGCAGTGGACGGAGGAAAGTTCCGTCTGCCGGTTTCGATCCCGGTTCCGCCGCAAACCCGGGAAGGGCGAACTGGGCGAGGATTTCACCGACAGGATATTCCGAAAGTTGGGCATTTATTTGCCAGCCTGCTATCCTCAGTACCGCCGGCGGCGCGCCTGGCTTTCCGTGGGGAAAGTGTCCGCCAGAACGGTTCAATGCGCGGACGTCATGGTGCTGCCGAAGTCGAGGAGAAAGAAAAAATGATCGTGAAACGCCGGCTCACCATCACCACCGATCCGATCGACGAATCCTCCTTGCTGGCCGCACGCTCCGTGTCCGGCGACGCGGGGGCAGTCGTTTGTTTCCTCGGCGTTGTGCGGGGCGAGGAGGAAGGAAAGGCCATCGACGCCATCGACTATGAAGCCTTTCAAAAAATGGTTGGGCACCAGTTCAACCTGCTTTTCGATGCCATGGAGAAACGCTGGCCGATTGAATCGACGCGGCTCGTCCACCGCACGGGCCTCGTTAAAGTGGGCGAGCCGTCGCTGTGGGTGGAAATCGTCGCGCCGCATCGCGGCGAAGCCTTCGCCGCGTGCCAATGGCTCATTGACGAAATGAAACGCGTCGTGCCGATTTGGAAGAAGGCGATTCTCGCGGACCAGCCGGCGCCTGCCCCCCCGAAGCAGGGTGCCGGCGGTTGAGGAAGTGCTGATACTGGAGTTCCAAACTCCAAGTTGAAGTGAGTGGTCATGCCCGCCGCGTTGCCAACTGAATCGCTGCCGCAAGATCCGCTTACCGAAGGACCTCGTCGCTCCTATTACTAAATGCCTTTCACTACTCCCCAATGCACATCGAGCCGTTTGGTGAGATAGAGCTTAACGGCTTTGACCAAAACCCTGGTTTCCAGCTTTTGCCCGACCGCGACGATTTGTTTCAGGCTCCAGTCGGGGCGAATAATGAAGCTGTCCTGCGCGATGATCGGCCCATCGTCCAGGTGCATGCTCACGAAGTGCGCGGTCACGCCGGCGATCTTTACCCCATGCTCGTAGGCCTGCCGGTAAGCCTGCGCGCCGGGGAAACTCGGCAGCAGGGAGGGATGGACGTTGATGATTTTGTTTTTGTAGCGCCAGACCACGTTCGGAGAAAGGATTTTCATGAACCGCGCCAGCACCATGAAATCAATCTCATGCTGCTCGAGCACCTTCAGCAAACGCCCCTCGGCTCCGGCCCGTTCGTTCCAGGGTATCAGGACGAATGGCAGTTTGAATTTAACCGCAAGCGGCTCGAGATCACGCCGGTTGCTGACCACCAGAGCCGGTTCGGCCCGCCGGAGCTGCCCCGCTTTCCAGGCGCGCAGCAACCCTTCGAAGCAATGCGGCTCGCGCGTCGCCAGAATCGCCATGCGCTGGCGCCGCCGCGGGTGCGTGAAGCGAAGTTTGATCTCCATCCGCAGCGCCGCCGCCAATCGAGCCAGACCGCTCTGCACCGCAATCGGATCCCATTGCCCCTCTTTCCACGAAGCCTGGAGCGTCATGCTGAACTCGCCGCGCGTGACCTGTTCTTCGAGAGCCTCGATGTTGGCTTTCTGCTCGAACAAAAAATTGGTGGCGCGCGCAATGACGCCGGTTTTGTCCCGCCCGATGACGGTGATGGTGGCGAACCTTTTCATCCAGCCGCCAAGGAACAGGATTTGACCGTCCGGGGGAAGCTGATTTTTCTACCGGCGCTCCACAGCCACAGCCGCAGCATTCAATCCCCGCGCCCGCCACAGATAAAAAATTGCCGGATACACAAGCAGTTCCATCAGCGTCGAAGTCACAACCCCGCCGACCATCGGTGTGGCGATGCGTTTCATCACGTCGGCGCCGGCGCCGTGGCTCCACAAAATCGGCGCCAGACCGGCGATGATGACGCAGGCGGTCATTGCCTTGGGACGAACCCGTTTGACCGCGCCGTGATAAATGGCGTCGCGCAGGTCCGTGAAATTCCGCATCAACCCCTGCTTCTTCCAATCGTCGTAGGCGAGGTCGAGGTAGAGCAGCATGACGACGCCGGTTTCCGCGTCGAGTCCGGCGAGGGCGATGATGCCGACCCAGACGGCGACGCTGAGGTTGTAGTGGAGGAGGTAGAGCACCCAGACGGCGCCGACGAGCGAGAACGGCACGGCGAGCATGACGATGGCGGTTTTGATGAGCGAGCGCG
>CAZFOA010000183.1:5684-7426 GCA_964520205.1 uncultured Verrucomicrobiota bacterium | reverse complement strand
CGATTTCCTGTAGGCCGCGTGCCCTCACGCGGCGTTTCTGATGAGTTTTCAAACAGGCTCTGACCCATTCGCACACTTTCGCTGGATTTTGCGGTACGCCGAATGCATCATAGCCCCTAACTATGAAATTGATCCTCTCCACGCACAACGTGACCCTGACCAAAGCCATTGAAGATCACGTTCTAGGCAAGCTGGACAAATTGGACCACCTGGACCATCGGGCCATTGATGCGCGCGTCACGCTTGAACACGACCACACGCGGGCGCCGGACACGCAGTTTTGCTGCTCGATCCGGCTGGCCGTGCGCGGACCGGACCTTTTTGCCGAGGACCGCGAAAGCGACCTTTACGCCGCCATCGACCTTGTCGCCAAAAAAATCGAACAGCAAATCCGCCGGCGTCACGGCAAACATAAAACCCGCAAACACAAAGTCGCCGCCCGATCCAAACGCACGCGCCAGGAAGCCGCAATTTAACCGGTCGCCAGTCCAGGGTTGAGCGTTGAGACCAGAATTGGAACGCCACGTGTTATCCCGCCCGCCATCCTCATCCCGCGACCTTCAACTCCTCCTCCGCTCCCGCGTCGTCCTGCCCATCGCCCGGCCGCCGATCGAGGACGGGGCGGTGTTGATTTCCGGCAACCGCGTGGTGCGGGTCGGCTGCTGGAAAGACCTCTCGCGCGACGATTGGAATTGCGCGGTCAACCTCGGCGATGCCGCTCTGCTGCCGGGTCTGGTGAACGCCCATTGCCACCTCGATTACACCGACATGGCCGGGACGGTTCCCCCTCAAAAATCATTCACCGATTGGATCAAGCTCATCACCGCGGCCAAAGCGACCTGGGATGATTCCGAATTTTCCGAATCCTGGCTGCGTGGAGCAAAAATGCTGCTGCGCACCGGCACCACCACCGTCGCCGATTTTGAGGCCGTGCCCGAACTGCTTCCCAACGCCTGGACCGCCACCCCGTTGCGCGTGCTTTCTTTCCTGGAGTTAACCGGGGTGAAAAGCCGCCGCAATCCGCGCGCGATCCTCCGGAACGCCCTGGCACGCATCAAATCACTTCCGTCCGGACGCTGCCGCGCCGTCCTGGCGCCGCACGCACCCTACTCCACCGTGCCCGAATTGCTGCGGCTGAGCGGCCGGACCGCGCACCGCCGGAAATGGCCCCTGTCCATCCACGTCGCCGAATCCCTCCAGGAATTCGAGATGTTCACCGAGGGACGCGGCGAACTCTTCGACTGGCTCCAGCGCAATGAGCGCACGATGTCCGATTGCAGCCTCGGCTCCCCCATCCGGCACCTGGAACGCACCGGCGTTTTGGAAAAAAATCTGCTCGCGGTCCACGTCAATTATCTCGGCGAAAACGATGCGGCGCTGCTCGGCAGAAAAAAAGTCAGCGTGGCCCATTGCCCGCGCAGTCATGCCTATTTCCGGCACCGCAAGTTCCCGTTCCGCGAATTGGCCCGCGCCAAAGTCAACATCTGCCTGGGGACTGACAGCCTGGCCACGGTCTATAAAAAACGGAAAGATTCCGTGGAATTGAATCTCTTCGAGGAAATGCGCACGTTTGCCGACGTTCACCCGCGTCTCGACCCGGAAAAAATACTGCGGATGACAACGGTCAACGCCGCCCGCGCCCTCGGCATGGCCGGCCAGACGGGGGAGATTGCCGAAGGCGCTCTTGCCGATCTTATCGCCGTCCCGTTTGCAGGGAAAATTGCGGACGTTTACGACGCCGT
>CAZFOA010000183.1:0-5584 GCA_964520205.1 uncultured Verrucomicrobiota bacterium | reverse complement strand
GTTGGACCAAGAATTGGGCGAACGTCTCGCCCGGCTCCGGGAAGCCGGCCTATACCGCGAACTGCGACGCGTGGATTCACCCCAATCCCCCAGCCTCGAAATCGGCGGCCACACGCTGCTCAATTTCTCTTCCAATGATTACCTGGGCCTGGCCAACGAACCCGCCCTCAAAGCCGCCGCCATCCAGGCCATCGATCGCTTCGGCGCCGGAGCCGGCGCGTCACGACTCATTTGCGGTTCGCTGGCCCCGCATCACGAACTCGACGAAGCCGCCGCCGCGTTCAAAGGCGCCGCCGCCGCCCTCAGTTTTTCCACCGGCTATGCCGCCGCCTTGGGTACCCTTTGCTCGTTGCTGGGCAAAGACGATGTCGTCGTCATCGACAAACTCGTCCATGCCTGCATCGTGGACGCGGCGCGCCTGTCCGGCGCAAAAATCCGCGTCTTTGCCCATAACAATCTCGATGACCTCGAACGAATCCTGAAGTGGGCGGCGACCCATTCCCGCCGCTCGCCGCCCGCCGGCTGTCACACGCTCGTCGTCACTGAATCCGTCTTCAGCATGGATGGCGACGCTGCGCCGTTGCGCGAGCTGGTGGTTTTGAAGGAGAAATACGGCGCATGGCTCATGGTGGACGAAGCCCACGCGACGGGCTTGTATGGAAAAAAGCGGCGCGGCCTGGCGGAAGAACACGGGATCAGCGATCGGATTGAAGTCCAAATGGGCACGCTCGGCAAAGCCATCGGCGCTTCCGGCGGTTATATCTGCGGCTCGCGGACGTTGATTGATTTCCTCATCAATCGCGCCCGCACCTTCATATTTTCAACCGCGCCGGCGCCGGCCGCCGCCGCCGCCGCCACGGCAGGCATTCAATTCGTGCAATCGAAAGCCGGTGAAGAACGCAGGAACCTGTTGTGGCAGCGGGTTGCCGAGTTGCCCTCGACCCTCAACCCTCAACCCTCCACCTGCCCCAGTGCCATCCTCCCCCTCATCATCGGCGACGAAACGAAAGCGGTCGCGACCGCCGCGGCGCTCCGCGAGCAGGGAATCTTCATCCCCGCGGTCCGCTATCCCACCGTGGCCCGCGGCCAGGCCCGGCTCCGACTCACCCTCACCGCCGCACATTCCACAGAGGACGTTCGCACCTTGGCCGCAGCCCTTGCCCGGCTTCAAATCGTAAATCGTAAATCGTAAATCGCCAATGCACAACCTCGCCCGCCTCGACCAGAAATATATCTGGCATCCGTTCACCCAGATGCGGGACTGGCTGAAACAGGAGCCGAGGGTCATCGTCGCAGGCAAAGGAGCGGTGCTCCGCGACGCCAAAGGACATGAATATCTCGACGCCAATTCATCCATCTGGACAAATCTGCACGGACACAATCATCCCACAATCAATGCTGCCATCCGGCGGCAGCTAAAGAAGATTGCCCACTCCTCGGCGCTGGGATTGGCGAATGAACCGGCCTCCTTGCTCGCCAGAGAACTGGTCAACGCCGCGAATGCTCCCACTTGCGATCCACGATTTGCGATTGACGCGCGCACCAGGACCAAATCGCGTCCATCACCAACCGTCAATCGGCAATTGGCAAAAGTCTTCTATTCCGATGATGGTTCCACAGCGATGGAGGTCGCCCTCAAGCTCGCTTACGAATACGCGCGGCGCACCCGCAGGACCAAGCGGCCGAAATTCCTGTCCCTCCAAAACGCCTATCATGGCGACACCGTGGGTGCGGTCGCGCTCGGCCACATTGATCTGTTTCACCAAACCTATAGCGACCTGCTGTTCAAGACGGACCAGGTGATGTCGCCGTATTGCTACCGCTGCCCGTTCAACCGCGCGAAACCCGAGCGGGCGGATGCCCGGCTATACCGCCGATGCAACTGGGAATGCCTCGACAAAGTGGAACGGAAATTCGCCGCTCAAAAGAAACGCGGCAATCCGTACGCGGCTTTCGTTTTCGAACCGTTGATCCAGGGCGCGGCCGGAATCATCGCCCAACCGTCCGGCTGGCTGCGGCGGGCGGCGGAGATCGCCCGCGCCCACGGAGCCTTGCTCATCGCTGATGAAGTTCTGACTGGCTTCGGACGGGCGGGCCAGCGTGCCGCGGGCTTCCAGCCTGCGAGTCCGCGGAACGTCCCTGCTCCGCAAACGGGCGGCAGGGATACCGCCGGAACTCGCAAGCTGGAAACCTGCGCCACAGTATTCGCTTCGCATCACGAAGGCGTTCAACCGGATTTTCTCTGTCTCGCCAAGGGGCTGACGGGCGGCTATCTGCCCATGGCGGCGACCCTGACGAGTGAAGCGGTCTTCGATACGTTTCTTGGAGAATACGAAGAATTCAAGACGTTCTTCCATGGCCACAGCTACACCGGAAACCAGCTTGGCGCCGCGGCAGCCCTCGCCAGCCTCGCCTTGCTGCAAAGCGCCGCTTCGATCCGTGCGCGCGCTGAATTGCAGGAAGCCTTGCAACAGGAATTGCAGACCCTGTGGCGGCTGCCAAACGTGGGCGACGTCCGGCAGGCCGGCCTGATTGCCGGCGTCGAACTGGTGCGCGACTGGCACACGCGCGAGCCATTCGATTTGCGCGAGCGCGCCGGCATTCGCGTCTGCGAGGCGATGGCCCGGCGCGGCGTGCTCACCCGCCCCGTCGGCAACGTCATCGTGCTGATGCCCCCGTATTGCACCACGCCGGCGCAAGCGCGGCGGATGGTCGAGGCGTTGCGTGAAGCCCTGGAAACTTGCTTCCCCGGCGCAAAACCCGGGCCGGCTTCTTAGGCCCACCCGTTAAAAACACTCTTTCCAATGCAGGAGCCGACGTGAGGTGGCTCAAATCTCTTTGGCGATTTCAGAGCCTTCTCGCATCGGCTCCTGCTTTCTAAACGGACTGTTAGAGCGTTTTAAACAAAACCGCAGCCGCTACATAGCATTTCACGCGGGGGAGCGCGGGCTTCAGCCCGCTTCGAAATCGAATGAGGACGCGACATTGAAGCGGCGTAAACGCCGCGCTCCGGCTGCAGCTTTTTTGAAAACGCTCAAATCCAATGTCCAAACTTGACTGCTCAACAGGCAATGTGCGATGAGTCTTGCATGTCCACCGACCCGCAACCGAAACCGGTTTCCGCGGATTTGACCCCGCAGGTCGGGGCGGCCACCGACATCGCGCCGCTGGGTCACGCCATCCCCAAACCCGCGCATGAATTGACTGCCGGAGAGGACGGGCAACCGGTGGATTGGGAAAAGGTCGCTGCGACGGAGGAATTCAAGTCGCTGCTCAAGGCAAAGCTGAGATTCATCGCGCCCGCCACCGCGTTTTTCATCGTCTATTATTTTGCGCTTCCGGTGCTGGTGGGTTACCGGCGCGAGTGGATGGAAAAGCGGGTATTCGGCGTGGTCAACCTCGCCTACCTCTTCGCCCTTTCACAATTCATCATGGCCTGGACGGTGGCCGCGCTCTACGTGCGGGCCGCCGGGCGCTTCGACAAAATGGCCGGGGCGATCGTTGCCCGGCTCAAGTCGAAGCCGAAATGACATGTCCACGGCGTTGTTGATGTTTGTCGGCTTCGTGGGCGTCACGCTCGTCATCACCTATTGGGCGGCGAAGCGGTCGTCCGGCGCGAGCGCGTTTTTTGCCGCGGGCCGCCAGATCACCGCGTGGCAAAACGGCTTTGCCGTGGCGGGCGATTACATGAGCGCCGCCTCGTTCCTCGGCATCGCGGGCATTATCGCTTTCCAAGGCTTCGACGGCTTCATGTATTCCGTCGGCTGGCTCGTGGCGTATCTGACCGTGCTGCTCATCGTCGCCGAACCGCTGCGCAACGCGGGCAAATACACCATGGCGGACGTGTTGGCCTACCGCATGAAGGCCCGGCCGGTGCGGGCGATGGCGTCGTTGAGCACCCTGACGGTCAGCACGTTCTATATGATCGCGCAAATGGTCGGCGCCGGCGCGCTGGTGACGCTGTTGCTGAAAAGCTCCGGCATCACCTTCCACTCGGCGGTCGGCGGCGTCGGTATTCTCATGATTGTTTACGTGGTCTTCGGCGGAATGCTGGCGACCACCTGGGTGCAGATCATCAAAGCCATCCTGCTGATGAGCGGGACGGTGCTGTTAAGCATTCTCGTGCTCGGCCATTTCGGATTCAGTCCGGCAAATTTCTTCAATGCAATCAGCCATGTCACCTATCACGTCACCAAGGACGGCGTGGCGACGGAAGTGACGCAGAATTTTCTCCAGCCCGGCCTGCGTTACAAACCGCCTTACGGCGCGCTCGATCTCATTTCACTGGGCATGGCGCTGCTCCTCGGCACCGCCGGCTTGCCCCACATCCTCGTCCGCTTCTATACCGTGCCGGATGCAAAAACGGCCCGCATAAGCGTGGTCTGGGCGATGGGGCTGATCGGCAGCTTCTACATCATGACCACGTTCCTTGGCTTCGGCGCGGCCACGATTGTCGGGCGTGATTTCATCGCCAAAAACGGCGGCAACAACATGAGCGCGCCGCTCCTCGCGCAGGCATTGGGCGGCGATCTTTTCTTCGCCTTCATTTCCGCCGTCGCGTTTGCGACGATTCTCGCGGTGGTGGCCGGGTTGACGATCAGCGCCTCGACGTCGTTTGCCCATGATTTCTGGACCAACGTCATCCATCACGGCACGGAACGGAAACCGGGCGAGGAAGTCCGCGTGGCACGCTGCACCGCCTTCGTGGTCGGCGGGGTGGCCATGGCGATCGCCATTCTGCTCGGGCCGACAGCGAACGTCGCGTTCCTCGTGGCGCTGGCGTTTGCGGTGGCCGCCTCGGCCAATCTGCCGGTCATCGTGCTGTCGCTCTTCTGGAAGCGGTTCAACACCGCCGGGGCGGTGGCCGGCCTGGGAATGGGTTTGCTGGCTTCGCTGGCGCTGATTCTGGTCAGCCCGAGCATCATGACGATTGACCCGCCGACGGTGATCGGCGCGGCGCGGCATCTCATTCAGGCCAAACCGATTTTCCCTCTCGAGAATCCCGGAATCGTCAGCATTCCCCTGGGTTTTCTGGGCGCGATTGTGGGCACGCTGTTGGGTCGTGAACCCGCCGCTGAAGCCAAATTCGCCGAACTGACCGTCCGCGCCAACACCGGTCTGGGCGCCGAAAAGGCCGCTCCACGCTGACGTGGCCGCGACGTTGAGACAATTTCACACCGTCAACCGGCGGCCAGTTCCAAGATCCGGTCAAATTGTTCCTTCGTCAGCGGCGACACGGACAGCCGCGAGTTTTTCACCAGGGGAATTGCCTTCAAAATCCTGTCCGCCTTGACGGCGTCGAGACCCACCGGTTTCTGGAGCGGTTTAACCGGGACCAGGTCCACGCACACCCAGTCTCCCTCCGTCGCGGTCGGATCGGGATAAGCTTCTTTCGCCACCCGCGCCACGCCGACGACCTGCTTTCCCGTGACGCTATGATAGAAGAAAACGAGGTCGCCTTGTTTCATTGCGCGCAGATTGTTTCGCGCCTGATAATTCCGCACGCCGGTCCACGCAGCGCGCCCTTCCTTCACGAACGCCGCCCACGAATAGGCCTCCGGTTCCTGCTTCACCAGCCAATGGT
>CAZFOA010000182.1:0-7599 GCA_964520205.1 uncultured Verrucomicrobiota bacterium | reverse complement strand
AGCGCGACCTCGGCATCGTGCAGAAATTTCTCGCCAGCCCGACTCCGCGCGCGGCACTGGTGCTCGGCAAGGGCTTCTCCGCCGGTTTCCGCACGCTCTCGCAGGCAGCCATCGTTTACGGCCTCTCGCTGCTGCTTGGGGTGAAGCTGAATTGGAGTCCGCTCGCGCTCCTCAACGTGTTGATCATCGTGGTCCTGGCCTCGACGCTGTTCTCGACATTTTCACTCATCATCGCGTGCATTGTGAAGACGCGTGAACGCTTCATGGGCGTCGGCCAGGTGCTCACCATGCCGCTGTTCTTTGCGAGCAACGCGATTTACCCCACCGACATCATGCCCGGGTGGCTGAAGGCCCTCTCTCACCTGAATCCGTTGACCTACGTCGTGGATGCCCTGCGCACATGCATGCTGGCCGGCAGCACGAGCACCTTCGGTCTGGGTCTCGACTACGCGGTGATCCTCCTGACCACGACTATTCTGGTTTTCATTGGCGCCCGATTGTATCCCCGTCTGGCAACATAAAACGCAACTTGGAGCCGGCAATCCACATGATGAACACTCCCATTCCATTCACTCCCGCCCGACCGGGCGCGGTCGAGGCGCCGAACCGCCCGGCAATGACTCCACTCGCAATGGAATCAACCATCGCGGCGCTCCTGGCTGTTGGCAAAGGAATCCTGGCGGCGGACGAAAGTTTTCCGACCCTCGAAAAGCGATTCAAAGCGCTCAACATTTTGGCCAGTGAGGAAAACCGCCGGGCCTATCGCGAGTTGCTCTTCACCACTCCAGGATTGAGCGAATTCATCAGCGGCGGGATTCTGTTCGACGAAACCCTTCGTCAACGGACGAAAGACGGCGTTCCCCTGCCGGAGATTCTTACGAAGGCAGGCATTGTTCCCGGCATCAAGGTGGATAAAGGAACCATCGCGCTGGTCAATTTTGCCGGCGAAAAAATCACGCAGGGGCTGGATGGCCTTCGCGAACGGCTCCTGGAGTACCGCGAGCTCGGAGCGCGCTTCACCAAGTGGCGCGCGGTGATGACGATCGGAGAGTCCATGCCCGGTCGCAACTGCATCGAAGCGAACGCCGACGCGCTGGCGCTCTTCGCCGCGCTCAGCCAGGAAGCCGGATTGGTGCCGGTGGTGGAACCGGAAGTTTTGATGGACGGCAACCACACTCTGGCACGCTGCGAGGAAGTCACTGTCGCCACTCTGAAAACCGTGTTTGCCGCGCTCTTCGATCATCGCGTCGTGCTGGAGGCGATGTTGCTCAAGACGGGCATGGTGCTGGCGGGCAAAGATTGTCCGCAACAGGCCGGCACAGCCGAAGTGGCCGAGGCGACGATCCGCTGCTTGCGTCGCGCCGTGCCGGCCGCAGTTCCCGGGATCGTTTTCCTTTCCGGAGGGCAAAGCGACGTGGCGGCGACGGAGCGGTTGAATGCCATCTGCCAGGCGTCCGGTGTTCCGTGGAAGTTGAGTTTTTCTTTCGGACGCGCGCTTCAGGACGCGGCGCTAAAAACCTGGAGGGGTTCCCAGGATAATGTTGCGGCAGCTCAGGCGGCTCTCCATCATCGCGGCAGATGCAATAGTCTCGCGGTTCAAGGAAAGTATTCGGAACAAGCGGAACGCGAAAGCCCGGCGCGCTAAACGATGAAATGGATCGATGACTAACTCCAGCACAACAGAGGAAACGAAACCGAAACGGATCGGAATCGCCGCTGACCACGGCGGCTTTGAATTAAAGCAATATCTGACCGGGCGGCTGCGCGAAGCCGGCCATCACGTGACCGATTTCGGAGACCACCGTCCGCAGCCGGACGATGACTATCCGGATTTTGTCATCCCTCTGGCCCGCGCCATCGCTGCCGGGACGGTGGATCGCGGCATCGCCATTTGCGGCAGCGGCGTGGGAGCTTCGGTCGCCGCCAACAAGGTGGCGGGCGTCCGGGCGTGCCTGGTCCATGAAACGTTTTCCGCGCACCAAGGCGTCGAGGACGACGACCTGAACCTGATCTGCATGGGCGGCCTGGTGGTCGGCCATGCGCTCGCCTGGGAACTGCTCAAAACATTTCTCGCCGCGCGATTCAGCGGCGCGGAGCGTCATCGCCGACGTCTGGCCAAAGTTGCGGACCTGGAACGGAAGCGGTGACCGGAAAGTCATGAAAACAAGTCCTCTTGCGGGAAAACCGGCGGAGCCAGGGATGCTGGTCAACGTGCCCAGGCTCATCACGGCTTACTATGCCGAGGCTCCCGACCCCGCGGTTCCCGCGCAGCGGGTGGCGTTCGGCACTTCCGGCCACCGCGGCACGGCCTTCAACCGGTCTTTCAATGAAGATCACATCCTCGCCATCACCCAGTCCATCTGCCTCCATCGAAAGCGGCTGGGAATCGATGGCCCGCTCTTTCTGGGAATCGACACCCACGCGCTGTCGGTCCCGGCTTGCGCAACCGCGCTGGAGGTGCTGGCGGCAAATGAAGTTGAAGTGGTGATCGCTGCCGGGGACGAATACACGCCGACGCCCGTGATTTCTCATGCGATTCTGACCCACAATCGCGGCCGGAAGACCGGGCTTGCCGATGGCATTGTCGTCACGCCCTCGCACAATCCGCCGCAGGATGGAGGCTTCAAATACAATCCGCCCAACGGCGGCCCGGCGGACACGGTTGCCACCGATTGGATCGCGAAGAGGGCCAATGAATTCCTGGAATCCGGGCTGAACGGCGTAAAGCGAATGTCGCTGGCGAGGGCGCTCAACGCCCCCACGACACACCGGCGCGACTATCTCGGCGCCTACGTTGCCGATCTCGGCGATGTGGTTGAAATGGAGGTCATCCGCGGCGCGAAACTCCGGATGGGTGTTGATCCCCTGGGCGGCGCCGGCGTCCATTATTGGGGACGAATTGCCGAGCGCTATGGCTTGAATCTTACCGTGGTCAACGAAACCGTCGATCCCACCTTCCGGTTTATGACTGCGGATTGGGATGGTCAGATACGGATGGACCCTTCCTCGGCTTACGCGATGCAGCGATTGATCGGGATGAAGGACCGCTTTGACCTTTCCTTCGCCTGCGACACCGACCATGACCGGCACGGAATCGTCACCCGAAGCGCGGGATTGCTGCCGCCCAATCATTACCTCTGCGCGGCGATCTTCTATCTTTTTCAGAACCGGCCCAAGTGGCCCGGGTCGGCGGCTGTCGGCAAAACGGTGGTGAGCAGCCAGATGATTGACCGCGTCACTGCGAAGCTTGGCCGCAAGCTTTTCGAGGTCCCGGTTGGCTTCAAGTGGTTCGTTGAAGGATTGCTCGACGGCTCGCTTGGCTTTGGCGGGGAGGAGAGTGCAGGCGCCACGTTCGTCCGTCTGGATGGCACCGTTTGGACGACGGACAAGGATGGAATGATTCCGGCTTTGCTGGCGGCGGAGATTACCGCCCGGATGGGGCGTGATCCGGGCGAGATTTATCAGCAGCTCACGCGCGAGTTTGGTGAACCTGCCTATGACCGCGTTGATGCGCCGGCCACTCCGCAGCAAAAGCAACTGTTGGCGAAACTCTCAGCCCGGCAGGTCAAGCTCACCGAGCTGGCGGGCGAAAAGATCCAGGCTGTCCTGACGAATGCGCCGGGCAACGGCGCCTCCATCGGCGGGTTGAAAGTGGCGGCCCAGAGCGGATGGTTCGCGGCGCGTCCGTCCGGGACCGAGAACATCTACAAGATTTATGCGGAGAGCTTCCAGGGAGCGGATCATCTGCGCCGCATCCAGGAGGAAGCCCAGACAATCGTCAGCGCTGCTTTGGCGGCGGCGCCGGAATCGGAGCGGGGCAAAGGGAGCGCGCCGTTGATACCTGATCAGCAGAACGCAAGCGATGCCAAGGAAGAGTGGCGTGACGAGGGGAACCCCAACTGATGTGTTCAAAGAGTCGGTCCAGGACAAATTCGCAGGAGAAACCATGAGCAAACCAACCCGTGCCGGCCACCCGATCTACAGCCTCCTGCCGACGGAAGTCGAGGGATTCGATTCCCTGGCGGAGCTGGCCCTGGACGTGCGTTGGTCGTGGAATCATTGCGCGGACGAAGTGTGGCGGCGGCTTGATCCGGCGCTGTGGGAACTCACGCAGAACCCCTGGGTTGTCCTGCAGACGGTTTCGCGGGACCAACTCGAGCGCGCCCTCGCCGATCCTGCATTCCGCAAGAACGTTGACGATCTGCTGCGAGCCAAGCGTCAGGCGGCGGAGTCGCCGGCGTGGTTTCAGCAACATCATCCGCAGGCTCCTTTGACCTGCGTCGCGTATTTCAGCATGGAATTCATGTTGAGTGAAGCGCTGCCGATTTACTCAGGCGGCCTCGGCAACGTGGCGGGCGATCAGCTCAAAACCGCCAGCGACCTGGGGGTGCCGGTGGTCGGAGTGGGACTCCTCTATCAACGAGGCTATTTTCGCCAGGTGATCGACCAGGACGGAGCGCAACAGGCCCTCTTCCCTTATAACGATCCCGGACAGTTGCCCATCACGCCATTGCGCCAACCGAACGGCGAGTGGTTGCGGTTGGAGATCGCCCTGCCCGGTTACTCGGTCTGGCTGCGCGCCTGGCAGGTCCAGGTCGGTCGAGTCAAACTTTTCCTGCTGGACAGCAATGATGCGGCGAACTTTCCTGCTCATCGAGGGATCACGAGCGAGCTGTATGGAGGCGGGCCGGAACTGCGGCTCAAGCAGGAACTGCTTCTCGGGATTGGCGGCTGGCGGCTGCTCGCCGCACTCGGCCTCCAGCCGGAAGTCTGTCACCTGAACGAAGGACATGCGGCCTTTGCCGTGTTGGAACGCGCGCGCAGCTTCATGCAGGAGAACGCCCAGCCCTTCGACGTCGCCCTGGCCGTCACGCGAGCGGGAAACCTCTTCACCACCCATACGGCGGTGGCCGCCGGCTTTGACCGCTTTGCTCCGGCTCTGATCGAACAATACCTCGGGAACTATGCCGAGCAGAAACTCGGTATTACACGCCCTGCCCTGCTGGCCCTGGGCCGCCAGAACCCGGAGGACTCGTCGGAGAGTTTCAACATGGCCTATTTGGCAATCCGCGGCAGCGGGGCGGTGAATGGCGTGAGCCGCTTGCATGGAGAAGTCAGCCGGCGCCTCTTTGGGCCTCTTTTCCCCCATTGGCCGGCGGACGAAGTGCCCGTCGGATACGTGACCAATGGAGTTCACATGCCGAGCTGGGACTCCGCGGCTGCGGACGATCTCTGGACGGAAGCCTGTGGAAAAGACCGGTGGCTGGGGACCACGGAAAACCTGGGGCAAGACATTCGCCGCATCTCCAGCGCCCGGCTCTGGAAATTTCGCACGGACGCCAGCACGTCGCTGATTGACTATGCCCGCCAGCGACTGGCCCGGCACTACGCCGCCGCCGGCGCGCCGCCCGAGACGGTTGAGGAGGCGCGGCATCTCTTCAATCCAAACGCGTTGACACTGGGTTTCGCGCGCCGCTTCGCCACCTACAAACGACCCAACCTGCTGCTGCACGATCCCGAGCGGCTGCTGCGCCTGTTATCCAATCCCCAGCGACCGGTGCAACTTATCCTGGCGGGCAAGGCTCATCCTGCAGACGCGGCGGGACAGGCCCTGATCCAGAAATGGATACAATTCATTCGCCGGCCCGAGGTGCGTCCTCATGCGGTTTTCCTGAGTGATTACGACATGCTCCTGACCGAGCACCTGGTGCATGGGGTGGATGTCTGGCTGAACACACCCCGGCGGCCGTGGGAGGCGTGTGGAACGAGCGGCATGAAGGTGCTCGTCAATGGCGGCATTAATCTCTCGGAATTGGACGGCTGGTGGGCTGAGGCGTACACCCCTGAAGTGGGCTGGGCGTTGGGGGACGGCCAGGAGCATGGCGACGATCCAGCCTGGGACGCGGCCGAAGCGGAGGCGCTTTACGAACGGCTCGAACGGGAGGTGATCCCGGAGTTTTATGCCCGCGACGAACAGGGCATTCCCACGGCCTGGGTGGCGCGGATGCGGGAAAGCATGGCTCGGCTGACACCGCGCTTCTCCGCCAACCGCACGGTGCGCGAATACACCGAGCACCACTACCTCCCGGTGGCCGCCGCCTACCATTGTCGCATCGCCAATAAAGGCGCAATCGGCAGGCAAATGGTCGATTGGCAGCATCGCCTGGATCAGAAATGGGCCGCGCTGCGCTTCGCCGAAGTGAAGGTGGAGACTCGTGCCGAGCAGCATGTTTTTGAGGTTGAAGTTCATCTCAATGGCCTCGACTCCAATGCGGTGCGCGTGGAGCTTTACGCCGACGGCGTCAAGGGCGGCGAGCCGGTCCGGCAGGAGATGACGCGCATTCGCCAACTGGCCGGCGGCGCGGACGGCTGCGTTTACAGCGCCACGGTGTCCGCGGCCCGCCCGCCGGCGGATTATACGGCGCGAGTGATGCCGCGCTTCGACGGCGTGGCGATCCCTCTGGAAGACTCACGAATCCTGTGGCAACGCTGATGTCACGGAAGTCAAAACCCGGACAAATCATGACATGAAAACTTCGATTGAATATATAATCGTCGCGGTGGCTTTTCACGCCGATGCCGCAACCCACGATGAGCTGGTGCGGAAAGTGAACGAAAAAATCAGCGGCGGGTACGAGCTGTATGGGGCGCCGTTCCTCAGCGAGGAAATGATGTACCAGGCCATGACGAAGCCGCTCCTCCAGACTTCCCCACTGCCGACTCCATGAAAAGAAGCGCGCCCATCACCTGCGTTTTTGTGGATATCGGCGGCGTCCTGCTCACCGACGGGTGGGATCATCATGCCCGCAAACGGGCCGCGGCGCATTTCAAACTGGATTGGGCCGAGATGGAGGATCGGCATCACCTGACCTTCGACACCTTCGAGGAGGGAAAGCTCACGCTGGAAGAATATTTGGGCCGGGTGGTCTTCCACCAAAAACGGCCGTTTACGCGGGCTCAGTTTCGGCGCTTCATGTTCGCTCAGTCGAAGCCTTACCCCGAGATGATCGACCTGGTCGCCCAGCTGAAGGTCCGGCACGGGCTGAAGATCGCCGTGGTCAGCAATGAAGCGCGGGAATTGAATGCTTACCGGATTCGAAAGTTCAAGCTCGACCGGTTTGTGGATGCTTTTATTTCCTCCTGCTTCGTCCGCGTCCGCAAGCCCGACGCGGACATTTTTCGGCTGGCGCTGGACATCACCCAGGCTCCGGCCCGGCAGGTTGTCTATATCGAAAACACCCCGATGTTCGTCCAGGTCGCGGAAGGTCTGGGGATTCGAAGCATTCTTCACACGGATTACCGGTCCACGTGCGCGCAACTGGCTTCGTTGGGATTGCCGAATGACGGAGGAGTCATTCAGGAAACGAGCGCGCGGACGAAAAACTTGAGATTGCGCGCCCGGCAAGCCGCATTCCCGGATTGAGCGCGGTGAACAAAGAGAATTGAACCATGAAAACCAACACCCTTACGCCGGAACTGCTCCACCAGATGGACGCCTATTGGCGGGCCGCCAATTACTTGTCAGTTGGCCAGATTTATCTTTACGACAATCCGCTGCTGAAGCGGCCGCTGACGCTCGCGGATGTGAAACACATGCTG
>CAZFOA010000181.1:0-7813 GCA_964520205.1 uncultured Verrucomicrobiota bacterium | reverse complement strand
CAGGCAAAGATGATCCAGGTCTGGAACTACTTTTCGTCGCATCCCGCGTTGAAGAGCAAGGCCAATCTCCAGTTTGAATTGTGCAATGAACCGGTGCAGGCGCAGGCGGCGAACGGTTCCTGGGGCATGGACGGGCAGAAGTACAGTGACGGGCTGGTTAAATGGCTGCAGCCCGTGGTGGATGTCATCCGAACCAACGGGGCGGACAACATCATCTGGATTCCCGGCCTGGCCTGGCAGAGCAATTACAAGGGCTTTGCCAAAAAGACGGTCAGCGGCACCAATATCGGTTATGCAGTCCACATCTACCCGGCCTATGGCAGCATCGGCGACAATCCGAAGGCGATGAGAAAAATCTGGAATTCGCAGTATAAACCCATCGCGGACAAAGCCCCGGTCAACATCACCGAGGTCTGGTGGCGGCGCTGGTTTGACGAGGATGCCAAGGAAGATCCGAACCGTTACGGCAAGCTGTTCGACGGGGTCACGGGCGATGACAAACGGGGATTCGGCAACGCATTGAAAAACATCACTGAAAAACAGGGCAATGTCAGTTGGTGTTTCCACATGACCTCAAATCTTCTCGGCCAAGGCCCTCACGCCAGCTCAGCCGATCCCCAAGGCGTTTTGAATAGTGCGGACCCCAAACGCGACAGCGCTGCGGTGGCGGCATTCAAATGGTCCTATGAATGGCGGGATACAGGCCCTCGTGGCATTACGACCAACATCCCTTCGGCGATACGCTCTCAATAATAGTGAAATATATCGCAAAATCTCAAGCTGCCTGAGCGACTACTTGGTCCTTCACTTTTGCCATGCCCCAAGTCGCTGGCGTGAACTCCTTGGTCTGTGTAATCTTGGCCGCTGGCAATCGGGTGAACAAATCTTTCAGATAATCGAACGGATTGAGGCCGTGCCGCCGACAACTACCCAACAGGGTGTAAATCACTGCGCTGCGTTCACCAGCTTCAGGATGCCCGATGAACAGCCAATTTTTCTTTCCAAGTGCGCTGGGCCGAATCGCATTCTCGATTAAATTGTTATCTATCTCCAAAGTTCCATCGGCAATAAACTGCGAAAGTATACGGGTCGGTTCTTATGAACGTATAGTTGGGCAGGACTCCATCTTCAGCGGTCACAAGAGAAGAGCTGGGAGTAGCCATTCATAAGAGCTGACCCGTATCCGCGTGTCGCCCCTTGCGCGTTTGCAGCGCCGCTTTTGGAGGAGCACCAGGCTTGCGAAGAAAGCCGGCGCAGGTTTTACAGGCTCCCGACCGAGAAGTAATTCGTTCCGCCTGGCCGCGGCTCGGTTTTATCAGAGGGTGCTTTTCCGCTGGTGGGAAGCGCCATGACGAGCGGTTTTGATTTTTCACCCATGACCGGCTTGACGGTTTTGCCGCACGCCTGGCTGCGCAACGCCCGCTCGATGGAATCCAACAATTGATCACTCCCGATTGGTTTGGACAGAAACCCCGTGGCACCCGCCGCCGAGGCGCGTTCTCTATAGTCCGCCCGGTCCGAGGCGCTGATGAGGATGACCGGTATGTTTTTCGTATCGTCGGAGCGTTGAAGCCATTCGGCCAGGAGGAAACCGTTCCAGAGCACTCCGCCGCCGTGGCCCACGTCCGGCGGGAAATTGACGTCGAGCAGCATCACGTCCGGCTTTTCCTCGCGGCTGACGTTGAGGGCCTCGGGACCGTCGCAGGCGGTGACCACTCGGTAGCCCTTGGATCTGAGTTTGAGTGACAGAACCTGGCAAACAATCGGGTCGTCATCGACCACCAAAACCTTCTGGCGAGGCGCGGTGTATTCCGCGGCGCCCTTCAAAGCGACCAGGAGCGGAACCGGATGGGAATTGGAATTTGTTTGAGATGTTTCTCCATGAAAACTCATGCCTCATGATCACCCTTTTGTCCGGCATACACAAATCCGGCTTCTACGGAATCAACCCGGGGAACCTCCGGGAACCGTTTGGGGACAAATACCGAGTGGCGGCCGACGGGAGTTGCCGGCAGACAGACCGGAGCCGAAAAGCGGGCGTTCAAGCAGCCCGGCGCCCACGAACGTTTGGGCCAAAATCCTCGAACGACGGCAACTTCATCCGCCGGAGCATTTGTCCGGCAAAATTCGGGCGACAGCATCCAACAACTCTTCCATTTGAAAAGGTTTGCCGATGATCACATCCACCCCCGCGAGCGATCGGCCCAGAGCCTGCAACTTTTCGGCGGAAGCAGAAATCATCAAGACCGGCACGCTGGCGTCCCGCGATTTGAGGATGGCGGCCAGTTCGTCCCCTTTCATCACGGGCATGGCATAATCGATGATGGCAAGATCGAATTTTTGCTTCTCAAAAAGGGCCAGCGCTTCCTCGCCGCCGGCCGCCGCCGCAACCTCATGACCGCAAGTCGCCAGCATCCTTTGAACGGAATCGCGGACGAGCGGTTCATCATCGACCAATAAAATCCATCGCGCTGGAACAACCGGTGCTGCCATAAGTCTGTTTTCCTTCCGTCCTGCAGTCATTCAATACATCGAGATTCCTGCTGACATCGGGTTGGTGAAACCCTGTACCCTGCGTCCCGTGGATGCAAACAAAAACTGGGCCGTGTCGGCGGCGCGACGACATACCCGCTCATAAACGCTTGCCAAAAGCGGGGGCGGCTTTATGATGGCCCGCTCATTTGATCGTGGCATTGATTGAAACTATGAATCCGAGCGTCATCCTGGCCCTGGCCCCCCAACCTCAACCCGGCCAACCGTCCCCGCCCGCCTGGACGAGCCTCGTCCCGCTCGTTCTGTTGATCGTCGTTTTCTATTTTATTCTGATTCGCCCGCAGCAGAAGCGCGCGAAACAGCAGGCCGAGCTGCTCAAGTCTGTCCATCCCGGGGACAAAGTCCTCACCAGCAGCGGCATTCTGGGCGTCGTGATCACGGTCAAAGACAAATCCGTGTCCATCCGCTCCGCCGATTCCAAGCTGGAAATCACCAAGTCCGCCATCACCGAGATTATCGAGCGGTCCGGCGAATCCAGCGAATCCTGAGCCTCCTCTCATGAACCGAAATCACTTTTGGCGTCTGTTGATCATTGTCGGTGTCGTCGCCTGGTCATTTATTGAAATGTCTCCGGCGACCAATCGCGATCTGCTCCAGTTTTTCCGGGACCGGGCGGTGAAACGCGATGAGACATTCGCCAAAATCTACACGCAGGCGCAGGAAAAACGGAAGGAACATCCGGATCAAGCTTACGAAAGCCTCGAAACCGCCATCGGCACCAATGACATCACCGGTTATTATCCGTTTTTCGAGGCGGAAAAGGAAACGCATCCGACGACTTACATCCTGAACCATTTGCAGCGCGAAGCCGCCGGCCGGATCAAGCTCGGCCTCGACCTGCAGGGCGGCGTCTCCATCCTGGTCCGGCTGGACACCAACCGGCTGGACAACCTGGACACGAACCAGGTCAACACCGCCCAAACCGCCAAGGCCGCGCTGTCGCAGGCGGTGGAAGTCCTGCGCAAACGCGTCGACCGGCTGGGCGTGGCCGAACCGCTGATCCAGCCCGAAGGCAACGACCGCATCCTGATTCAACTGCCGGGCATTTCGCATGCGCAGATGGAAAATGCCAAGCAAACCATCCAGAAGGTGGCTTACCTGGAATTCAAGCTCGTGCATCCGGATAACGAGGAATTGCTGAAGCAAGGCATTATCCCGCCCGGCTACCAAATCCTGACCAGCACCCGGACCCTGGATAATGGGACCCGGCAGACCGAACCTTACCTGGTGAAGAAACGTCCGGAAATGATCGGCGGCATCGAACGCGCCGGCCTGACGCGGGACAATATCGGCCGGCCCGAGATTGCCTTCACCCTTGACCCGGAAGCCGCGACGAAATTCGGCAGGATCACGACCGATAATGTGGGCCACCTCCTGGCCATCGTGCTGGATGGCGAGCTGCAAACGGCACCGGTCATCCGGTCTCCCATCACCGGCGGCAACGGGGTGATCGAAGGCACTTATACCGAGCAGGAAGCGTTCACACTGCGGAACGTCCTCGAAAACCCGCTGAAAACCCCCGTCAGCATCGAAAGCTCCAGCGAAGTGGACCCGACACTCGGCAAAGATTCCATTCGGAGCGGCATCAAGGCCTCCGTCATCGGTGTCATCGCCGTCGCCGCCTTCATGGTCATTTACTACATGCTGGCCGGGATGATTGCGGACATGGCGTTGATCCTGAATATTATCATCCTGGTGGGGGTGATGTGCTCCGTCGGCACCACCTTCACCCTGCCCGGCATCGCCGGCGTGGTGCTCACCATCGGCATGGCGGTGGACGCCAACGTGCTGATCTTCGAGCGCATTCGCGAGGAATCCGGCAAGGGCAAATCCTTGCGCGGCGCGCTGCAGGCCGGCTACGACCGGGCGTTCGGCACGATTTTCGATTCCCACGTCACCACGCTCATTTCATCCGTCATCCTGATTTTCATGGGCACCGGCTCGGTCAAAGGTTTCGGCATCGCGCTGACCATCGGCGTGGCCGCCAGCCTGTTCACGGCGCTGGTGGTGACGCGGCTGATCTTCGACTTTTTGATTTCGAAGAATATCATCACCAAACTGCCGATGCTCCACATCATCCGGGCGGCGAAAATCGATTTCATGCGCTGGGCCATCCCGGCGTTCGCCGCTTCCTGGCTGCTGATCATCGTCGGCAACAGTTACGGCATTTTCGTGCGCGGCAGTGACGTGCTGGGCGTGGAGTTTTCGGGCGGTGAATCCATCGCTCTGAGTTTCGACCCGCAACACAAGGTGTCGCAGGAAGACGTGCGCAAAGCCGCCGCCAAGGTGACCCCGAAGGAAGTTCTTGTGTCCTACCAGCGCGATGCGTCCACCGGCCAGGAGACTTTGCGCGTCACGGCGCGAACGTACGAGAAATCGGGAACCCAGGCGAATGTCGGCAGAAATATCCTTCAGGAACTCCGGACCGAATTTCCGGACTCCCATTTTCCGGAGCAACCGCTCAGCATGGTTACGGTCGGCCCCACGGTCAGCGAAGATTTGCAGCAAACGGCTGTGCTGGCGTCGTTGCTGGCCATGTTCGGCATCCTGGTTTATGTCGCGTTCCGCTATGAATTCTCGTTCGCCCTCGGCGCGGTCATCGCGATCATTCACGATATCTTCATGACCCTCGGCTGCTATTTCCTGGCGGGGCGGGAATTGAACGCCACGACTGTCGCCGCCGTGCTCACGATCATCGGCTTTTCCATCAATGACACGATCGTCATTTTCGACCGGATTCGGGAAGACCTGAGGCTGGGAGTGCGCGGCACGTTCAAGGAGATCATGAACCAGGCTCTGAACCAGACCCTGAGCCGGACGATCATCACTTCCGGCACTGTGTTCCTGGCCACTGCGTCGCTCTTTATCTTCGGCGGCAACGTCATCAACGATTTCGCCTTCGCCTTCCTGATCGGCATCATCACGGGCACCTACTCCAGCATCTACATCGCCAGCGCCTTCGTGTTGTGGTGGCACAAGGGGCAGCGCCCGAAGATCGGCTCTTCGCAGCAATTGACGGTCGAAGCGGCGGCTTCGGTGGTGCGGTCCTGACCGTCCGCCGCCATGCTTGCGCTGGTTGAAATCACCGGTTGGCATTGGTTTGGTTTCATCGCATGCGTGCTCCTCTTTCTGGCGCTCGACCTGGGCGTTTTCCACCGCCATGCCCACGTCGTGCGTTTCCCGGAGGCGCTGCTCTGGACCGCGATTTGGTTTGGCCTCGCGCTGCTGTTCGCTTGGGCGCTGAAACCGTTGCGCGGCGAAAAGGAGTCGCTCGAATTCCTGACTGGCTATCTCATCGAGTTTTCGCTCTCGATGGACAACGTCTTCGTCATCGCGCTCATTTTCGCCTATTTTCGCGTCCCGGCGGCACTTCAGCACCGGGTCTTGTTTTGGGGCATTCTCGGCGCGTTGATCATGCGAGGGGTGCTGATTGGAGTGGGAGTGGCGCTGATCGAGTGGCTGCATTGGGTCCTTTACCTGTTCGGCGCCTTCCTGGTCTATAGCGGCATTCGAATGCTGCAGGCCCGCGCCGAGGTGGAGCCGGATAAAAACTGCGTGCTGCGGCTGGCGCGAAAACTCTACCCGGTCACCCCGCACTTCGATGGACAGCGATTCACCACCGTTTGGAATGGCCGGATGGCGCTCACGCCGCTGGCGCTGGTGCTCCTGATGGTCGAAACCATGGACCTCATCTTCGCTTTGGATTCCATTCCCGCCATCTTTGCCGTGACGACCAAGCCGTTCGTGGTGTTCACCTCTAATGTATTTGCGATTTTGGGACTGCGCTCGCTGTACTTTGTGCTCGCGGGCGCGATGACCTATTTCCGCTACCTCAAATTCGGCTTGTCGCTCGTGCTGGTGTCCGTGGGCGTGAAAATGCTGCTGGACCCGCACGACCGTCCGCCGCGCTGGTTCCAGGTTGATATTCCGACCGGCATCTCGCTGCTGGCCGTCGCCGGCATCATCCTGGTTTCAATGGCGCTTTCCGTGGCCGTTGCCCGCAAGGAAAGGGAGCTGCCACACTGAACCTTTAAACGGTTGAATGCCCGCACTCTCCAACCTCCTGATGATTGAGCGTCCGACATGAAATACCGCTGGTCGTGCGCGCCGACGCAACCGCTGCTCGCCGGGCAACTGGCCAAAGCCCTGGACGTCTCCGCGCTGCTCGCCCAGTGCCTGCTGAACCGCGGCCTGAGCGAACCGGCGCCGATCAGCAGCTTCCTCGAACCGCGCCTCCGGCAGCTCGCTGATCCTTTCCTATTGCCGCAGATGGCCGCCGCCGTCGACCGCCTCTTCCAGGCTCGCGAACACGGCGAGCCGTTGGTTGTCTTCGGCGACTACGACGTAGACGGCGTCACCTCGGCCGCGCTGTTGCTGGAGGTCCTGGGAGCGCTGGGTTGGACGGCGAATTGTTATCTGCCGCACCGCATGGATGAGGGTTACGGCCTGAGCCATGACGGCGTGGAAAACTGCCTCAAGAAATTTCCGGCCACCCTGTTGTTGGCCGTGGATTGCGGCTCGACCGCGGTTGAAATCATCACCCAGCTCGGTCAGCGCGGCGTGGACGTCATCGTGCTGGATCACCACCAGATCTCCTCCCCGGCTCCGCCTGCCGTCGCGCTGGTCAATCCGCAGCAAACCCGTCGAGAGTCGAGGGTCGAGGGTCGAGAGCCTGAAAACAGCACGTCCTCGACTCTCGACCCTCGACCCTCGACCCACTTCACCGAACTCTGCTCGGCCGGCCTTGCGTTCAAACTCGCGCACGCGCTGGTCAAGCGCGGACGCGAGACCGGTTTGCCCGGCGCCGCGGAATTCGATTTGCGCCCGCTGCTGGACCTCGTCGCGCTCGGCACCATTGCCGACATCGTTCCGCTGAATGGCGAGAATCGCATTCTGGTTTCCGCCGGGCTGGAACGGCTGAACACAACGCAGCGGCCCGGGCTGGTGGCGTTGAAACAGGTGGCCCAGACCCCGGCGCGGCTGGGCACTTACGAAGTGGGCTTTCAACTGGGACCGCGCCTCAACGCCGCCGGACGCCTGGAGACCGCCGAAGCGGCGCTGCACCTGCTCCGCGCCCGCGATCTCGCGGAAGCCTTGCCCATCGCCCAGGCTCTCGATTCACAAAATCGCGAACGCCAGAAAATCGAGCGCGGCATCGTCGAGAAAGTCATCGGCGCAGTGCGGGCAAAGTTCAACCCGGAAACCGATTTCGTCATCGTTGAAGGCCAATTGCTCTGGCACATCGGCGTCGTGGGCATCG
>CAZFOA010000180.1:0-7815 GCA_964520205.1 uncultured Verrucomicrobiota bacterium | reverse complement strand
CAGTTTCCAGCGAAAGTCTTTGATCTCAATTCCCGCGCACGCGGAAAAAGCCGGCGGTGTTTGTGATCGGGATGCTGGTGTTCTGCACGCTGGTCGTGATGGCTGCGCTCCATGAACTTGGGGACAAGCTGTCCGCCGCTTCCACCACATACGGCGGCGAGCCGCCGGTCCAGGTCAGGTTCACGTTCGCGCCTGCGGGTGCAATGGCCACGCGGATTCCCTGCGTCACCGTGACGACCATGGCGTCGTAGGCGACGGCATGGACGCCGTCGTCGGCGCTCAACATCAGGGTGTAAACACCCGGCGCGCTGAAGCTCGCGGTCGTGTTCGTCTGCGCCGGGTTGCCAAAGGTGACCGTGCCCGAGCCGGAATACAGCTTCCACTGGATCACCGGCAGCGCACCGGTGTAACTCACGAATCCCTGCAACGGTACGGGCTGCGCTATCGGCGCCGATTGATCCAGCCCGGCATTTGCCGCCGGCGCGCCGGGCGAGCGCGGCCCTTCGTTCGGGCCGGTGGTCTGGATCACCTCAAAGTTCGTGATGGAGATGCTGGTGAAGTTGTTGAAACAATTTGCCGGCCAGCGGTCGTCCGGTGTGACCGAGATGGAGAAGTAATTGCCATTGTCCGCCACGATGGCGCCGTATTTTTTCAACGCGAGCAAAACCGCCTTTTCCTCCTTCAACCAGTTGTTGGGGATGACGAAGCTGGACTTGAGCCGGACTCTCTGGCCCATCGCGGGCACATTGGTTTGCGTGGCGGGTGTCGAGGAGGCGTCGTGCGTCGCCGGATAAATGTATTCCTTGCGCGACTTCTTCACGACGATCCGGCACGCGTGTTCCACCATGCCGCGTTCGCATTCGTCGTAACGCGGCAGCGCGGGAAACATCGGCAGGCCGGCGGCATCGCCGGAAGTCCAGCCGTCCGGGCGCAGCTCATTGCCGTTCAAATCGAACTGCGCGCCGTTTGAGGCCTCCCAGTTCGTGCCCAGCAATTGGGTCAGCCAGGTTTCGCGGACAAATCCGCTGCCGGGCTGGACCATGATCGCGTGCCGGTCGCCGCTGTTGGTGGCGCGCTGCCACTGCGACAAGGTTTGTGTCCCGGTTCCGCGCGGCCAGGACTCCACCGGCAGGTTCGTCGGAATCGGATACAACCCGACTGGAGAAATCCCGCCGTTGAGGTCGGATTCGTCCGGGTAGTTAAAGAAATTGATGGGCACGAGCGGCTGATTGTCCGGGACGAGCACGTAATTCATTTCAAAAAAGGCGATCAACGTGCGATTGCCGGCGCTCAGGTCCGAAATGATCTGCGCGATCATCGCGTCCGAGTTCGGCAACACGGGCCGGCGGGAAATGTCCTCATTCCACGGGTTGGTGACGGGGAAAATTTGCAGGGCCGAGACGATGGCATCGGCCAGGTTGGTATTGAACAGGGTGGAATTGGTCACCACCGGCATCGGCCCAAGAATTCGACCTTCCTGATTAATTCGCTCGGCGAAGGTGGTCTGGGAAACCACGAGCAGGCTCAACACACCCAGAACAATGGAAGCTTTCACAACGTACGACGATCAAAACTGTCGGGCGAAAAGCAGCAATAAGGAGGCCAGAAATGTTCCACAAATCCGGCCAAAACGGGGATTGCACCTTTTTTATCTGATTGATTCGGCTCTCGATCTCCAAAAACTTTCTGTCATCACGGAGAGGCAGAGAAGGTTGACGCAAATTGCACGAATTGACGCGGATGGAAATGCGATTTGCGATAATTTTTGTGGTTAGCGGTTCAACTCAGCAAGTTCTTCCTTGCGTCTTTGCGTTTAACCCCGGCGAGAGCAAGGCAGAGGAATGATTGGCAGAGGAATGGAACCGAAGCGTTGTCGGCCAAGAATCATTCCTCTGCAACAACTATTTGGAAATGAAAAGGGACGAGCCGAGGCTCGTCCCTTGCGACGACGTGATTGGAGCAGACTACGCCACGGTGACTTCTTTGCTCAGGTAAACGTCCTGGATGGCATTGAGGAGGCCGATGCCTTCCTTGAGCGGACGTTGGAAAGCTTTGCGGCCGGAGATCAAGCCCATGCCGCCGGCGCGCTTGTTGACGACTGCGGTCATGACAGCCTGTTCGAGGTCGCCTTTGCCCTTGGATTCGCCGCCGGAGTTGATGAGGCCGGCGCGGCCCATGTAACAATTCGCGACCTGATAGCGGCAGAGGTCGATCGGATGATCGCTGCACAGGTCGGTGTAAATTTTCTTGTCGAACTTGCCGTAGCTGGAGCCGCCCATATTGAGCGCCTCGAAGCCGCCATTGTTCTCGGGCAGCTTCTGCTTGATGATATCGGCCTCGATGGTGACGCCAAGATGATTGGCTTGGCCGGTGAGGTCGGCGGCGACGTGGTAGTCGATGGATTTGCCGTCCGCGCCTTTGACCTTGAAGGCATTGTTGCGGAGATAGCACCAGAGGACGGTGGCCATGCCGAATTCATGCGCGGCATGAAACGCGTGCGCGACCTCGACGATCTGGCGGGTGCTCTCCGCCGAGCCGAAATAGATCGTTGCGCCGACGGCGGCGCAGCCCATGTCGGCGGCTTCTTTGATCGTGCCGTAAAGAATCTGATCCGCCTTATTCGGGTAGGTGAGCAGTTCGTTGTGATTGATTTTTACCAGGAACGGAATCTTGTGGGCGTATTTGCGGGCGGTCATGCCCAGGACGCCGAACGTGGAGGCGACGGCATTGCAGCCGCCTTCGAAGGCGAGTTTGACGATGTTTTCGGGATCGAAGTAATCCGGGTTTTTGGCGAAGCTGGCGCCGCCGGAGTGTTCGATGCCCTGATCGACCGGCAGGATGCTGAGATAGCCGGTGCCGTGGAGCCGGCCGGAGCCGAACAGGCGCTGGAGATTGACCAGCACCCGGTTATTCCGGTCGGACGGACCGAAGCAGCGGTCCACAAAATCGGGACCGGGAACGTGCAGGCGTTCTTTGGAGATTTTCGGGTTTTTGAAGCCAAGAAAATAGTCGGCTTTGTCACCGAGAAGTTGTGCGATTTGTGTCATAATTTTTGTGTTCAATAGCGATCCAGGATAATCCGTGCTGGCCGCGTGGTCGGGCGTGAACGTTGCGCCCGAGTTTGCCGCGGAATCAGGAGCCTGGTGGAACTCACCCTTCCAGACGGACCAATTGCGAAAAAAGTATCAGGCATCTCTATCCCGCGCCATACCGAATTCTGCCTTTTTATAGCCATCCGTTGTCCGGGTGAGCGAACGCCTGGCAAGGGATGCGGCTGCATGCTCTGCGTCGAGCCGACGATCAGGGAGCCGTTTCAAGGCGCTGCAAATAAGGCGACAGCTTTGCCACCAGCGCCTCGGGCAGGCGCTTGGGTTTCTCATTCAGAGCGGTGCAGACATGGAAGGTTTCGGCCTGGCAGACGCGCTTTCCGGACTGGTTCATGATCACGTGGGAGAAGTTCAGCCGGGCGCGCTCCGCCTTGGTGGGCCAGACCTCGATGTTTAATACGTCATCATATCGCGCGGGCGTCTGGTAATCGAGACGGCAGGCGATCACCGGAAAGATCGTGTCTTGTTCCTGCCACTGGAGCAACGTGGAACCCAGTTCCCGGAAAAACTCGCCGCGCGCCGCTTCCAGTAAATCCAGGTAGCGGGCGTAGTAGACGTGATTGCCCGAGGTACACTCGGCATACGTCACGCGATGGGTGTGGCGGAAGGCGGGCAAGGCCATGGTTCCAGGTTAAGGGGCCGGCTCCACGATTTCAAAGGATAATTCCCCTCCGTTTTCCGCCTGCGAACCCTCGAAACCCGCCATTCGATTCTTGCCGGATGAAGGTCAATATCGGAGCGGGACAGAAAAAATCATTTGTTGCACCGTATGATTTTGAGGTTATGTTGCGATCATGGATTGGCAGCGGTTGGTTGCATTGACGATTGTTGGAATCACAGCGGCGCTGCTGCTGTGGAGGCGGTTTGGCCCGCGCAAATTCAGTTTCGAGCGGGCGACGCATTGCGGGTGTGGTGCCGGGCAGCGGATGGCGCAGCCGACCATTGTGCTTCGCGCGCGAAAAGGCGAGCGCCCGCAAATGATTGTTAAAATGAAATAACAGCGCGCTTGCGTATGCAACCTGCCTGAGATAATCTTCCGACTGGAATGGCCATGTGCAAAGTGAGTTCGTCCGTGCATTTCGTGACCCGTTCTACCGGCCAGGGCTCCTCCAAGGCGCACTGGGTGCCGAACACCGACGTGTATTCCACGGACAACGGACTGGTGGTGAAAGTGGAATTGGCTGGCATGCGCAATGACAACCTGGAAATCACCGTGGTTGGAAATCGTCTGCGCATCAGCGGCAACCGCCCGGATGGGTGCCGTGCGCCGAAATGCAGTTTCCTGGTGATGGAAATCAATTACGGCCCGTTTGAAAGCATGCTGGAGTTGCCGCCGGGATACGATCTTAGCCAGGCCAAAGCGACCTATCTGAACGGTTTTCTGCGAATCGATGTGCCGTTGGCGCAACCGCAGACGAAGAGTACCAAGGTGCCTATCGCCGAGGGGAATTATTAATTTTAATCTCTTCTGAATCTTTTCCGGGCGGCGGCATCTAAACAATAGCACGACGCAACGATGACTTCGCCCGACACCGAGTTTATCAGTATCCTCGGCGCTGCCGGAAGCCCGGAAGCGCCCGCACGGGTTTCATCGCAATCCCTGCCGCAAGCCATTCCCATCCTGGGACTTTCGGATATCGTCATTTTCCCGGGCATGGTGGCGCCGTTGCTGGTGGAAACTCCGCAAAGCATCAAATTGATCGATGACGTGGCGGCGGGAGACCGTTTGCTGGGCGTGGCGCTGCAGCGGAAGCCCGAAGCCGAAAACCCGACGCCGGCGGAAATCCATGAGGTCGGCTGCGCGGCGCGCCTGCTGAAAATGCTGAAGTTTCCCGACAACACCGTGCGGGTGCTGGTCGAAGGGCTCTGGCGGGTCCGCATCAAGGAATACACCGGCACCGATCCCTATCTCTCGGCGAAATTCGAGTTGATGAAGGATCTGAAGGAAGACACGGTCGAGCTGACGGCGATGATGCGCAACGCCCAGGGGCAGTTCCAGGAAATCATCCGGCTTTCACCGGCGCTATCCGAGCAGGTCAAGATTGCCGCGCTCAACACCGAGGACCCCGGCCATTTCGCGGATCTGGTCGCCGTCAACCTGAACCTGAATCTCGAGGAGCGGCAGCAGCTCCTGGAGACCACGTCCGTCCGGGAACGATTGTCGTTTCTGCTGCCGATGCTCAGCCGCGAGCACGAGGTGCTGACGCTCAGCTCCAAAATCCAGACGGAAGTCGCCTCCTCCATTTCCAAAACGCAACGCGACTTTTTCCTGCGCGAACAGCTGCGCGCCATTCAGCGCGAGTTGGGGGAAACCGATTCCAACCTGAGCGAGATCAGAAATCTGCAGGATAAAATCGAGGGCACTCCCATGCCGGCCGAAGCCAAGAAAGTGGCTTTGCAGGAAGTGGATCGGCTGCAGCAAATGGCGCCGGCAGCGGCTGAATACGCCGTGACCCGTCATTACCTCGATTGGATCCTCAGCTTGCCCTGGGAAAAGGAGACCGAGGACAAAATCGATTTGAAGGATGCGGAACGCATTTTGAACGAGCAACACTTCGGCCTCACCAAGGTCAAAGACCGGCTCATCGAGTTCCTCGCCGTCATCAAACGCCGCAAGCAGATCAAAGGGCCGATTCTCTGCCTGGTCGGGCCGCCCGGCGTGGGCAAGACGTCCCTGGGCCGAAGCGTGGCCGACGCGCTCGGGCGCAAGTTTGCGCGCATCGCGCTGGGCGGCATGCGCGATGAGGCGGAAATCCGCGGCCACCGCCGGACTTACGTGGGCGCGCTGCCGGGCCGCATCATTCAGACCCTGCGCCGCATCGAAAGCCGCAACCCGGTGATCCTGCTGGATGAACTGGACAAAGTCGGCGCGGATTTCCGCGGCGATCCGGCGGCGGCGTTGCTCGAAGTGCTGGACCCGGCCCAGAACAACACGTTCACGGATTATTACCTCGATATCCCGTTCGACCTGTCGCGGGTTTTATTCATCACCACCGCGAACTGGCTGGAGCCGATCCACCCCGCGCTGCGCGACCGGCTCGAGGTGATTGAACTGCCGAGCTACACGGAATCCGAAAAGCTTCAGATCGCCCGGCGCTATCTCGTGCCGCGCCAGCTTGAGGAACACGGGTTGACGAAGCGGGAGGTGAAATTTTCCGACACCACGATCCGGCGCGTGATTCAGGATTACACCCGGGAAGCGGGCGTGCGGCAGTTGGAGCGCGAAATTGCCGCGCTCACGCGCAAGGCCACGCGTAAAATCGTCAGCAACGGCCACGCCTCCAAACCGGTGGTGCTGAAACCCGATGCGTTGAAAGATTATCTGGGCGCCGCCCGGTTCGTTTCGGAAACCGCCGAGACCATCAAGGAATTCGGCATTGCGACCGGCATGGCCTGGACGCCGGTGGGCGGCGAGGTCATGTTCATCGAAGCGACGCGGATGCCCGGCAAGGGGAATCTGCTGCTGACCGGTTCGCTCGGAGAGGTGATGAAGGAAAGCGCGCAGACGGCGCTGAGTTATTTGCGAAGCCAGTCCCAGGCGCTCGGTCTGGACCTGGCGGACTACAGTAAATTTGACATCCACATTCACGTGCCGGCGGGAGCGACGCCCAAGGATGGTCCCAGCGCCGGAGTGACCCTGCTCGTCGCGCTGGCGTCATTGTTGACGCGCCGGCGGGTGCGTTCGGAAGTATCGATGACCGGCGAAATCAGCCTGCGCGGCCGGGTGCTCCGCGTGGGCGGCATCAAAGAAAAGGTCTTGGCGGCGGCGCGTTTCGGCATCAAACAGATCATTCTGCCCGAACAAAACCGCACGGATTGGGCCGAGGTGCCGGTGGAAGTGCGCCAAAAACTCCGCGTTCATTTCGTCCGCCGCATTGCCGAACTCCTGCCGCTGACGCTGCACGCGAAATGATTCCCGGAGAATCCGCGAAAAGGGTTGCCCCGGTTTATCGGCGCGTTGTTGCCGAAAGGACGACGTGAGACGCTCGCTGTTCCTTTGCCTCGGCGCATTGCTGCTCGTCGGCGCGGCGGATCCGCCGGCGAAGCCGTCTCCTTTGTCTCCCGACGAAGCCTCAAAACAGGGCCGCGCGCTGGTGGCCGACATTCTCTCCCAGAAGCCCGCGCAGAATGTCACCAACACCGGCGCGCTGAAAATCCGGGATGCGAAAGGCAAACGCACGGAGTTTGCGGTGAGATTTGAAATCCTGCCGGGCCAAACCGGCTGGAAGTCTTGTTATATAAAGGAAAGCGAAGGAATGCGGGGCAGGACGATATTGACGGTGGCCCACAACGATGGCGGAACCAACGAATATTTCCTGGAAGAACCCGGCCAGGCGAGAAATCTGACCGGAAATGAAACCATGATTCCCTTTGCCAATTCGGATTTCTGGGCGGCGGACTTGGGCCTGGAGTTCTTCCATTGGCCGGAGCAACACCTGACGAAAACCGAGATGCGCCGCGGCCGGTCATGCCGCGTCCTGGAAAGCGTCAATCCACAACCTGCGCCCGGCGCCTATTCACGAGTCCTTTCCTGGATCGACAGCGAGAGCAACGGCATTATTTGCGCCGAGGCGTACGATTTCAAAGGCAAGCTGCTCAAGGAGTTTGCCCCAAAAGAGATCAAGAAGGTCAAGGGCCAGTGGCAATTGGAGGAGATGGAAATGGACAATCGCCAGACCGGCTCGCGCACCCGGATCGAGTTCAACCT
>CAZFOA010000179.1:0-7829 GCA_964520205.1 uncultured Verrucomicrobiota bacterium | reverse complement strand
GACGGCCCGTTCCGGCAGTTCCATTCGCATCGGTTTTGAAGGCGGCCAGATGCCGCTCATCCGCCGCATTCCCAAGCGCGGTTTCAACAACACGCGGCACGGGACGCGGTACCTCCCGATCAATGTCGATTCCCTGAACGCTTTTGAAAACGGCGCCCGGGTGGATGAAACCGTGTTGCGCGACGCCGGGCTGGCGAATGGCCCCGGGGACGGGATCAAAATATTGGGCGGCGGCGAAGTCACCAAAAAATTGTCCGTCATCGCGCATGCGTTCAGCGCCTCGGCCCGGTCGAAAATTGAGGCCCTGGGCGGGACCTGCGAACTGGTCGGCGCGAAGCCAACCAAGGCGGCCCGGTCCTAGTTTTTTTACCGATCCATGCTTGCTTCGATCGCCAACACCTTCAGCAATTGCTTCAAGATTCCGGAGTTGAAGTCCCGGATTCTATTCACCGCGCTGGTTCTGGCGATCTGCCGGCTGACGGCGGTCGTGCACATTCCGGGTTTGGACGGAGCGGCGCTGGCTGCGTTTTTTGCAGCACAATCCAATCGCGCCGGTTCCATCCTGGGTTTATACAGCATGTTCAGCGGCGGCGGCATGGAGAACTGCGCCATTGGCGCGCTGGGCATCATGCCGTACATCAGCGCCACGATCATTGTCCAGCTTCTGACGGCGGTGTATCCGCCCTGGAGCAAGCTGGCGCGCGAGGAAGGGGGCCGGACCAAGCTCATTCAATGGGGACGTTATCTCACGGTGCTGCTGTGCATCATTCAAGGCGCGGTGATGGCAATCGGCTGGGAGCGCCCGGAAAAGATATTTGGGGCGGGCATCGGCCGGCTGGTGCTCTACAACGACAATTTCATCTGGTTTTATCGCCTTCAGACCGTGTTGATTCTCACGACGGGGACATTGCTGTTGATGTGGCTGGGCGAGCAGATCACGGACCGCGGCATCGGCAACGGCGTTTCGCTGATCATTTCGGTGAACATCCTGGCGCGGCTGCCCCTGGCGGTGCAAGGGTTGCACGACATGTTTTTTGCCCTTCACGGCTCGGAAGCCCAGATGAATTTCGGCCACGCGATCGCGCTGCTCCTGCTGTTGGCGGGAGTGATCGCCGGAATCATCGCCATCACCCAGGCGCAGCGGAAAATTCCGGTGCAATATGCGCAGCGGGCCGTGGGCCGGAAGGTGTATTCCGGCGGCACTTCCTTCATGCCGTTGCGGGTCAATTATTCGGGGGTGATGCCGATTATTTTCGCCCAGGCCATTTTGATGTTTCCGCAGCAGATTTTCACCATGCTCGGCCAGAATATGAGCGGCAGCCCCAACGCGGGTTTCAAGTACATCGGCGAAGTGCTCTCCAATCTGGCCAATGTGCTGCATGAGCGGAGCTTTGTCTATCTGGTGATCTATTCGCTGATGATTTTGTTCTTCTCCTATTTCTGGGTGGCCACCCAGTTCAACGAATTGCAAATCGCGGACGATCTGAAGAAGAACGGCGGGTATATTCCCGGGGTGCGTCCGGGGCAGGCGACGAGCGATTACCTGCATCACACGATGAGCCGGATCACGCTGGCGGGGGCGATATTCCTTCTGATTATTGCGGTGATCCCGCAGATTTTGACTTACAACATGGGGATTCCCTACCAGGTCGCGCAGTTTTTTGGGGGCACGAGCATGCTGATTGTCGTCGGGGTGTTGCTCGACACCATGCGCCAGATGGAATCGCATCTGTTGATGCGCCATTACGATGGTTTCTTGAAGAAGGGGCGGCTGAAAGGGCGATTCTGACATCGCGCGCTTGATCGCAAAGCGCGGTTAATCCCCGTCGGGCGGGATTAAGATTCGGAATAAGAGACCAGGATAAGCGAATGATTCTTTTGAAGAGCGAGCGGGATTTGGAAGCCATGCGGCCGGCATGCGCGATCGCGGGGAAGGTGTTGAACGAAGTGGCGGCGTTCATCCAGCCGGGCGTCACCACCGGGCGGGTGGATGAATTTGCGGCGGAGCGGATCCGGGATTACGGCGCCAGGAGCGCGTTTCTTGGCTATCGCAAGTATCCCTGCCACATCTGCATCTCCGTCAACGAGCAGGTCGTGCATGGGTTGGCGGGCAGCCGGCAATTGAGGTTCGGCGATATCGTCAGCCTGGACGTGGGCGTGGTCCACAATGGATTTATCGGTGACACGGCGAAAACGGTGGCTGTGGGCGGTTGCAGTGTCGAGGCGCAAAGACTGATGGATGTGACCGAGAAGTCGTTGGGTGAGGGCATCGCCCAGGCGCTTCCGGGCCGGCGGATCGTGGATATTTCGCGCGCGATCCAGACGTATGTCGAGAGCAGCGGTTTCAGCATCGTCCGGGAATTCGTCGGACACGGAGTGGGCCGTTCGATGCACGAAGAGCCGCAGGTGCCGAACTTTGTGGAAGGCAACAAAGCGTCGCCCAAGTTGCGTCCGGGCATGACCTTAGCAATTGAGCCGATGGTCAATGCGGGATTGCCGGGCGTAAAAATTTTGAAAGACGGCTGGACAGTGGTCACGCAAGATGGTTCACTTTCCGCTCATTTTGAGCACACGGTTTTGGTTACCGAAGGTGAACCGGAGATTTTGACATGTCCGGAGAAGCAGCCTTCGAAGTTGAAGGTGTCGTGATCGAGGCTCGGCCCAACCGAACGTGGTGGGTGGAACTGTCGAACGGCCATAAAGTGCTGGCGTTTGTGGCGGGTCGGGCGAAGCGGAATTGTCCCGCGTTTGCGCCGGGTGACAAAGTGAAATTGCAACTGTCGCCGTTCGACTTGTCGGAAGGGCGCATCGTCGTCGGAACCAGAACAATTTAGATATGAAAGTTCGAGCATCGGTCAAAAAACTTTGTGAAAACTGCAAAATCATCAAGCGCAAGGGCGTTATCCGCGTGATTTGCAGCAACAAACGCCACAAGCAACGGCAAGGATAATTTTATGGCACGTATCATTGGTGTGGAAGTTCCGCCGAATAAGCGCATCGACATCGCGCTGCGGTACATTTACGGCATAGGCCCGACCAACGCGGTCGAAATCCTGGCCAAGGCAAAGATTGATCCGAGCCTCCGGGCAAAAGATCTGACCGAGCAGCAACTTTCCCAGATCGTTCATGCGATTCAGGACGGCAAGTATGTGATTGAAGGTGATCTGCGCCGCGAAATCGGCATGAATCTCAAACGCCTTCAGGCGATCAAATGTTACCGCGGCATCCGCCATTTGCGCGGTCTCCCGGTGAGGGGCCAGCGCACCCAAACCAACGCACGCACCCGCAAAGGCCCGCGCAAAACCGTGGGAGTGCAGCGCAATCCCAACGCCAAAACCGGCATCCACTAAGTTCCCAGGCTCGAACCATCAACGATTCACCCGCACATGGCAGACGAAACGAAGAAAAAGACCGCGCCAAAGAAAGAAGGCAAGGACGGCAAACCCGAAGCGTCCGAGGCGAAAGGCGCGGAGGCCACCAAAGCCGGCCCGAAGGCTGCCGCTGCGGCGCCCGCCGCCGGCTCGCCGGCCCCGGGAAGTGAAGCGCCGAAGCCGGCTGAAGGCGCCGCTCCGGTCGCAGCCGCCGCGGCTCCGACCGCCGCCGAATTGCTGGCCGACGATCTGGCCGGCAAGAAAATCGTCAAAGCCAAGGGTTCAAAAAATATCAGCGTCGGCATCGCCAATATTCTGGCGACGTTTAACAACACCCAGGTGACGATCACCGATGTCCACGGCAACCTGCTGGGTTGGTCGAGCGCCGGCCGGGTGGGTTTCAAAGGCTCGCGCAAGAGCACGGCTTACGCGGCGCAACAGGTGGCGCAGGACGCCGCCCGCCAGGCAATGGCGCACGGCATGAAGGAAGTCGAAGTCCACGTCAAAGGTCCCGGCTCCGGCCGGGAATCGGCGATCCGCGCCCTGCAGGCAATCGGCCTGGAGATCAGTGCGATCAAGGACACCACACCGGTCCCGCACAACGGCTGCCGGCCGCGCAAGAAACGCCGCGTGTAAATTTCTCAACTCTCAACCATCAACTCTCAACTTTAGCAATGGCTCGTTATACAGGTCCTCGCGTTCGCATCAGCCGCCGGTTCGGGCTGCCGATATTCGGCCCCTCGAAGTACCTCGAACGCCGCAATTACGGCCCCGGCGTGCACGGTCCCAAGTCGCGCCGCAAGCACACCGATTACGGGCTGGGCTTGATCGAGAAGCAAAAGCTCCGGTATTACTACGGCCTGATGGAGCGGCAATTCCGCGGGGTTTACGAAAAGGCGCTGAAACGCCGCGGAGTGACCGGCGAACAGATGCTGCAAATTCTGGAGACCCGGCTGGACAACGTGGTGTATCACCTGGGTCTGGCGAATACGCGGGCCGCCGCCCGGCAAATGGTCACGCACGGCCATGTCCGGGTCAATGGCCGCAAGGTGAATATCCCTTCGTTCAACGTCAGAGTGAACGACGTGATCGATGTCAAGAATACGAACGTTTCGCGCCAATTGGCGACGAAGAACCTGGAAAGCGCCACCAGCCGGGCGGTGCCGGACTGGCTCTCGTTGCAGAAGGATGAGTTTAAAGGCTCGCTCATGCGCATTCCGACGCGCGATGAGATCAACCCGATCGCCAACGAACAGGCGGTCGTCGAATTTTATTCCCGCTAAGACATGAACCCGGAGTCTTGGAGTGCTGGAGTCTTGGAGTGTTGCAGCGATGCTGTATTCGGCACTCCATTCATCCATCGCCCCATTGCTCCAAACAATTATAGGGGCGGCTCCGGCCGGCGGGAATCGATGCCGGGGCGGCCAGTTTAAAATTGTTGAAAGGAAACTATGCCAGTACGATTAGGACGTTTTGAAATGCCGAAGCGGTTGACCAAAGAGGATACAACCGCGACGGAGACCTACGCCAAATTCATCGCCGAGCCGTTTGAAACCGGCTACGGCCATACCATCGGGAACTCGCTTCGCCGCGTGCTCCTTTCCTCGCTGGAAGGCGCCGCCATCACCTCCATCAAGATCGATGGGGCGATGCACGAATTCGCCACCATCGAAGGCGTGGTGGAGGATGTCACCGACATTGTTTTGAACCTGAAGAAGGTGTTGTTCAAGGCTCACACGCGCGATGCGCAGACGCTCCTGCTCTCGGTCAACAAAGAAGGCGAGGTGACTGCCGGGGACATTCAGCTCAATCAGAACATTGAGCTCGTCAATCCGGAGCAGCATCTTTGCACCCTCGACAAGAAGAAGAAGTTCGAGATGGAGCTGGAACTCAAGGTGGGCCGCGGCTTTTTGCCGGGAGACGAAAACAAAAAACTCAACCAGCCCATCGGCGTGGTTGCGATCGATTCCTTGTTCTCCCCCGTGACCCGCGTGCGTTACGCGGTGGAAAACGCGCGCGTCGGCCAGCGCACGGATTACGACCGCCTGGTCGTCGAGATTTGGACGGACGGGCGCATTTCGCCTGATGACGCGCTGACGCAGGCTTCGGCCATTCTCCAGCATCACCTGGACGTCTTTGTGGGTTACGATAAGACCGCCGTTGAATTCGAGGAAGTGGTGGACAAGCAGGATGAAGAGAAGACCAAGCTCAAGAAACTGCTCAACATGAGCGTCAATGAAATCGAATTGAGCGTCCGCGCCGCCAATTGCCTCAACAACGCCAACATCACCACCGTCGGCCAGCTCGCCATGAAGACGGAGTCCGAGATGCTTAAGTATCGTAATTTCGGCAAAAAATCATTGAACGAAATCAAAGAGAAACTGCAGGCGCTCGGTCTGACGCTCGGCATGAGCTTCGAGGCGGATTTGCTGGACTTGCCGAAGGAAGAGTCCGCCGCCGCCGCCGCCGCCATTCATTGACCGGCGGGGTTTTCAATAAACCCCGGGAGACGCCGCTTCGCGGTCCCGCAGAACGGGATTCTCCCTGCCGGAGAACATAGGTATAGGAAATTGTATGCGACATCTTAAGCGAACCGCCAAATTAGGCCGCACCGGGCAACACCGGAACGCGATGCTTGCCAACCTGGTTTGCAGCCTCATCACCCACAAACGGGTCACCACGACGCTGGCCAAGGCCAAAGCCGCCCGGTCCGTGGCCGAGAAATTGGTCACGCTGGGCAAGAACGGCACGATCCATGACCGCCGTCTCGCCGCTGCCCGCCTGCACCAGGAAGATGCGGTGAAAATTCTATTCAACGAAATTGCACCCGCGCAGAAGAGCCGCAACGGCGGTTACACCCGGATTGTGAGAATGCACCAACGCCAGGGTGATGCCTCGCAACTCGCCATTCTGGAATGGGTGGACCTGCCGGTGGCTGCCGAGGCTTCGACCGAAACCAAGCCGGCCGAGGAAACCAAGCCGGTGGAAGAAAAGGCCGCCGAAGCCAAGACCTGAACCGGCCGCGAAGTTTTTTGCGGCGTCATTTCAAAGCCCGTTCGCGAGAACGGGCTTTTTGCTAATGAGTCAGTTGGGTGGGGTGTTTCCCATGAACCGGCTGGGGTCGAAGGCGCGTGGCGGGCTTGGAAAAGCGGCGCTGAAGACGCAAGCACTCTCCCGCCGTTCGTCCCGCCGAGGGAGCAAACTGACCCGCTACTATTACTTGTGGCGTCGTCTTCCGGACTCCTGCAGGTTAACGCACCCACAGCCAAATCAACGCCGCGGTGAGGAGCAGCGCCACCAGCCACCAAAACCAATGAAGTCCGCGGGGAACGGGTTTTCCTCCTTCAAACTCCCGCTTCACGAAATCTCCGTAATCGAAATCCTCGTCCGGTAGATCCAGGTCGTCGCGGCGCGCTTCCTCCGACCAACCCGTCTGTTCGTCGGCGCCGCATTCCGGGCAGGCTTTGGCGTTGGGGGCCACCCGGGCGCCGCAGTTGGGGCAAACTTCGGGAGGCATTCTGGAAAGGCTGGATGAAGAATGAAAAATGCCGCAGGTTGCCGGGTTTCGTGGCCTCAGTTCCCAATTCCGCATTCTGATTCTGCATTCCGCATTTGTTCATCCGCCCACGCCGGCGTATTCCTCGTCCACCTTCAGGTTCACTCCCATCAGAACGTAATCATGCGAGACCGCCTGCATGTCTTTCACGTAATCTTCGAGCCGGAGCAGATTGCTGAAGCCGAGCATGGCAAACATCTTGATGGCGGCTTCCTGTTCGCCGATAAACTCAGCCTCGATCCTTTCGAGGCCGAGACTGCGGGAAAGTGTCATGATTTCGGTGACCAGGCCGCGGGCCAGGCCGCGTCCGCGATAGTCGGGGTGCACGAGCACGCTGACGCGCCCGATGTGGCGACGCCAGCCGCCGAATTGCTGGTGCAACGTCGCGTCGGCGATGATTTTGCCGTCCGCAACCGCCAGGAGCGGAAAATTGCGGCCCAGATCGATGCTATGGCACCAGTCGCGGATAACGGTCGGCTCGGTGACGCGGTGTTTGATGAACATGCGTTCGGCTTCGGGCACCGCGAGGAAAAACTGATGAAATTTCTTCTCATCGTCTTTGCGCAAGGGGCGCAGCGTGCATTGCCGGCCGTCCCTTAGAACAAACTTCTTCGGGAACTTCTGCAGTTCAAGTTCGAGCGACATAGGGTTTTGTGTTGTGCGTGGCTCCAGTCATCCCAAAGAATGCCGCCCCTGTCAATAGAGGTGAGAGGGTTCGCCGCCGATCCCGCCCACGCGCGCCAATGTCCGTTCGTCAACGGCCGGGTGAGCCGGGGAGGAAGGGCAGATTGGCTTCAGCGCGCAGAGCGGGCCGAAGTTTGATCTCTGGAAGACGCCCGGTTTCTGGTCAGATCGAGCAATTCGCTCTCAGCCAGTTCAAATATCGGCCGTTGCCTCCGGTC
>CAZFOA010000178.1:0-7853 GCA_964520205.1 uncultured Verrucomicrobiota bacterium | reverse complement strand
ATCGCGCGATTCGGCCACTCTTGTAGGCCCGGTGCCCTCACCGGGCGGGTTTTCAGACACGCTCCAAGAATAATTCGTGCAATTTGACCCGGCTTCAGCAAACAATCCCCCAATGAAGCGGGAGATCTCGCGTCGGTCGGCTCTCCGAAAAATCGCCGGCAGCACGGCGGTGCTGGCTGCGGCAACCGGCATTCCCGGTTCGGGTGGCGCGGAGGAAATCCTCACGGAGACAAAGCTCAACGGCCGCATCCATCATTCCGTCTGCAAATGGTGTTACGACAAAATCCCGCTCGACGATCTCTGCAAAGCCGCGAAGGAAATCGGCCTCCAGTCGGTGGAGTTGGTGGAGGTGAAGGATTTTCCGACGCTCAAAAATCACGGCCTGATTTGCGCCATGGTCACCGGCGTGCCAGGCATGATCCCCCGCGGCCTCAATCGCGTCGAGAACCACGACGACATCGTGGCGTGGATGAACCACACCATTCCCGCCGCGGCGGCCGGCGGCGCGCCGAACGTCATTTGTTTCTCCGGCAATCGCAACGGCATGAACGACGAACAAGGCCTTGCGAATTGCGTCGCCGGACTTAAACGCATCCTGCCCGCGGCGGAAAAGCACCGGATCACGATTTGTCTGGAACTGCTCAACAGCAAGCGCACCCACCCGGATTACATGGGCGACCACACCGCCTGGGGCGTCGAACTCGTCAAGCGGACCGGCTCCGAGAGATTCAAGATTCTCTACGACATCTTCCATATGCAGATCATGGACGGCGATCTCATCGATACCATCCGCGAGCATCACGAATGCTTCGGCCACTATCATACGGGCGGCGTCCCCGGACGCGGCGAGATTGATGAAACCCAGGAAATTAATTATCCCGCCGTGATGAGGGCCATCGTGGAAACCGGTTTCAAAGGTTTTGTCGCCCAGGAATTCGTGCCGAAACGCCCGGATCCCCTGGCTTCGCTCAAACAGGGCGTGCTGATTTGCGACGTGTGATTCCGATGAAAGATTTTCCCCGGCCGCTGGATCTGAAAAAAATCAAGGTCCTCCCGCTGGCGCAGCGCGAAAGCCTCAGCCGGATCGAAACAATTCTTTCGGACCCGGCCAAACCTCCCCCGCCCTGCTCCGCCGCGAACCTGAAAACCATCCGGGATGCGGCGGAGAACATCGCCTCCGCGCGGAAGCGGGGCGCCGGCGTGATTCTCATGTATGGGGCGCACCTGATAAAAAACGGGGCGCAGCGGATCGTGAATTCGCTCGTCGAGCACGGCTGGATCACGCATCTGGCCACCCATGGCGCGGGCACCATTCACGATTGGGAGCTGGCCTTTCTCGGTCGCACGGAAGAGAGCGTGAAGAAGAATGTCGCCACCGGCACGTTTGGCGCCTGGGCTGAAACCGGGCGCCACATCCACCTCGCCTTGCTTGCCGGCGCGTTGCGCGAGGAAGGCTACGGGCGCAGCCTCGGCCGTTTCATCGCCGAAGACGGCGTGATTCTGCCGCCGGCCGGCGAGTTGGAAAAATCCCTGCGCGAACAACCGTCGCATCCCCTGGCGCCGGCGCGCGCCGAACTGCTTCAGGCGATGACGGCGCACCAGGTGCCTTCCGGCCGCATCGATGTGAAGCATCCGTGGAAGGAAACCTCGGTTCTGGCCCGGGCATTCCAGCACCGCATCCCGCTCACCGTCCATCCCGGCATCGGTTACGACATCATCGCCAACCATCCGATGTTCAACGGCGCGGTGATTGGCCGCGCGGCGGATTTGGACTTTCGCCAGTTCGGCGCGGCGGTCGAACAACTGGACGGCGGCGTGGTGCTATCGGTCGGCTCGGCGATCATGGCGCCGCAGGTGTTCGAGAAGTCCATCAGTTGCGTCAACAACCTGCGTCTCCAGGCCGGGCGCAAGATCGTCCACGACCACACGATCTACGTGGTGGACATTCAGGACGGCGGCCATTGGGACTGGTCGCAAGGCGAGCCGCCCAAGGACAACCCGGCTTACTACCTCCGCTTCTGCAAAAGTTTTTCCCGCATGGGCGGCGCCATGAAATATGTTCCATGCGACAACGTCGCGTTTCTGCACCACCTGCTGCACGCGATTGAAAGCCTTTGAACGGGCCGTCCCAAGCCGCTGAATGGCGCGCCCGGACGAAGAACACGTGTCAGTCCCGAGGATTTCGGTCGGCAATCGCACTTGGCCGTTGTCAATGCCGGGGCCTGCGCCTAACGTGTCGGCGGGTGGGGCGCTTGGCGCAGTGGTTAGCGCGTCTCGTTTACACCGAGTAGGTCGGGGGTTCGAATCCCTCAGCGCCCACCATCCTTCGCCCGGCCGGCTGTCTATATCTCCACCACCTGCCCGTAAACCGGCACGACGACCTGGGCTTTGGGCTTCAAGGCGCGGAGCGTTTCCGCAAACGCCAGCGCCTGGGATTCTTCCCCGTGAGTGACACAGATTTTTTTCATGCCGCCGCCTGTTGCCTCGACGTAGCGGCGCAGTTCGTTCTTGTCCGCGTGGCCGGAAAAGGAGTCCACCGATGCAATCTGCGCCCGGACCGGGTGCGGTTCGCCGAAGATGTTGACGGGATTCTGGCCGGCCAGGATTTGTGCGCCCAAGGTGTGCTCGGCGCAGTAGCCGACGAACAGGATCAGGTTTTTGGCGTCGCCGATGTTGTTTTTCAGATGATGCCGAATGCGCCCGGCTTCCGCCATGCCCGAGGCGCTGATGATAATGGCCGGTTCCAACAGGTCGTTCAGCTTCTTCGAATTCGCCGCCTCGCGGATGTAGGTGAGGTTTTCCATGCCGAACGGATTCTCCTTTTCGCGCAGGAATCGGTAGATGGTTTCGTTGAAACATTCAGGGTGCAGCCGGTAAACCTCCGTCGCGTTCACGCTCAGCGGGCTGTCCACGAAAATGGGAACTTTCGGCAATTGCCCGGCGAGCGCCAGTTGGTGCAGCGTGTAAACGATCTGCTGGGTCCGGCCAACCGAGAACGACGGGATGATGACCTTGCCCCGGCGAGTCAAGGTTTCGCGCACCAGTCGGCCGACTTCGGCGTTGGCATTGGCTTTGACGGAATGTTCCCGCCCGCCGTACGTGCTTTCGACTTGCAGATAATCCACGTCGTCAACCCGCTCCGGGTCCCGCAGAATGTCGTCGCCGCCCCGGCCGACGTCGCCGCTGAAGAGGTAACGAAACTCGCGCCCCGGCTCGCGAATGTCCAACACCACCTGGGCCGATCCAAGGATGTGGCCGGCATCGCGGAAAGTGACGGTCACGCCCTCCATCACCGGAAACGGCCGGTCGTAATTGATCGCCACAAACTGGCGGACGGCTTTTTCGGCATCGGTGGCCGAGTAGAGGGGTTCGACCGGCGGCAGCCCGCGTTTGGCGCGCTGTTTCGAAACGAAGGCGGCGTCGTCCCGTTGAATTTCCGCGGAATCCTCGAGCATGATGCTCGCGAGGTCACGCGTGGCGAAGGTGCAGTAAATGTTTCCCTCGTATCCCTGGCGGCATAAGTTTGGCAGGTTGCCGCAGTGGTCGATGTGCGCGTGGCTGAGCACGACGGCGTCGATCTGCTTCGGGTCGAAGGGGAACTTGCGGTTGCGCTCGCTGGATTCTTCGCGCCGGCCTTGAAAGAGGCCGCATTCCAGGAGCAGGCGATGGCCGTTGATTTCAAGGAGGTGCATGGAGCCAGTGGTCGTCCGCGTGGCTCCGAAGAAATGGATGCGCATGGAAGAAAGAAAATGGAATGACCGGTGGAAGTCGAGCGGCGAGTGGGCGCTGGCGAGCCGGAAACGGAAACCTCGCCCGGCTCCGCCGAAGAGCGCGTCGCGCTTTCAACTTTGCCGGAAGGGGATTCGCGCCTGGCCCGGACCCTGGGGCCACATCTCGACATTGCTTTCGGGGACCCCGCTCCTGGCCGCCGATGCGGGGCCTCGGCGCGAAGATTTCGACGGAGTGCGATTTCCGTAATATTGAGGACCTTGATCCCCGATTTCGGCTGGAATTCCCGCTTCTGAAACAAGGGCAAACCATTGAAAATACAAGCGATTCCAATGGGATTCGTTTTGGAAGCGGAGCCATCCGGGCACGAATGACCCGTGTGTCGGGATTGGCGGGAAGAAAAACGCAGTGGACAATTGCCGAAAAGCCGCTAAAGTCCCGCCCTGTTATGAAGAATAACCTACTTACCGTTGCTCTAACGTGGGTGCTCGCCATCAGTTTGATTGCATCCGTCTTTTTCTGCATCCAGTTTTATTTCCAGACGAAGCGATTGCGCACCGATAGTGCGCGGCTTCAGCAGGAAATGGCCAGATTTCAAAACAACCGCAGTCTCATCGGCTATCTCATCAACGATGTCGCCGAATACGGCAAGACCCATCCTGGCATTGACCCGATCCTGGAATCAGTCGGTCTCAAAATGAACCGAACCAACTCCGCCGCAGCCAAACCCGCAGCCAAGTAAGCCTATGAACGACCTCGAGAATAAAATGACGGATGCGGCGGATCTGGCCGAGTTGAAGGAAGACTGCCAGTGTTTGCGCCGGCAGTTGACGATGCTAATTTTGGCGGCGGTTGTGGGCAGCATGACCCTCATGGGATTCATCGGGATGCAGAGCCTGCGCGCGGGCAAAGATCTCAAATCGCTCCGCCCTCAACTGGAACAGGTATCCGACGCCGGCAGGAAACAAACCACCAGTTTGGAGACTTTTACCTCAAAATTGCAGGACTACGGCCGGAGCCACCAGGACTTCATGCCGATTATCGTCAAGTACGGCCTGACCAATTCCGGACCGGTGGCGCTCGGATCGAAAAAGTAGCCCGGTTAAGGCGTCTTTCCTTCCGGCGCAACCAGCCGCGTTCCGCAGAACGAGCAGAAATGAGAGCGCGGCGGGCAGGGTTTACCACAGCCTGGACAATCCAAATGCGCCCTTTTATGGCGATAATGGATGACCAGGTTTCGGATATAGGGAATCCAGGCGAACGCGAAGCCGAAGATGAACACGCCGTGTTTGTCGTAGGCAATGGCGTAGAACAACAGCAACAACGTGCCGCTCAGGCTCAACCACCAGAACAACACCGGCACCACAACCTGCTGCTTCCGCTCCGTGGCATACCACTGCACGTAAAAGCGCGAGAAAAAGAAGGCCTGGCCGAGCCAGCCGACCAGGTTCCAGAAAAGATCCCAGGCGGTCCAATCGCGCGGGAAAAACTTTTCAAATAAATCCATCAGCCAGATTAAGCCGTAGCCGGCTGCGGCTGACAAATCATTTCACCGCGCCGGACTTGAGGCAACCCGCCTGTGTCGGATCCACGAAGGTGATTATTTCGGCGTCGAAGCCCTCCTTGACCGCCGGGTTGAGTTCCTGCATTCCGCCCAGTTGGGCGTTGCCATCGCTCCCGTTCCAGCCGTTACTCGTTCAAACCCCAATGATCACAATTCGGCCGGTCAAATTTATCCAGGAATGCGGAAGGCGGAAGGCTCGGCCGTTTTTGAAGTGACTTGATGATCTTTGCCGCCGGCGCGGGCATGAGCGACAGGAAATCCATGCGCAAAAGGCGGGCGGCGGACTGAAGCCTGCTGATGACCGCTCCGGTGGACGCGGACAACATGAACGGCTCGGTGAGGAGCAACGCCAAGGCTCCATCGGCCCTGGTTCTGGCCCCTGCACAATACTCCAGCCACGCGACCACCGCCGACGGCAAATCGTTGCCATGAGTGGTGAACAAAATAATATCGGCGCGGGCAGCCGCTTCGACGGCCGCAAGGGTGAGCTTGGGTTGCGCGAGATCCTTGAAATTCCAGGAATCAAAAGCGAACGCCGGCTCGCCTCCGAATTGGGATGCCAGCCTGCCCGCCAATTCCATGGCCCGGTCATGCGCCATGCCATCTTCATACACCACCACCATCCGGCACACCTCGGCGGGTTTCACCGAAGAACTTCCGCCCGCCACGCTGATCCTACGCGCATTCATTGCTTGAACCGCATTTTGATCCCGTGCCTTCTTGCCGCCAGGGTAACCGGCCTGTGGAATGGTTAGACCGCTCAACATCTCAACTTCAACCTCTGCTTCAATCAATGGATGTCAACGCCAAGTTGTTCACCGCCATTCACCGGTTATTCACATCTCACCACCCGAATGAAGCCAACGGTGGCGCCGCCGGATGCTTCTACCCGCCTGCGACAATTTTCACGATTTCCAGGCGGTCGCCGGCACCCAGCCGGCGGGTGGCAAACTCCGAAGGCGCCACCGCCTCGCCGTTGTGTTCCACCACCACGCTGCGGGGCGGAAGGTCTTGCGCCTTCAGAAATGCCTCGATCGAGCATGGTAATTCGGCTTCGATCCGCTTGCCGTTGGCGAGGACGGTCGCATTCATGGTTTCACAATACGGTTTGAATCCCCGTTGAAAACGATGTCGTCCCGGTCGAATCGAAATGACTCATCGGAGTTTTCGCCGGAAGGCTATGCCGTCAACACCGGATCCCAATCTTTCCATACGGGTTCGTAGCCGAGACGGCGGATGAGTTCGGCCACTTCCTGCGGTGAACGTTCATCGGCGATACGGAATTGCTCCGTCGCGTTCAGCACCGGTTGCCCCGTGGACGCCGATTCGCTGGAGCCGGAGGCGAGGTTCACAATGCGTCCCCGCACCGTCTGGTGAAGATGTTCTTTGCCGGCCCCGGTGTAGCCTCCGGGTTCGGTGTGGCTGCCCGCGCTCATCATGGTGACGCCCAGCGGAATCAGGCCGTTGCGCAATCCGGCCGGTTCGCGCGTCGAAAGCACCAGGCCGGCATCGGGGAACATCAGCCGAAAGGCGCAAACCAGTTGCGCCAACTCGCGGTCGCTCAGATGCGTCCGCGGCTGGAATTCGCCCGCGCAGGGCCGCAGCCGGGTCAGGGAAATGGTCAGGGAAGCCTTCCAGCAATGGCGCAACAGATAGGCCGCGTGCGCCGCAACACTGATGGCTTCCAGCCGCCAATCCGCCAATCCATAGAGCGCGCTGATGCCAAGTCTCCGGAAACCCGCGGCGTAACCGCGCTCCGGTGTCTCCAGCCGCCAATCAAAATTCTGTTTCGGCCCGGCGGTGTGCATTTCGGCATACACCGCGCGGTCATAAGTTTCCTGATACACCACCAACCCGTCGGCGCCCGCGGCGATCAGCGGACGGTAATCCCCGGCCTCCATCGGCCCGACTTCGATCGAGATGCCCGGCCAATCGGGATGCAGCGCGCCGATGCAGCTCTTCAGGTAATCATTGGCAACGAACTTGGGATGCTCGCCCGCGACGAGCAGGATGTTGCGAAAACCCTGTTCGCTCAGCGCGCGCGCCTCCCGCAACATCTCGTCCACGGTGAGCGTCACTCGCAGGATCGGATTATCCCGCGAAAAACCGCAGTACTTGCAGTTGTTGATGCATTCGTTGGAAAGGTAAAGCGGCGCGAACAGGCGAACGACCTTGCCAAACCGCTGCTGCGTCAGGGCGCGCGCCCGCCGGCCCATCATTTCCAGCAACTCGCCGCCCCCCGGCGAAATCAACGCGGCGAAATCGGACAGTGACAAGCTGGATTTCGCGGCGGCATCCCGCGCGTCGGCCACTGTTCCGGCAAGCGAGCGCTTTACCAGCGCCGCCACCGGCAACGACCTGAATTCCGTGACGAAGCTCACCCGTAAACCGTATCAAATCCCCGGAGAATGTCGAGCGACCGCCTCCATTGGTAATGTATCAGTTTGGTGGGGCGAGGCTACCGACGAGCCGGCTTCGCTCCACTTCGACGCGCCAAGGCCGGCTCGCGAGGACGCTCGCCCCACCAAAATGGGAACTGCTACACTACCCCTCCATTGCC
>CAZFOA010000177.1:0-7875 GCA_964520205.1 uncultured Verrucomicrobiota bacterium | reverse complement strand
GGAGGAGCCGGCCTGCGGCTTGGAAGACGCAGGCCGGTCGGGGAATGTAGCCTTTCGGCCGGAGATTCTAAAACACTTCCGCTTTCAGACCGGTGACCTGCCGCACGGTCTGGGCGATGCGCGACAGAGTTTTCAACGGGAGATGGCTGATGCCCGAATTGGGAGTCGGCCGGGTGGCGGAGTAAATTTGCACGAGCGGAATCTGGGCGCCCCGGGCTTTCAATTACTTGAGGCGTTGCGCGTACTGTTAGATTTCTTCCAGCGGCGGTTCTTCGCCGTTGATGGAGGGGAACAGGCTCTGGATGACGACGGGGCGCTGGCGGGCGAGCAGAAGGATGTTGGCCAGAATCTTCTCCAGCGGAACATTCATTCGATCGACCTTGTTCAGGTATGCCTGGGTGCCTCCGTCCAGTTTCGCCCAGACTTCATCCGACTTGGTGAACGACTTGAGGCTATGCTGCACTTGCGGCTGGTCCAGGCCGGTCGCGTTGGTCATCAGCACCATCTTGAAAAAGGGCAAACCGCCCAGAGCGCGGATGTGAACCACGGCCTGAACCGTTTCGACAAAATTCGGCGCATGGGTGGGCTCGCCGTCGCCGCTCAACGCCACGTGGCGCAACTGGAGCAGTTCGTCCGGCAACGCGTGATACCACGGACGCTCGCGCAGGCGCCCTTCACTCACGGCGATCAACGTCTTCTTAAGCTCCGCCGCCATCGTTTCGACATCCAGGCGCATCTCGCGCGGCGGATCGGTGCGGTGCACTTCACAATAGACGCACTCGAAATTGCACTGCTTGTCGGGATTCAGATTGACGCCGACGGAAAGGCCGCGGGCGCGGGCGGACACCACAACATACACGAACCGGTTATCAAGAAAATCGCGCGGGCAGCCGAACGCGGTTTCCCGCAGGGGAAAATCGCGGACAAGAACTCGCGTTTTCTTTTTTTCCACGGTCGCGGTTGCCTCACCCATATGTTTGCTCACTTCTTCCACAATGCTGAACGCAAGTTAGGATCGATGTCATTTATCCACTACACGATGCTTGTCAAATATTAGACATTTTTTGCGGGAGACCTCGGAGACTGCAACCATGCCGACAGACTCCGCCGCGGCGCGCCGGTTTTGCTCGGCAGCAAACGAAAGAACAGCCGCCGAGATTTGCATCCGGGCAGCCCCGCCAGACGTTGCCGAACGGGAAGGGCGCTTGACCGGGGCACCCGGAACCGTCAAGTTAATTATTAGTGATAGTTCAAGCGCGCTACATAAGCATAAGTTAACATTGTTGAGGCAAGAAATGTGAAGTGTTGGCCAAAACCTGGGTAGTGAATCCAGGGTGGCTGGACGACGCTGGAACAGAAGCGGGGGCGGTCGGGCGCCCATAACTGCACCAACCAACAGAATCGGAATAACGAATATGAAGAAAATAGTCCTACTGGCGGCGATGATTGGTTTCACGGCGGCGATGACAGCGGCTGCCGCGGACGCGAAGGAAACCTATGACAAGACGTGCGCGAAGTGCCACGGCGCGGACGGCAAAGGCCAGACCAAGATGGGCCAGAAGCTGGGTGTGAAGGACTTTACGGACGCCAAGGTTCAGGCGGACTTGAAAGATGACGCCGCGATCAAGGCGATCAAGGAAGGTGTGAAGGACAAGGACGACAAGACCCTGATGAAGCCTGCGGAAGGATTGTCCGACGACGAAGTCAAGGCGTTGGTCCAGCACATTCGCGATTTCAAGAAGTAATACAGTTTGCGCAAGAGGGTTGTCGGATCGGATCAGTCCGCGCGCCGTGGGTGTTCATTGTGTAATGTAGCGCGGACCGGCAAGGGCCGGTTGATCTGCAAAGGCAGCCCTCGTTCTTTCCAGCGGCAGAGCTAAGAGTTCCGCGACATGCGTCTCCTCAAATTACCGCCCCAAATTTTCCGGCTGGTGCTGCTGACGCTGGCGATTGTGGGGTCTTATCTGGTGGCGCGCGCCTTCCTGACGCCGGCGTCATTCGGGGAATACGGCTGGTATCGCGGTGCGGCGCTGGCGGAGATTGCCGCGCGAACTCCGGTTTATGCCGGCAAAATGGCCTGTGATGAATGCCATTCCGACATCCTGCACAAGCTCGCCGGGGATGCGCACAAGACCTTGTCTTGCGAGGCCTGCCATGGCGTGAGCCGGGATCATGTCGAGAATCCGGACATCCTGCCCGTCAAACTGACCGGCAGCCATTGCATCCGGTGTCATGAGGCCAATCCCTCACGCCCGGCGTGGTTCAAGCAGATCCTCGTCAAAGACCATTACAGCGGAAAATGCACCGAGTGCCATATCCCGCATCAACCCAATCAGAGCCCATGAAGACCCAATTCAGCCGACGCGGCGCGCTCGCCAGGCTGGGCGGCGCTCTGGCAGGAGTGCTCACCCTGTCGGCCGCGCGCAAAGCCAAAGCGGCGGTGCAAAAAATATTCGTGTCTTCCGGAGCGCCCGCGGGCTACGACCCGGCGAAGCACAAATGGCTCATGTGCGTCGACGTCAACAAGTGCATCGGCTGCGGACTTTGCGCGGAGGCGTGCAAGAAGGAGAATGGCGTGCCGGAAGGCCCGTTCTACCGCACCTGGATAGAACGTTACATCATTGCCAAACCGAAACCGGGTTCGGGCCAAACCCGCGGCGAAACGCTGGTGGATTGTCCGAATGGCGGAATGCACGGCTTTCCCGAATCGCCCTTGCCGAAGGACCAGATCGAGCATTCGTTTTTCGTCCCCAAGCTGTGCAACCTGTGCGAACATTCGCCGTGCGTCCAGGTATGCCCGGTCGGGGCCACGTTTGACGCGCCGGATGGCGCGGTGTTGATTGATCCGAAGTACTGCATCGGCTGCGGCTTTTGCATCCAGGCCTGTCCCTATGGCTGCCGGTTTCTGAACCCGGTCACGAAGACCGCCGAGAAATGCTCCCTGTGTTACCACCGCGTCACGCGCGGATTGAAACCGGCGTGTGTCGAGATTTGTCCGACCCAGGCGCGCATCTTCGGCGATTTGAAAAATCTGGCGGCCGACGATCCGATCCAGAAATTCTACGAAAACAACCGGGTGCAGGTCCTGAAGCCGCATCTGGGCACTGAACCCCGCGTGCTGTATGCCGGTCTGGACAAGGAGGTCCGGTGACATGATCAGCGAAGTGACCAATATCGTCGTCGAAGTTCTGCCGCGGTTCGAGGGTTACGTTTATCCCAATGAAGCGACCGCGCACCCGCTGTGGGGTTTTCTCATCGTGCTGTACCCCTACATCACCGGATTGGTTGCGGGCGCCTTCATCATGGCGTCACTGGTGCGGGTGTTCCAGGTCAGGGCGCTGGAACCGGTGTACCGGCTCTCGCTGCTGACGGCGCTGGCGTTCCTCCTCTGCGCGACGTTGCCCCTGCTGTTTCATTTGGGCCATCCGGAGCGGTGTTATGAAATCATGATGACGCCGCATCTGACTTCGCCGATGGCGATCTTTGGATTTGTTTATGCCTGGTACCTGATGGCGGTGCTGCTGCTGGAGCTTTGGTTTGATTACCGGCAGGATCTTGTGGAGTGGTCGAAAACCGCTGCCGGGTTCAAGGGGATTATCTATCGCATCTTCACGGTTGGCGTGACCGACGAATCGCCGGCGGCTGTGGCGCTGGATAGGAAGATGGGCCGGATCCTTTCCATCGTCGGCATTCCGTCGGCGTTTTTGCTGCATGGCTACGTCGGCTTCATCTTCGGCTCGATCAAAGCCAATCCCTGGTGGGGCAATTCCATCATGCCCATCATCTTCATTCTATCGGCCATCGTGTCGGGCATCGCCCTCTGCGTGTTCAACTACATGGTCCTCACCTGGATCCGGCGCCACACCGTGGACATGCGCTGCCTGGACACCATGGCCATGTTCCTTTTCTACGCGCTGGTGGTGGACGCGGCCATTGAAGGGCTGGATTGGATCCATCGCGTTTACGCGGCGGAGGAAGGTTTCTCGGTGATGCAGACCATGATTCGCGAGAAACTTTTTTATACGCTGAATCTCGGGCAGGCAACCATCGGCACCTTGTTCCCGCTCCTGCTGCTGGGCTCGCTCCAATTGCTCCGCAAACGGGTGCCGGAACAGGCGCGACGGCGGATGATTTTCGGCAGCGCGGCGATGGTGCTGATCGGCGTGCTGGCGATGCGCTGGAACGTGGTCATCGGCGGCCAGCTCTTCTCCAAGAGTTTGCGGGGCGTGATGGGTTACAAACTGGAGTTTGCCGGTGTGGAAGGCTGGTTCATGGGGCTCCTGCTGCTGAGCCTGCCGTTTGTTATTCTGACGGTGCTGGTGAAACTGTTCCTGTCCGAACGCCTGCCCGCCAGCGAACACATGCCGCCGGACAGTTCCACACCGTAGGGCCGGGCAAAACCCGGCGCGCAGGAGGATCGAGCCTCTCCTGCCGCCGAGAAATAAATGAACTCTGAAACCAGGACGTCGGTGGCGCTGACAAGTCTGTCGGTGGTCTTTGTGGCGCTGGCCGCCGCCTTTGTCCTGAATCTTCCGGGGCGAACGGCGCTGGTTTATCCCATCGCGCTGGTTAATACCAACTTTCTGGACACCGCGACCGTGCGGCGGTCGTATGCGGATCTGGTTCGCGCGGGCGAAGACCTGTCTGATTTTGACTGCTACGCGTGCCACGAAAAGGGAAAGCCGCCGCCGCTCCGGTTTGACGCGAACCAGAATCTGATCATTCCCAAGGAACATCCGGACATCGTGATGGGCCACGGCAGCCATGGCCGCAACAACAACTGCTTCAATTGTCACAATGAAACCAATCTGGAACTGCTGCAAACCCGGGATGGCCACGAAATCAAATTTGCCGACAGCCCGGCTTTGTGCGGCAGTTGCCACGGCCCGACTTATCGGGACTGGGAAGCAGGCGCGCACGGGCGGATCAGCGGCTATTGGAACCGGAGCGTGGGCGCGCCGCAGCGCAAGGCGTGTGTGAATTGTCACAATCCTCATTCGCCTCGTTTTCCCGGACGGCCACCCGCACCCGGCCCGCATCTGCTGCATGCGGACCCGGTGGCATCGATCGGAACCCCGTCCAATGACTGATAGCAAGTCCAATCCGATTCCGGGAGCGTCCGACTCAGGCGTAAGCCGGCGCAGCTTTCTGAGGACCTCGGCGGTGCTGACGACCGGGCTGGCTGCGCTGGCCGCGAGCCTGAAGCCGCTGCTCGAGATGAACGATTTCCCGACGATGGAGCGGTTCCTGCAGAAGTATTACAAGGAACTGACGCCGGACGAGATGGCGAAGGTCCTGAAGCGCATCGAAAACGAGGTGGAACAGCAATATGGGATTCGGCCGCACGTGCGGGATTTGAAGCCCCTGAACGGCGTGGAATTTGTTTATTGCCTGAACCTGACCCGTTGCATCGGTTGCCGCAAATGCGTTCACGCGTGCGTTGCCGAGAACAACCCGTCGCGGAACCCGGAGATCCAATACATCCGGGTGTTGCGCCTGCCGCACGGATCGCTGGACATCGAAAAGGCGGAGCACAATTACGCGCCCGAGTCCGTCCCGGAAAAGGGCTTTTTTTACATGCCGGTGCAGTGCCAGCAATGCAAGAATCCACCATGCGTCAAGGTCTGCCCGGTCCATGCCACCTGGCAGGAAACCGACGGCATCACGGTGATCGATTACGATTGGTGCATCGGCTGCCGCTACTGTGAAGCGGCCTGTCCTTATTGGGCGCGGCGCTTCAACTTCACCCAACCCTCCATTCCCAAGGAGCGGATCAATCCGGACATGGCCTACCTGGGCAACCGTCCGCGCCGCCAGGGCGTGATGGAAAAATGCCACTTCTGCATCCAGCGCACGCGGGCGGGCCGTTACCCGGCTTGCCTCGAAGTCTGCCCCGCCGGGGCGCGGAAGTTCGGCAACATTCTCGATCCCAACAGTGAAGTTTCCTACATCCTCAAAAACAAACGGGTGTTCATCCAGTTAAAGGAGGAATTAGGAACGTCGCCCCGGTTTTTCTATTACTTCGACGTATGACGCGCGCGATTCGGAATTATTTTGTTTTTCTTTGGCGTTGCGCGCGGGTTGCGTTTGTGGGCGACTGGCGCTACTACTCCTGGATGGGAGGGCTGACGGTCATTTGCCTGCTGGGACTGAATGCCTATGCCCGGCAATTTGCGCACGGCCTCATCGTCACCGGCATGAGCGACGAAGTTTCGTGGGGCGTTTACATCGCGAATTTCACGTTCCTGGTCGGCGTGGCGGCGGCGGCAGTGATGATGGTGATTCCGGTCTATATCTACAACAACGAGGAACTGCACGACCTCGTCATCTTTGGCGAGTTGCTGGCGGTGGCGGCCATCCTCATGTGCCTGGCGTTCGTGACGGTGGATCTGGGCCGCCCGGACCGCTTCTGGCACCTCATTCCCGGCATCGGGCAGTTTAACTTTCCGGCTTCCATGCTGAGTTGGGACGTGATTGTCCTCAACGGCTATCTGCTGCTGAATATTTATATCTGCGGTTACCTGCTTTATTGCCGGTACCAAAAGAAGAAGGCGGCGAAGTGGTTTTACATCCCGTTTGTTTTTGTTGCCATCGTGTGGGCCATTTCGATTCACACGGTCACCGCGTTTCTTTATGTTGGACTGGGGGGCCGGCCGTTTTGGAACTCGGCCATCGTGGGCCCGCGCTTCATCGCTTCGGCTTTTGCCGCCGGGCCGGCCCTGATCATCCTGGCGCTGCAAGTGGTCCGCCGGGTCACCGCCTCCGCTCCCGCCGGGGAGACCGCCCGGCCACGGGATGGCGTGGTGGTGTCGGGGGCGGTAAGGTGCCGCCCGGCCACGGTCGATGACCTGGAATTGCTGGCCCGCCACCTGCCCGAACTGACGGCGGTTTCGGCGGAAGACCGGCTGAAAAGCCTGGCCGGAGCGATGGTATTGGAAGTGGCCGCGGGCGATGCCTTGTTGCGCCAGGGCGCAAAGGAAAACGAGGCGTTCTTTGTCCTGGCCGGACGCGTGGTGGTGGAACGGGAAGAAAGCGGTCGCTTCCGGATCACCCGCAGCGTGGGGCCGGGCGAACAGTTCGGCGAAACCTCCGCCCTCGCCGGAACCCCGCGCGTGGCCACCGCCGTCGCCGAAGAGCCCACCCGCGTCCTGCGCCTGCCAGCCGACTCGTTGCGCCAGCTCATGCGGAACCCCCAGATGAACCGGATCATCCGGTCGCGGATGCGCGAGCGGCTCATGATCACCGATCGCGGCCTGCTCACCCTGCGCGGGATCATCCAGGTCTCAATGCTGATCAACGTCTTCCTCCTGATAAACGAGGTGTTCAAGGAATTCTATTCCGGCAATCTCCACGTCGCCTCCGCCAAATACTTGTTTCTCGGCCTGCACGGCCACCACGCGCTCGTTCCCTGGATCTGGACGGCCATCGCCTTCAACCTGATCGCGATGGTGCTGCTCATCCTGCCGGTGAGCCGCAGCTTGAGATGGCTGAATCTCACCTGTGTTCTGTGCATCGTCGGCATTTGGATCGAGAAGGGGATGGGCCTTGTCATCCCCGGCTTCATTCCCACGCCGCTGGGCGAAATGGTCGAATACCGCCCGTCGTTGAACGAGACACTGGTCTGCTTTGGCATCTGGGCATTCGGCCTGCTGTGCTACACGGTTTTCCTCCGCATGGCCGTGCCGATTCTCCAGGGCAAACTCTCCAAAGCAAACGAAAGCCGGCCGGAACCCGCAACCGGCAGCGTCGGCTTGAACGCCGGGATCGAACCTTGAGCATGACCAACCTCAGACGTCCTAAAAATCGAGCGGGTAGGGCGCGTCACTCCGTGCGCGCCGTCTCCGAACGCTGAAATTGTCGATGATACCAAAGCCT
>CAZFOA010000176.1:0-7897 GCA_964520205.1 uncultured Verrucomicrobiota bacterium | reverse complement strand
CAGCGTTTTGACGGATGCAGTTGTCTTCTTTCATCTTGCGACGAATAGAGGTCGTCGCTAGACTGCGCCACTCTATGGCTGCCATTGGCCGATTCCAGAAAGCCGACGATATTTTCTACGCCAAAGTTGTGGACGGCGAACTGTACCGGCTGCGCGGGGATGTTTTTGGGTCGCCCTCATTTGACCGGAAGCCGATGCCGCTAAAGGGGGTGCGGACGCTCACGCCGGTGATTCCCTCGAAAATCATTGCGGTAGGTTTGAATTACGCCGATCACGCGCGGGAGACCGGCAAGCCCTTGCCGAAGCAGCCGTTGTTTTGGTTCAAGGCCACCACGTCGCTGATCCCGGATGGCGGCAAGATCGAGATTCCGTTTCCCGATCATCGGACGGATTTTGAGGCGGAGCTTGGGGTAGTGATTGGCCGGCGCATGCGCAACGTGACCCCGGCGGCGGCGGCCCGCTACATTCTCGGCTACACCACGGCGCAGGATATCAGCGACCGCACGATTCAAAATGGAGAGAGCCAATGGACGCGGGCGAAGTCGTTCGACACGTTCACTCCGCTGGGGCCGTATGTGGAAACGAAAATTGACCCGCACGATTTGACCATCCAGCTTTTCCAGAACGGGCAGCTGCGCCAGAATTCCAACACCAGCCAGCTCATCTTCAACTGCTACCAGCTCGTCAGTTTCGTCTCGACCAACATGACTTTGCTGCCGGGCGACCTCATCCTGACCGGCACGCCCAGCGGCGTCGGGCCGATCGAGTCCGGCGATTGTCTTGAGGTTCGCATCCAGGGGCTGGCGCCGCTGGTCAATACCGTCAAATAAAGTGCCACTCGCGCTTCCCGCTTCAAACTTCCTGCCATAAATTATGTTTTGGACCCAGACGCTCATTCCGACCCTGAAAGAAACGCCCGCCGAGGCGGAGATCACGTCGCACAAACTGCTCCTGCGCGCGGGGCTGATCCGGAAGCTCTCGGGCGGCCTTTACACCTTTCTGCCGCTCGGCCTGCGCGTCCTGCACAAGATCGAGCAAATCATCCGCGAGGAAATGGACCGCGCGGGCGGGCTCGAAGTCCTCATGCCGGCCCTCCAGCCGCCCGACCTCTGGCAGCAAAGCGGCCGTTACGAAACCGCCGCCGACGTGCTCTACAAAGTCCGCGACCGGGCGAAGAAGGAATGGGTCCTCAGCCCGACCGCGGAGGAAGTCATCACCACGCTCGCCGCCGCCGAAATCAACTCCTACCGCCAACTGCCGGCGAACTTTTATCAGATCAGCGTCAAATTCCGCGATGAAATCCGTCCGCGCTTCGGCTTGATGCGCGCCAAGGAATTCATCATGAAAGACGCCTACAGCTTCGACGTCAGCGACGAAGCTTCGATGGCGACTTACCGGAGAATGTATGACACCTACCAGCGCATCTTCGACCGGTGCGGGCTGAAAAGTTTTCCGGTCGAGGCTGACACCGGCGTGATCGGCGGCAATTATTCGCACGAGTTCATGGTGCCCGCGGAGACCGGGGAAAACGAAGTCGTCTATTGCGAAGCTTGCGGCTATGCGGCGAACGTCGAGAAGGCGACCAGCGGCATCCCCAAGACTGCGACCCGCGAGCCGGGTGCCGCCGTTGAAAAATTCCCGACGCCCGGCGCCGTGACGATTGAAGCGCTGACGAAGGAGCCTTACAAAGTTCCGGCCAATCGCCAGATCAAGACGCTGGTTTACATCGCCGACTCGAAGCCCATTTTGATTTTGGTGCGCGGCGACGATCAGTTAAATGAAACCAAGCTTATGGCGCGCACCGGCGCCGTGGCAGCCCGGCCGGCCACGCCGGAGGAATGCAATTCCATCCTCGGCGCAAAACCGGGAAGCCTGGGAGCCGTCCATTTGCAGTTTGAACCATTAGCGCAGGAAGAGGACAGAAAACTTCGTTTGGAATTGCGCCAAAAAGAGTGGCCGGAGGAGCTTAAGATATACGCCGACGAACGTCTCCGCGGCGCGAATGAGATGACCACCGGCGCCAACGACGATGGTTTTCATCTTCGCAATGTCTCCATTGAGCGGGACATCAAAGTGACGCAGTGGTTCGACTTGCGAACCGTGAATGGCGGCGAACCGTGCGTCAAATGCGGCAAGTCGCTGAAGATCCGCCGCGCCATCGAGGTCGGCCACGTCTTCAAGCTCGGCACGAAATACAGCGAGAAGCTCGGTTCAACGTTTCTGGCCGAGGATGGCAGCCGCAAGCCTTGCGTCATGGGCTGTTACGGCATCGGCGTGACGCGGACGATGCAGGCAGTCATCGAGCAGAGCAACGACAAGGACGGCATCGTCTGGCCCGTGAGCGTGGCGCCCTACACCGTGTGCATCACGCCATTGAGCGTCGCGCCGGAGAGCGCCGTCATGAAGCTGGCGAAGACGATTTATGCCGATCTGGCCGGGCGCGGTGTGGATGTGATCCTGGACGACCGCGACGATCGTCCGGGGGTCAAATTCAAAGATTCCGAGCTCGTCGGTTTTCCGATTCGGATCGGGATCGGCGAAAAATCGCTGGCGAAAGGCGAAGTGGAACTCAAGCCGCGCGGCGGGGCGTTGATTCCGTTAAAACCGGAAGCGGTGGTGGAGAAAGTGCTGAGCCTCATCCACGAACTCATGCCAGGCCCGAGATAGGCGGTTGCCACCCCACCCCGGCAATAATACTTGATGGATTTTTGCCGTTCTGTTCTGATCGGTTCATGGTTGCGGAAGGAATCCATCCTGGTCAGTTCCGGCGACAGCCCTTCAGGCATCCTCGCCGCAGCCGGACACATGACATGGGGCGCCATGAATGAATCCCTGGAAACGTTTCAGCGTTGGTTCTGGGTTTCGCTGGTGCTGTTCATTCTTTACGCGTGGCTTCTGGTTTTCAGAATCCGCTGGCGCGAGTCGTGGCTCCGTTATACCGCGGCTGAATCGGCGTTTTGGTCGCGGCTGGGGTTGCCGCGAAATCTCGCGGCGTTGGCGCGGCGGTTCGGGGAAAGCCGTGCGGCGACGGTCTGCCTGTGGATCATTGTCATCCTTTTCGCGCTGTTGACGTTTCTGAATGCCGGCGCTTACCTCTATTTCAAGCACCGAATGGCGGCCAAACCGCAATCGAAGACGGCCTTGATGGATCGAGTGCCTGCCTCGCAGGAAAAACCGCTCTCGTCAGCCGTGAAGACCCAGCAGGGAAACCGCAGATGGACGCAGCTGAACCCAGCGCAGCGAAGCCGCAGCCGCAAGGAGCGTGGCGTTCACGCCGCTTCCGCGTCCGAACATCCTGCAACCAGCGCTGAAGCGGCGTGAACGCCGCGCGCCCGCGCAAAGGAAATCGCCAAGTCTTAGCCGCAACAATTCAGAAGGAAAACCGCAGATGGACGCAGATAAACGCAGATGAAACCAATCTTATCTGCGTCCATCTGCGTTTATCTGCGGTTAAGATCTGTGGTTGCGGCGCTAGCCGTGTTAGGTCTATCTGTGTCCATCTGCGGTTTGAACGGATTACTCCGGCCTGGCCGCTACTTTCGATCGAGTTGCTCCCGGACGGCTTTGGCGAGGGTGGAGCGGGTGTAGGGTTTTTGCAGGAAATTACCGCCGCCCTGGCGGATGAAATCCGTGTCCAGATCGCTCACGTTGTAACCGCTGGTGAAGAGGATTTTCAGGTCCGGCTTTTGGGCCAGGAGTTTATGCGCCAAATCGATTCCCGAGATGTCCTGGGGCATGACCATGTCCGTGAGCAGCAAATGGATCGGCTGCTGATGCCGCTGCCAGACTTCCAAAGCCTCGACACCGGAAACGGCTTCCAAAACCTGGTAGCCCAGGTCTTGCAGAATAATCCGTCCCAGTTTCAGGACCGAGGTTTCATCTTCGACCAGGAGAATCGTCTCGCTGCCGCCCAGAATCGGCGCGAGCAAGGCGTCGGTTTGCTTCGCCTTCGGCGCGGATTCGGCGGTGGCCGGAAAAAATATGCCAAACGTGGTGCCTTTGCCGGGTTCGCTCGTCACTTCGATCCAGCCCTCGTGAAGTTTGACGATGCCGTAAACGGTGGCCAGGCCGAGGCCGGTGCCTTTGCCGGTTTCCTTGGTGCTAAAGAACGGCTCGAAAATCCGGCTCTTCGTGGCGGCATCCATGCCGCAACCCGTGTCGGTGATGCGCAGGAAGACAAACGCGCCGGTGCGGGCCTCGGGATGCAGCCGGACATACGCGGCGTCCACCGTTGTCGGCTGAATGCTGATGATAAGTTTGCCGCCGAGAGTCATGGCGTCCCGCGCATTGACGGCCAGGTTCATCAGGACCTGTTCGATCATCCCGGCATCCCCTTGAACGAGGGAAATTTCGACTGGCCGCGTGAATTCGAGCGCAATGGTTTCGCCGAGCAGTCGTTTGAGCATTTTGCTCATCTCGTTGACGATTTCGCGCAAATCGAGGAGGCGGGGTTGCAGGATGCTGCGGCGGCTGAACAGGAGCAATTGCCGCGTCAGGCCCGCCGCGCGTTCGGCTGCGAAATGAACCGCCTGGACGGAATCGCGCAGTTCCGGCGGGAGCGCGCGGCGCGACATGAGCATGCCGGCGTGTCCCTGGATGACCGTGAGCATGTTATTGAAATCGTGGGCCACCCCCGCGGCCAGATGGCCGATCGACTCCATTTTTTGCGACTGCCGCAACTGGGCTTCGAGGTTCAACCGATCGGTGATATCGGTCACATAAGCATGCACCACCTGGCCGGCGATGACGGGATGCAGCAACCAGGACAGCACGCGCCCTTCGATCCTTGACTCCAATTGCAAGCTGCCTTGCCCGGCCGCCAGACAAGACTGCACCTGCTTCTCGATGTCCGGGGGCAAAACGCCGCCGGGATTCTCGCGCCCGACCGAGAGCGCCAGCTTGAACGCGGCGTCATTGAAGTAGGAAATCTTCCCGTCCGACGCGAGTTCCATTGCGGGGATCGGATTCAACTGCGCGAATTCCGCGAGCTTCTTCAACTCCGCTTCCGCGCGCCGGCGTTCGACCGCCACCGCCAGGGCATTGGCCACCGCCAGGAGAAACTGCACATCGTCGCTGGTAAAATTCCGCTGGTGGGCCGAATACACCCCGAGCACTCCATAGGTTTTTTCGTTCGTCCCAATCGCGACGCTCACGCCGCTGACCACGCCGTCTTCGACCAGCAGCGGTTCGCTCTGGAAGCGCGTTTCCGTGCGGAGATCGCCGATGAGCACCGGTTCGCCGGAACTCAGCGTGTAACCGGCCTGCGAGCTGCGGCCTGCGCTGACCGAGGCGAGTCCGACCACCCCCTTTCTCCAGCCCACACCCGCCCGCGTCAGCATGGATTCGCCTTGGGGCAACAGTTCGAGAATCCGGCAGAATTCGACCTCCAAGGTTTGCGAGACGAGCATGACCGCCTGGTTGAGGAGCGCGGAAAACTCGTTGCTGTTCAGCGCGAATTGACCCAGCGCCGCCACCGCCGTCTGCTGCAGCGCGCGGTTCAACGATCTTTGTTCGGCCAGCTCGTGGTCCTTGACGCGCTGTCCGAGCGCCTCGAACATTTTGTCGAAAGTGCGGGCCAATTGCCCGATTTCGCCCGGCTCATCGCCCAGCCCGGTGCGCGCAGTCAGGTCGCCGGACCCGAGCCGTTCCACTGCCTGGACAAGGCTGCGGAGGCGGCGCGACACGAAGCGTTCACCGCCGAACCAGGCCGCGGCCAGCGCCAGCAAGCCGATGGCGAAACCGATCCAGGGAACCTGGGCGAAGAAGAGAATGGCCAACGCCGGTGCGATGGCCAAAAAAACCGTTCCCGCCAGCCGCACGCGCAAACTGGAAAAGCCGGGCATCGGTTTCAAAGGTTTCAACGGCGCAGAGCTTACCGAGCAACGAGATGAAGCCAAGCGAATTTGTTGGCCCAGACTCCGGCGGAGGAGGTTGGGATGGCAGCAGGGCAGCGGGGGTTTGCGAAAAGTCCAGTGACTCGCACATCGCCGATCAGCCGCGCGATGAGTTTGAGCGAATTGCCAAGCTGCGAACCCGGATAAGCCGCCTGGTTTGCCGTCCGGCTGCTGATGGCGCGGATTTCGTCCGAGCTGACCTGCGCGTCCAGCCCCGTTCGTTCCAGAAAATCCAGCGTCGAGCCCGCGCTGCGGATGGCCGGCCCGTCAATGGCGGCGATGGTGCCTCCCGAATTGTCGCCGCCGTCCCAGCTCGAGCCAGATCAGCATGGCGGAATTCGTCCTTGCTGTTGAGCGCGGCCAGTGGAAGAGCCGGAAAAGTCCTTGAATTGAATGCTTTACGCGAGACAATTTGCGGTAAAACATCGCCAAAAAAGGGTGAGTTGTTATTTGCTGGAAGCCCACAATTGTTGCGTGAATGATGGCAAGTCATCGGAGTGGATCGGTCGGGACCGCTTGCCATCACCACCTTCAGGCAAACCGGTTCTGGTTCGATGCCCCAACTGCCGGTGCATGGCATATCGCGACAGAGACGGAAAATGGAGAGATTATTTCCATCTTGATGAATTGCCTGAAGTCCTGGAAGTAATACCCCTGGAACAATAAACCTTCTCCATAGCCAGCTCATAACGTCGTAGTTTTGCAATTCGATGTTCGGATATGCTTGCAAATGGGTTCAATTCGTCGGCTGAAAGAGGGCTGCAAGTCTGGCTCGACGGCCGGCTTGTGTCGCTTCCGTCGGATCGACGCTCCCTGACGGCGATTCGCTCCTACCTGGATATGCTGGCGTTGGAACGGCAGCGGATACTTTATTACCTCAGCGTGGACGGTGAACGGGCCTCGTTCGCCGAGTTGCCGCAACGCCAGACACCCTTTGCGCGGGTGGAAGGTGAAACGCTGGACCTGGACCAGATGCCGTTGCAACTGATCCGCATGGCGCTGGAACAGACCCGGCAGGCCCGCGATCGCGTGCATTCTTCCGTGGTTCTGGTCCTCATCAACGAAGGCTGCGTCGCTCGCGAATTCTGGTGGAAACTGGCAGCAGAATTGAAAGAACCGCTCTTGACGTTGAGTCTCCTGCCCGAAACCCTTTGCGGCCCAAACCCGGGATACGCTTCGCTCATTCAATTGCGCAAATGGCAGCTCCAGCAACTGGGCGGGGTTCTCAAAAGTGTGGATGAAGCCTGCTGGTCGGAAGACCCTCAGGTTCTATCCAATGCTCTTGAGAATCAGGCGCTTACATGGCTCGACAACCTGCTCGATCAATTGAAGCTTTGGCACGAAACACTCCGAGCCGGCGCGTGCGCGGCAGGTCAACCGGTTTGATGCCTCCTTCCGCACCGGAATTCATCTGAACAGTTCCTTCGGGCAAATCCGCCGCCCGACTCGCCATGTCCCCGCCGTTCCCCGGGACAATTACCAGCGCGGTTACCTATAGGCATTTGCCACGTGCTCATGTATACTCTATTGATCATTCGGAGAACCATGCTCGTGAGAACTAAGTTGCCTTCGTCAACAGACACGAAAACTTCCGGCGTCGGGCGTTCGTGCCGCTGGTGGGTTGCAGTCCTGTTTTTGCTTTGCACCGCCGTCGCCGCGCAGGCAGCCAGCCGGGTCGTGGCCTGGGGCGACACGAATTATGATCTGGTAATCGGTCCGTTCGGATCCGTTCCGTGGGTGATGGGACTGGCTTCCGGAGATTTTCACAGCATGGTGTTGCAGCGAAACGGAAAAATCGCCACCTGGGGCAACGATGGCTTCGGACAGACTGATATCCCGGCTCCTCTGAAGCGGCAGCCGGTGATGCAAATTGCCGCGGGCAACATTCACAGTCTCGCATTGATGGCCAATGGCACCGTGAGCGCCTGGGGAAACTTTGGCGGCTATGGCTTGGACGCCGTTCCTGGCGGACTGAACCGCGTCGTCGCCATCGCCGCCGGTGC
>CAZFOA010000175.1:1278-7944 GCA_964520205.1 uncultured Verrucomicrobiota bacterium | reverse complement strand
TGCGAACCCACGCAATCGCCATCCGGGCGGATGTGGCCGACCACGCAGAAGGTCCGGCTCGCGCGGATGGCTGCGAGAATGCGGTCTATGATTTTTGGATATGTCTTCATGGCTGAAATAACCGCGCCAAACGGAGGGCAAAACCCGCGCCACGCCCGTCATCCTTCATTCGTGGCCGTGGGTGAATGGCTTTCAAGGTCGTCGATAATCTGGAGAACCCGGTTGCCCCGCACGACGGAATCATCGATCAGGAAACGCAGGGTGGGCGTGTATTTCAAAACCACCGAGCGCCCCACCAACCCTTGAATCCGTTTCCGGTGCTCCTCCAGCAGCAGGAATCCCCGCTTCTGCTGGTCCGCGCTGCCGAGGATGCTGATGAACACCACGGCGGATTTCAAATCGCCCGACACATCCACGTCGTTGACCGAGATGAGGCCGGCTTCATTCACCGGAAACTCGCGGCGGATGGTTTCGCCGATTGCGCGTTTCAAGAGTTCGCTCACTCGCTGGATTCGGAGGGAAGGCATGGCGAAAAACCTGGGGTGATGGAGAATGGGGATGTTGATCCGGGTGCTTTTGCATCACACCACCGCTTCAACACTCCAGCGCTCCGTTAAGTTCATAGCTTCTGCGCAATTTTTTCGACCGTATAACATTCGATCGCATCGCCGACCTGGCATTCGTTAAAACCCTCGATGCGGATACCGCATTCCATGCCGGCGCGCACCTCGTTGACTTCATCCTGAAACCGGCGCAGCGATTGCGTCAGGCCCTCGTAAATGACTTCCTTGCGGCGGCGCACGCGCACTTTGCCCTTGGCGATGCGTCCGCTGGACACGATGCACCCTGCCACCGGCGCGCCTTTGGACAGCGCAAAAATCTTGCGCACCTCGGCCGATCCCATGATGACCTCTTTCAAAATGGGTTCGAGCAAACCCGCCATGGCTTCTTTGACTTCATCGATCAACTCATAAATGATCGCATACAATTTGATCTGCACCCCCTCGTGCTTGGCTTTGTCCGCCACCCCGCTGTCCACCCGCGTGTGGAATCCGAGAATCACTGCGCTGGAAGCCGAGGCCAGGGCCACATCGGAATCGGTGATGGTGCCGACGGCGCTGTGGATGATTTCGAGGGAGACTTTTTCGGACGAGATCTTTCTGAGGGCTTCGACAATCGCCTCCACGGAGCCTTGGGTATCGGCTTTGACGACCACCTTGAGCGCTTTGCTCTGCTGCGATTGGAGGGTGGCGAAAAGGTTTTCCAGGGTGACTTTGCCGCGGGCGGCCTCCTGGCCCAGCAGTTTGGCTTCCTGGGCGCGCCGCTCCGCCAGCTCGCGCGCCGCCTTTTCGTCCTCCACCACGCTGAATTCCAGGCCCGCTTCCGGCACGCCGTTCAAACCCAGCACCTTCACGGCCACCGACGGGCCGGCCTCTTTCAAGCGCTTGCTCTCCTCATTGATCAGCGCCCGAACCCGGCCGTAATACTGGCCGGAAATCATCACGTCGCTGATCCGCAGCGTTCCTTTACGAACCAGGACAGTCACCGTCGGGCCGCCCGGTTCCAACCCGGATTCAATCACGTTGCCTTTCGCGCGGCGGTCGGGATTGGCTTTCAATTCGAGCAAATCCGCCTGGAGCAGAATCATCTCGATGAGCTTGTCCACCCCTTGCTTCGTCAACGCGGAGACATCCACGTAGATGGTGTCACCGCCCCAATCATCCGGCACCAGTCCCTTGTCCTGCAGTTGCTGTCGGACTTTCAACGCATTGGCGTTGGGATGATCCATTTTATTGACCGCCACGAGAATCGGGACTTTCGCCGCTTTCGCGTGGTTCAACGCTTCGACCGTCTGCGGCATGACGCCATCATCCGCCGCCACCACCAGCACGACGAGGTCCGTGACATTGGCGCCGCGGGCGCGCATGGAACTGAAGGCGGCATGGCCGGGGGTATCGAGGAAGGTAACCTGGGCCAGCTCGTCTTTCCGTTCCGGATGCGGGAAAGAAATGGTATAGGCGCCGATATGCTGGGTGATGCCCCCGGCTTCACCGGCAGCGACGTTGGACTTGCGGATGACGTCGAGGAGGGTGGTCTTGCCATGGTCAACGTGGCCCATGATGGTCACGACCGGAGCTCGCGGCTTGAGGTCTTCCGACTTGTCCTCCTGGTCGAGTTCGACCTTTTTGACCGGCGCGTGAACCGTGCCGCCGCCGCGCTCGCGTTTCTCCACCTCGAACCGGAACCCGTAATTCGCGCAAAGCTTCTGCGCGGTCGCGTCATCGATGGCCTGGTTGACGTTCGCAAAAACCCCCAGCTTCATCAGATCGCCGATGATGATGAAGGGCTTCTGCTTCAATTGCTCCGCGAGATCCCGCACAATGATCGGCGGCTTGATGGAGATCACCTGCGCGTCGGCCGGCAGCACGATTTTGGACGCCGGCGCTTCTGCGGCTCTGGACGCTTCGGCTCCCTTTTGAGATCCGGAGAATCTCGCGCCTGCGCCGGCATGGCCGGGCGGGGCATAAGGGCTGCGAACATTGCGAATGTCCCCGCGTTTGGCAAATTCCGTCCGACCCGGCTCGGTTCTTCGCGCCGGACCCGGCGGGATTTTTGCGCCGGCGGGCTTCTCGACAGGTTTGTGTATTGCCTTCTGAGGCAGTTGAATGAAACCGACCTTTTCGCCGAGTTTCGGGCCGGGAGGCAATTCGGGCGCTTTAGGAACCGGCGGAGAGACGGGTTCAACTGCTGGCGCCTCAACAGGCCGGTCGTTTTCCTTCAGCGCGGTTGCCGGGGGCGAAGCCACAGCTTCCATCACGGCGGTGCTGATGGCTGCGGCGGGTTGCGCCGGTTCTGGCTTCGGCGCCGAAACGACCACAATCGGCTCAACCGGCGGCGGTGGCGGGGGGGCAACTGGAGCCGGAAGCGGCGGCGGCGCGCTGAGATCCGGATGCTCTTTGCGGAGCTGTTCTTCGAGATATTCGGCGGTGATTTTGTCCAGCGAACTGGAGGCCACCCTCGCGGCGGCAATCCCCAGCGACTTGGCTTTGGAGAGAACTTCCTTGTTCTCCAAGCCGAGTTTTTTCGAAATGTCGTAAATACGAACCGGCATAGTTTATTTTGTCGCTGAACTGCATTTTCAGCAGGACGCGCGCGCCGCGGCTAGGCTACGGCTGCCGCGTCATCACCACCCAACTGGATTTTCCTGCGCTCCCGTTCCGCGCGGGCCGCCGCCAGGATCACGGCGGCCTGATCGCCGATTTGCGGGATTCCCGACAAATCATTCTCATCCGCCTGCAACAAATCCTCAAGCCGCGTCAAGCCGGCATGAACCAGCGCATCGGCTTGTTCCCGCGCAATGCCCGGAATGACCGCGAGCGCTTCAATCGCATCGAACACCTTTTCCTCAAAGCCTTTGGTCACCACAACTTCCGGCTCGATGTCCACCTGCCAGCCGGTCAATTTTGAGGTGAGCCGGGCGTTCTGTCCCCGCTTGCCGATCGCCAGCGAGAGCTGATCCTCGCTCGTGATGATCCTGACCCGCCTCGCGGCTTCGTCCACCTCGAAGTTCTTCAATTTGGCCGGAGCCAGGGCGTTGGTAATGAAATTCTTGATGTTCGGATCCCAACGGATGATATCGACTTTCTCATTGTTCAGTTCCCGAACGATGTTCTTGACGCGCTGCCCGCGAAGTCCGACACAGGCGCCGACGGGATCCACCTTGTCGTCGCGCGTCCAAACCGCCAGCTTCGTGCGGAAACCCGGCTCACGGGCGATGCCCTTGACCTCGATGGTTCCATCGTTGATCTCGGAGACTTCGAGTTGGAAGAGTTTGATGACAAAGCGCGGATCGGCCCGGGACAAAATGATTTCGGGTCCATGGGGGCCCTGCTCCACCGCCTTGACATAGCAGCGAATCCGCTCGCCGATCTGGTATTCCTCGGTGGGAACGCGTTCCCGATTCGGCAGCAAGGCTTCGTATTTGCCCAAATCCACAATCACATCCGAACGGTCAAATCGCCGGACCGTGCCGCCAATAATGTCGCCGACGCGGTCTTTGAACTCGGTGAAGATCAGCGCCTTCTCCGCCCGGCGAAGCTGTTGCATGAGAGCCTGTTTGGCGTATTGGGCGGCGATCCGGCCGAAACCGGTTGGGGTGACTTCTTTCTCAACTTCCTCACCCAGTTGCGCGTCCGGCTTGATGCGCCGCGCGTCAAACACGGAAATCTGGTCGTGTTCGGAAACGACCTTTTCGGACACCATGAGTTTGGCATACGCCCGGATATCCCCGGTTTTGGGTTCGATCGCGACGCGAAGTTCGCGAGCCGGCCCGACGGCCTTTTTGGCGGCGGACAAAAGCGCCTCTTGTACAGCCGAGGTCAGGACATCACGACTGATGCCCTTTTCTTTCTCCCAATATTCCAGGACCGCTAAAAAGTCGGCGTTCATACAATTCCGGACGGCGAAGCGTTTCCCACCAGGGGAACAAAAAAGTCGGCAAGTTTGATTCTTCCGACTTTGGCGCGCTGGCGAACCAGCAATTCTTTACCGTTCGTGAAAATAATAAGTTCCCAACCCAAGCCAGTCAAGCCGCAATTCGGCGCGTGAAAAGCCGGACGCCAACATGGCATCTCGAGGCAACTCCCGTCATTTGAATTGGTTGCGAAAGCGCTACCGGACCGATGCAAACTGCCATCCGACCTCCCTGGCGGCAATGGGCCAGTTTGGTGGGGCGAGCCGCCTTCGCTACGCTTCGGCGCGCCCACCGAGGAGGGAAGACTGGATCACGACCTCGTCTCTCCGGGTTTGCAATTTGCCTGTGACCGTTCCATCCTTTGCGCATGGATCAACCGCTGGCGCTCGTCGTGTATGAATCACTGCTGCCCGGAACTCAATTGGTGAACCGGTTGCAGGATCTCAAATATCGCGTCCGGGCGGTGACCGATGCGGGCACGCTGCTGGCCTGCGCCCGCAAGGAAAAGCCGATGGTGGTGCTGGCGGACGTCGTTTCCAGCCGGGATGACGTCTGTGGGGCCATCGCCGCGTTGAAAAAAGAACCGGAAACAAGGCATATTCCCGTCATCGCTTTTGCCGATGATGCGGCCGCGGGAATCCAGGAAGCCGCTCGCGCTGCCGGCGCCACCCTGGTCGCCAGCGATACCGCCATTCTGAATCATCTCACGCAGTTTCTCGAGCAGGCGCTCCAGGTCGAGTAGCGCGTTCCACCCGGCGCCGGCACGGATGCACCTTGCTGATTCGGGGCAGTGGTGCGTTTTGCAGCTTTCGGTGGGGCGAGCGTCCTCGCGCCTGCGCCGCCGAAGCGGCTTCGTCGCCGCGAAGGCGCGAGCCGGCCCTGGCGCGACGAAGCGTGGCGAAGACGGCTCGTCAGTAGCCTCGCCCCACCTAAAAGTACCACCACCTGATTCGGCTCCGGATTGCATCCCGGGGGCGGGTTCACTACAATGGCTGGAACCGACGCTATCATGCCGCGCACACGCCAGGAACTCGAACAGATTGAGCAAAGTCTGCTCGCCCCGTACGCCCAACTCAGCGCGGAAAGCCGCGGCCGAAAATACCGCGAACCCCCGCCGGACTGGCGCACCGAGTACCAGCGGGATCGTGACCGTGTCATCCACTCGCGCGCCTTCCGCCGGCTCGAATACAAGACCCAGGTTTTCCTGAACGGCACGGGCGATCACTTGCGCACGCGCCTGACGCATACGATTGAGGTCGCGGCGATTTCCCGGAACATCGCCCGCGCGTTGAAGCTGAACGAGGACCTGGCGGAGACCATCGCGCTCGCCCATGATCTCGGCCATTCGCCTTTTGGCCACCGGGGTGAGACGGCGTTGAACCGGTTGATGAAAAGCCACGGCGGTTTCGAGCACAACCGCCAGAGCCTGCGCATTGTCGAAAAGCTCGAACAGAAATACCCCCGCTTTCCGGGTCTGAATCTGACCTGGGAAGTCCGCGAGGGACTCGCGAAGCATTACACCGCCTACGACCATCCTACCCGGCGCAAAGGTTTCGCCGCAATGTCGGCTTCGCTCGAGGCGCAGGTTGCCAGTTTGGCCGATGAAATCACCTATTACAGCCACGACCTCGACGACGGCCTGGACTCCGGTCTGCTCTCGGAAACAGAATTGAAGCGCGAGGTGCGCCTTTGGCGGCAGGCGACGCGAATGGTGGAACGGGAATACGGAAGGTTGCCGGGGGAATGCCGCCGATATTTCATTATTCGCTGCATCATTGACCTGCAAGTCAAGGACGTGGTCTCAACGACGGAGAAACTCATCCGCGCCGCGGGAGTTGCGAGCGCCGGCGAGGTGCGGCGGCAGCCCCGTCCGCTGGTTCGATACAGCCCGAAGCACGGCGAATCCAATCTTGAACTCCGCCGTTATCTTTACAAGAACCTCTATTTCAACCCCGAGGTTCAACAGCCGAACATGCGCGCCGTGCGGTTGCTCGATGCGCTCTTTCATTATTATGCGGCCAATCCATCTCTGCTCGGCGCATCCAGCCGCAGACGCCTCCGCCAGGATGGCCTGCATCGGGTCATTTGCGATTACCTGTCGGGCATGACGGACCGCTACGCCATCCAGGAACACCAGAGATTGTTTGGCGGCGAAGAGTCCAGTATTTCATCAGCTGCACCTCGACACCGCC
>CAZFOA010000175.1:0-1178 GCA_964520205.1 uncultured Verrucomicrobiota bacterium | reverse complement strand
GTTCTGCCGCCGCAATTTCCGCTATTTGCCCGGTTTCATCCGCAATCCAGGCCGAAGTCGCGGAGGCAATGGCAGCTTTGGCAGCGGCGGCGGAATCGCCGGCGGCGGGACGGGAGATTTGGTTTCGCACTGGCCGGCGTTCTTCGCAAGCAAATCCTCGCCTTTCGGCCCCGCCTCGCCGATTTTGGTTTCAGGAAATTTCATCTCGCCCATCTTGAATTCGGCGAATGACTTCATCGCCTCCAGCGATTGTCGGGCGGACCCGGCGGTTTCATTGGCGCGATTCATCGTCTCGAAGTGTTGATAGCCGTTCACCAGCCATTCCAGCTTTCCGGTTTCGGTGTTGACGAGCAAGCCATGCACCGGGACACACGGGCCGATCAACGAACTGCGCCGAACGAGGTCGCAGGCTTTGATGACGTTCTGCTGCTCGCTGGAAAACAGGCCGAAAAACTCGTTCAAATTTTCAGGGAGCAACTCCCGTTCAATGCCGAGGTTCTTGAACCGTTCGAGCAATTGCGTCGTCGTCGTCTTGCAGACCTGACAATCGGTGTGACCGATGATGGCAATTTCCTTTCCGCCTTTCACCGCGCACGCCAGCGAGAGCGTGCGAGTCATCGAGCTCATGGTATCGAAAATGATGTTGCCCGCGTTGCGCAGCCAGATGAATTGGTCGCCGGGCAATCCCAGCACGTTCGGAAACAGCGCGTTCAGCCGCGGATCCACGCACGTCAGCGCGATCACCGGGAGTTCGTTTTCGAAATCCACCACCCGCACGCCGGCGTTTGCATCCCCGGCTATCGCCCGGTGGTTGGCGTCGATAATCGCTTCAAATAGTCGCATAACATGGTTGCCTCCCTATTTGCCCTTATTGTCGTCCTTGCTCATCGCTGTTTTTAGCGCGGGCACTTGTTCCAGCAATTTCTCGAACTTCACACCGGTCAAACTTTCCAGGACCGGCGGCAGTTGGCTGATGATGGTGGTGACATCGCTGGTGAGCTTGCTCGCGCCGCCGCCGGGACCGTTGCCGCTGTTGATGATGACGATCTTTTCCGTCTTGGCCAGTGGTTCGCTGATTTTGCCGGCGATCTCGGGCAGCACGCGCACGATCATTTCGATGACCGCCGCCTCGTTGTATTGCTTGAAGCTTTCGGCTTTCACGCGCATGGCTTCGGCGG
>CAZFOA010000174.1:0-7983 GCA_964520205.1 uncultured Verrucomicrobiota bacterium | reverse complement strand
CCGAGGACGGCCGCACTCCGCCCCCAAAACCTCACCCACTTTTGATCACACCCGGTTTGCCGGTCCATCGCACAAGACAATTGCGCTGGAAACCTGATTCCTGTTAAATGCCGGGAACGGGGTCAGCAGCACTGGCTCCGGATCAGCACCAACAACATCTGCGGCCCATTGATGTCAAACCGATGAAACCTGAACGAAACCCAATCCTCACCGCCTGCCTTGCTGCGGGCCTTTCCCTCGGCGCAATCCATCCCCTCGCGGCCGCCAACCCGGCGCTGCCGCTGCTCAATGAACCGGTGGACGTGGGCGCCGATTTTCGCGATTTCTCGGACACTTATTATCTGGCGGACAAACTGGCGGAATTTGACCCGGCCGCGCACTCGGGAAAAATCAACTATCAGCGCGCCCAATATTTCACGCGCCAGGCGTTCGACAACATGCTGGCCGTGATCCGGCCGGTTGCCGCGAACGAATTTCCCGAGATCGAATACGAGGCGAACCCGACCCTGCCGTTTTCGGTCGAGTTCGTGTCGCCGAAGACCCTGCGGATTCGCGTGGCGAGCGGGCCGCAATTCGCGAAGCCGGCCGACGAATTGATGCTGGCCGGGCCGGTGCCGAAGGACGACTCGTGGCAGTATGGCAAAGTGGAGGGGGGCCATCGTTACGCGAGCCAGTTCGGTTCGGTGACCATTTGGGAGAACCCGTGGCAGATCGAGATTCGGGATGCCCAGGGCAAATTGCTGACCGAAACGGATCATGCGACGAACAACACCAGCAGCTTCACTCCGATCCTGCCGTTCTCGTTCGTGCGGCGGGCGGGGGATTACTCTCGCAGCATGAACGCGGCGTTTACGCTGTCGCCCGGCGAGAAGATCTTCGGCTGCGGCGAATCGTTCACGGGCCTGGACAAGCGCGGCCAGCGGCTGGTGCTGTGGACCGACGACGCGAACGGCGTCCAGAACCAGGGCATGTACAAGCCCATTCCCTTTTTCATGAGCAGCCGCGGTTACGGCATGTTTCTGCACACGACCGCGCCCATCACGTGCGATTTCGGATATTCTTTCGGCGGCGTGAACGCCTTGATGCTGGGCGATGACGAACTGGATTTGTTTGTGTTTCTGGGTTCGCCCAAGGAGATTCTCGACGAATACACGAAGCTGACCGGCAAATCGCCGCTGCCGCCGCTGTGGTCGTTCGGCCTGTGGATGAGCCGCTGCACTTATTCCAGCGAGGCCCAGGTTCGCGAAGTCGCCGCAAAACTGCGGGACAACAGGATTCCCTGCGACGTGATTCACCTGGACACCGGCTGGTTCGAGACCGACTGGCGCTGCAACTACGAGTTCTCCGCCTCGCGCTTCACCGACCCGCGGAAGATGATCGCGGATTTGAAGAACCAGGGATTCCACATCTCACTCTGGCAGCTTCCGTATTTTGTGCCGAAGAACACCCTGTTCAACGAGCTGGTTCAAAAAAACCTCGTGGTCCGCGATCCCAAGGGGAATCTGCCTTATGAAGACGCCGTGCTCGATTTTTCGAATCCGGCCACGGTCGAGTGGTATCAGGCCAAGCTGGGCAACCTGCTGAAAATGGGCGTGGGCGCAATCAAGGTGGATTTCGGCGAAGCGGCGCCGAACAACGGTTTGTTTGCCTCGGGCCGCACCGGCTTCTACGAGCACAACCTGTATCCGCTGCGGTACAACAAGGCGGTGGCGGAAATCACCAAAAAGGTCACCGGTGAAAACATCATCTGGGCGCGGAGCGCATGGGCCGGCAGCCAGCGTTATCCCATCCACTGGGGCGGGGATGCGGAGAACACGGACGACGGTATGGCGGCCGAGTTGCGGGGCGGGTTGTCCTTGGGGCTGTGCGGATTTTCCTTCTGGAGCCACGACGTGGGGGGGTTTGTGGGGAAGGCTTCCGAGGACCTTTACCGCCGCTGGCTGGCGTTTGGCATGTTGACTTCCCACAGCCGCTGTCACGGGACGGCGCCGAAAGAACCGTGGAATTACAGCGCGGAGTTCCTGGACGACTTCCGGCGCATCGACGAGATGAAATATGAATTGATGCCTTATGTGTATGCGCAGGCCAAGGACAGTTCCGAGCGCGGGCTGCCGATGTTGCGGGCGTTGTTCATCGAATACCCGGAGGATCCGGGTTCCTGGCTGGTGGACGACGAGTATTTGTTTGGCTCCAGCATCCTGGTGGCGCCACTTCTGCAAGAACACGCGACCGCCCGCGATGTTTACCTGCCGCCGGGCAACTGGATTGATTATCAGAGCGGGAACAGCTACTCCGGGGGATGGCAGCACCTTGATGCGGGCAAGATTCCCGCGGTGATGCTGGTGCGGGAAGGCACGGTGATTCCGCAGATCAAACTGGCGCAGTCCACGATGCAATTGGATTGGTCGCACCTCGAGCTTGTCGGTTTTGTCAAAGGACAGGGGACTATCAAAGGATTGGTTTGTCTGCCGGCGGACAACCAACTGCATGAATTGACGCTGACCCGGCAAGGCAAGCTGTTCAAAGTGGCGAACGATCCGTTGGCCGGCAAGGTGACGTGGAGCGTCCGGTCGGTCGGCGAACATTGACAGCCCGTTGAAAAAGCAGGAGCCGACGTGAGCAGGCTCTGAATTCACGCTCGTCTTTTAAGAGATTCGAGCCTTCCCGCCGCGGCGGGATCGGCTCCGGCAGCGGAATGAGTTTTTTAGACGGACTGTTAAGCCCGGGCGAAGGCAGGGCGACGGGCATCGGATTTTATCTGCCTTGAAACTATGCAGGAATCATCATGAAATTAAATGTCCTGTTTACTTCCGTGTTCCTGGCGGCCCAAATGGCGGCCATCACCGTGACCGCCATGGAAACGTATTCGTTGCACGAAGGTAAACTCTGGAGTGGCGACCACCCGGTGTTGCAAGGAGTCCCGGCAGGGTTCGCCCTCGTCCAGGACCCGACCGGCACGGGTGTTTTCCTGCGCCTGACGGTGACGAATTCCGGTTCGCTTGTCCAATCGCCGCTGGGCGTCATCGCCGGGCTGCAACGGTTCACGAGTTGTCATCGCGACGAACCGTTCTGGATGGTGCCCGCATCCGGGAGCACACATGCCGACGTAAAACTGGAAACGCAGTGGCTGCTTGCGGAAACCGAAAGCGGTGATTACGTGATGCTGGTTCCGCTGATGGACGGCCCGTTTTGCTTCACTTTGAGCGGGGAGGCGGCGGGCCTGAAACTGACGGGCGAGACCGCCGATCCCGCGGTGACCGGAACGGGCGGCGTGGCGGTGTTCGTGTCGACCGGACGCGATCCTTACGCGATGGCGGACGCCGGCGCTCGCGCGGTGATGAAGAGGCTCGGCACGGGCAAGTTGCGCCGGGAAAAGCCGCTGCCCGGCTTCGCGGACGACTTCGGCTGGTGCACGTGGAATTCGTTTTACGAGGAGGTATCCGCCGACAAGGTGCGCGCGGGCCTGGCTTCGTTCGCCGCCGGCAGCGTCGAACCCCGGTTTATAATTCTCGATGACGGCTGGCAGGATTACAAGAAGATGCCTGGCGGCGAAAATCGCCTGGTCTCGCTGGCGCCCAATCAGGCGCGTTTCGGCGGCGATCTCCGGCCGACCGTCCGCCTGGCCAAGGAGCAGTTCAAAGTCCGCACCTTCCTCGTCTGGCACGCCTTCCTCGGTTACTGGGGTGGTCTGGACGGGGCCGCGCTGCCAGGCTACGGCGTCCGCGAATCCGGACGATCCTTCGGTCCGGCCATTATCGAGATGCATTCCAACCTGAACACCCAGTGGTGGGGCCACCTGGTCGGTGTTGTGGCGCCGGACAAGATCGGCAAGTTCTATCACGATTATCATCGGCGCCTCAAAGACCAGGGTGTGGACGGGGTGAAAGTGGACAGCCAGTCCATGATCGAGGGAGTGGCGGCCGGCTTTGGCGGGCGCGTGGCGATCACGCGCGCCTACCGCAAGGCGCTCGAGTCGTCGGTTGCCAAATACTTCGACGGCCGGCTCATCAACTGCATGGCCAACGCCATGGAAACTTATTATTGCTCGCCGCGATCGACCCTGATGCGCACCTCGATCGATTTCTGGCCGAACCGGCCGGAAACCCACGGCCAGCACCTTTATTGCAACGCGCAGGTCGGCTTGTGGTTCGGCGAATTCATGCAGCCGGACTGGGACATGTTCCAATCCGCGCACCCGATGGGATCGTTTCACGCCGCGGGCCGGGCGGTGTCGGGCGGACCGGTTTATGTGTCGGACACGCCCGAGGCGCACGACTTCCCGCTGTTGCGCAAGCTGGTCCTTTCCGACGGCACGGTGCTGCGCGCGGACGGCGTCGGCCGCCCGACGCTGGATTGCCTGTTTGCGGACGTCACGCGCGAGCCGGTATTGCTGAAGGTGTTCAACTATAACCGCGACTGCGCGGTGATCGGCATTTTCAACGCCAATTATCATGCCGCCGAAGCCGCCCGGACGATCCTGGCCGGCGGAATTTCGCCCGCGGACGCCCCGGATTTGAAAGGAGGCGAGTTCGCCGCGTTTGCGCAACGGGAGAATCGGGTGTGGCGCTGCAAACGCGCCGACCGCGAACCGGTCAAGCTCGCCGAGGGCGCCTGGGAAATCGTTTCGTTTGCGCCGCTGGACCGCGGCGTGGCGGTGCTGGGGCTCGCGGACAAATTCAACAGCACCGGCGCGTTGATGAAGAAGGGATGGAGCCTCGACGGCAGCTACTCGGCCGTGTTGCGCGACGGCGGCGAGTTCGTTGCCTGGACCGAAAAACCGCCGCGCACAATCGAAGCCGGCGGCAAGCCGGTCGCTTTCAAACACGACGCGTCAAGCGGGCGTCTTTCCGCCGTCCTGCCGGACCCAGGCAAACAAACACTCACGCTGCGCTGGTAATGGAAATGAGAACCAACGAAAGAATCAAATCATGAGAGAACACAACCGGCTTATTGATGACAGGAACGAAACCAGGTGCGGAGCGCTTTGCGTTCGCAGCTCATTTATGATTCGAGGTCTGCTCCCGGCGGCGATTTTCGCCGTCTTCACGGCATGTCGGACCCAGGCCGCGCCGGTGCCGCTGGCCGGGATGGATCCGGTGCCGGTGGAACAGTTGCGTCCGGGCAATCCCGCGGTGCTCTCCATGACCGGCACCTGGCGGTTCAAGCTCGAACACGGCGGCAGTCCTGCGGTGGCCGGCATGCTGCCGCCATCGACCAATGCGACCGCCGACCGCTTTGCGTCTGCCAGCCTGAACGACCAGGATTGGAAGGACATTCCCGTGCCCGCGAACTGGGAAATCGAGGGTTTTTCCTGGCCGACCTTCCAGGAGCGCGGCACGAATGTGTCGGACGACATCGGCCTCTACCGCCGATGGGTGGAGGTGCCGAAATCTTTTTCGCGCCGGCAGGTGCTTTGGCATTTCGACGGTGTTTATGACGGTGCGGAAGTTTTTGTCAACGGCCGGCGCGTCGGCTATCACGAAAGCGGGTTCACGGCGTTCGACATTGACGTAACCCATGCGCTCAAGCCGGGCAAAACGAATCTCTTCGCCGTCCGGGTTTACAAGAAAACGCCCTCCGGCTCGATGGACAAAGGCGATTTTTGGTGCCTGGGCGGAATCTATCGTGACAATTACCTTGTGGCCCTGCCGCCCACCCACGTTGACGATGTGACCGTCACCACCGATCTGGACGCGCAATACCAGGACGCGACGTTGAAGACGGCGGTTCGCGTCGTCGGCAAAGCCGGATCACGGTTCAAGGTTACGGGCGAACTGTATGGGTTCGACGGGAAGAAAGTGTCCGTGCCGGCGATGCTCCAGAGCGGAACCATTGGCGCCGACGGCGCGGGCACCGTGGTCTTTTCCACGCCGGTCAAATCGCCGAAGCTCTGGTCCGCCGAGAAGCCGGTTCTTTATTATGTGTTGCTGCGCCTCGATGCCGGTCGGACGACCGAGCGCGTTCAGGAGCGTTTCGGCTTTCGCAAGATTGAAAACCGTCACGGCGTGCTGCTGTGGAACGGCGTCCCGATCAAATGCACCGGCACGTGCCGGCACGAAGAGTTTTCACCTTACGGCCACGCGCTGACGGAAGCGTGCTGGAAAACGGACATCGCCCTGATGAAGGCCGCCAACATCAACGCGATTCGAACCAGTCATTACAACCATTCCGCGCGGTTCCTGGAACTCTGCGAAGAGGCGGGATTCTATGTGTTGGACGAAGTGCCGTTTTGCTGGGTGGCTTCGGATCCGGAATTCAGTCTGAAGAACACCAACGCCGTGTGGGCCTTCCTGCTGCGCTCAAAGGAAACCCTGGCGCGGGACAAAAACCGCCCGTGCGTCATGGCCTGGAGCATTGGCAATGAAAGCGGTTACGGCCCCAATGCCCAGTCCGCGTTCGATTACATGAAGGCGAACGACCCGACCCGGCCCGCCTTCATCTCCCAACAGAATCTTGGCCAGAATCCGCGCTCGGACTTCGAAGATTCCCATTATCCCGCCATCACGAACCTCCAAAACATGGTCACCAGTTCCGAGCGGTCGAAGATTCCGGCCATCATCACCGAGCAACCGCACATTTTCTGCCTGCGCGCGGCGATGGATTACGATTACGGCATCCAGGATTTCTGGGGCCAGGCGCTGGTCAATACCTGGGACATCATCTGGCCGGCCGACGGGATCACCGGCGCGTGGATTTGGGAATGGCAGGACCAGGGCATGGCCGACAAGTTTCCCGACCGTCGAGGTGTGGATCCGGTGACCGGCATGAGGGACGAAAACGACAAGGGCATTGTGACGTCCGACCGCAAGATCAAACCCCCGTACTGGCACGTGAAAATGGTTTACAGCCCGGTGACGACCGCCGCGCGCCAGGTGATTGTGGCGGATGGCCGTTGCGTCGTTCCGATCCAGAACCGGTATGCGTTCACCGACCTGTCCGAATTGACCTGCCGGTGGCAGGCTTTGGCCGGAGGGCTGGAACTTGCGCAGGGTGAGAGTCGCATCGCCTGCAAACCTCGTTCTTCCACCGATGCGTCGTTCCCCGCCACGGCGGGGATGGACACGTTGCGGCTGGAGTTCATTCACCCGGATGGCCGAAGCATTTACGCCACCACATTGCGAACTCCGGCTTACCAACCTCCCGCCGCTCCGCCAACCCTGGCGACCACCGAGCCGGTCCATTTGTCAGAAACCGATCAGAATGTCGTCGTGGAGACGGCCGGAACCCGGCTGCAGTTGGACAAGCAAACCGGCCAGATCATCTCCTGGCGGGCTGGCGACCAGGACCTCGTGATTGGCGGACCGATCTTGAATCTCGGCGAGGGCCTCTTTGGCGGCGCCCGAAGTGGCCGCGGCGGCGGCGGTGGCGGTGAAGGCCGGCATCGCCCACCCCCTCCGATCAGCAACCGTCAGCCGCCCCTGCTGACGAATGCGGTTGTCGCCGCAACGCTGGACGGCGCGGTGGCCAAAATCTCCGTTACCGCGGACGTTTACCTGGCGGGTTCTGACGAACTCAAAGGAGAACTCAAGTACACACTGGACATTGGCGCCGATGCCCAGGCGGAAGTCGCGTGGAGCCTCGCCTGGAAGGGCACCAACGCCATTGCCCTGGAAGCGGGGCTTAAGTTCCTGCTTCCCGCCGCCATGGATCGGATGTCGTGGCTCAGTGAAAGCCGGTGGACCGAATACCCGGCCGGTCACATCGGGAATCCGACCGGCTCGGTGACGAGCAAGGACATCTCCTTCCGCTCTTCGAAACGCGACGTGCATTGGATCGCGCTTTCGGGCGGCGGGAGTTACAGCCTCGTCGCGCTTGAGTCGGGAAAACCTTTGCACGCCCGCGGACGCGTGGAAACCAACGGAACGATGCTGTTTCTCAGTTCCGCGATCGGCATCCCGCACGATTACAGTTCCAACGCCACGCCAGGCTACGACATCCCGTTGACGCCGGATAATTCAATCGGCGGCGCTTTCCGGCTCCGCG
>CAZFOA010000173.1:0-8035 GCA_964520205.1 uncultured Verrucomicrobiota bacterium | reverse complement strand
GCCGAGGACGGCCGCACTCCGCCCCCAAAACCTCACCCACTTCTAATCACACCCCGGGTTTTGGCAGGCAGGTTAATAATCTTGACCTCCCTGCGGTTGTCGATTAATTAGTGACTTTGTTAAGCAGATTCATGTTTGCGCAACTTAAAAGCCTGTTTTCCAATGACATTGGGATAGACCTGGGGACGGCTAATTCCCTCGTTTATGTCCGTGATCGAGGCATTGTCCTGAGAGAGCCGTCGGTCGTGGCGATTCAGGCGGGCACCACCAACGTCCTGGCCGTAGGCGAGGAAGCCAAGCGGATGCTCGGCCGCACACCGGGGAACATCGTGGCCATTCGGCCGATGAAGGACGGTGTGATCGCGGACTTTGAAATTACCGAAGCCATGCTTCGCCACTTCATTCAGAAGGTGCATCACCGGAAACTGATTGCGCCACGGGTGGTTGTGGCCGTGCCGTCAGGCATCACCGAAGTCGAAAAACGGGCTGTGAAAGATTCCGCAACTCATGCCGGCGCGCGGGAAGTGTATTTGATCGAACAACCCATGGCTTCCGCCATCGGTGTCGGTTTGCCGGTGCATGAGCCCGCGGGCAACATGATTGTGGACATCGGCGGAGGGACTTGCGAAATCGCGATTATCTCCCTGGCCGGCATTGTCTTCAGCCGGAGCCTGCGGGTGGGCGGAGACGAATTTGACGAGACAATTGTAGCGCACATGAAACGGGCGTATAACCTGATGATAGGCGAACGCACGGCGGAAGAAATCAAGATACGAATTGGCTCTGCTTTTCCGCTGGAGCAGGAATTAACCATGGAAGTAAAAGGCCGCGATCTGAGCGCCGGGCTGCCGAAAACGCTGACCATTCGCTCGGAAGAAATTCGCGAAGCCTTGCAGGAGCCGCTTTCTCAAATCCTGGAATCTGTCCGCATTACCCTGGAACGTTGTCCGCCTGAACTGTCGGCCGATCTGATCGACCGCGGCATTGTCATGGCGGGCGGCGGATCATTATTGCGCGGCATTGACCGGCTCGTGGCGGAGGAAACCGGCTTGCCGGTTCATGTCGCCGACGATCCGTTGAGTGCCGTGGCCGAAGGCACTGGCCGGGTATTGCAAGAACTCCAGTTCCTGAAACGCGTCTCTTCCAACTCGAAGTGATTCCTGCGACGTTCTGAGCGTCATCAAGCTGCAGATCGGCTCCGTAAACCGATCCGGGCGCCCGGTGGGCGTTCCGCTGACCGAATGGTGAATCGATGCTAAAACGGCCGCATTATATTGCTTTAGGCCTGGTTCTGGTGTTCACACTGATTATTTTGAATCTGCCAGGCCAGGCTACAACCCGGCTAAAACTGGCGATTGGAAGCTTGTTTCTCCCGTTATTCGGGCTCGCAAATTCCTCCCACCAGCTCGCGGAAAATGCCGGTGAATCCGTCGTGCCCAGAAGCGAGTTGTTGCGGCAAAACGACGCTTTGCGCAGCGAAAACCAGCAGTGCCGCCTCGAAGCGCTGCAACTGGCGGAAAGCGCCCGCGAAAACTCCCGGCTCCGCCAACTGATCGGCTGGCAACAAAAAATCCCCTGGAAACTCAAGCTCGCCAATGTCGTCCTGCGCGACCCGGCCAACTGGTGGCGAACCGTCCAAATCGACCTCGGCAGCCGCGATGGCGTGCGCACCAACCTGGCCGTGCTGACGCCCGATGGCCTCGTCGGCCGGATTTCCTCGGTGAGCCTCACCCGCTCGCAGGTCATTCTGCTCGGCGACCCCGGTTGCAAAGTGGCGGCTCTCGTGGAAAATGAGGCGCGCGACGAGGGAGTCATCGAGTCCGCCAGCCCGCTGGACCAATCGCTCCTGGTGCTGGATTATCTTTCAAAAGATGCCGAAATCAAACCCGGTCAAAACGTGCTGACGAGCGGTCTTGGGGGCATCTTTCCCAAAGGAATTCCCGTTGGAAAAATCGCGGATTCGCACCGCGTCGAATACGGCCTGTACACCGAAGCGCGGGCGAAACTGGGCGTGAATCTCGGCGCGCTCGAAGAAGTCTGGGTCCTGTTTCCATGAATACTCCCAGCGCACCATCCTCAATCGCCTCCGGGCAATGGCCGGTGATCCGGGTTCAATTGACAGGACTCGGGGTTCGGCGTCCGCGGTTCGGTTTGGGCGGCAGATGGACGCTGCCGGGCCACTCACCAGCGAAATGAGCGCGCTCAATTCCATCCTGCTCCTGGTCGCCGTCGTGCTGGCCGTATTCTGGGAAGCGGCTTTCAACGGCATCCGCCATCTGTTGGGAGCGCAAGTGGATCTTCTGCCAGCGCTGGTGGTTTACGCCAGTCTGGCCACCCGGCTGACCGTGATGACCCTGGTCGCGGTGCTCGGCGGTTTGTTCTTTGACACGCTCTCCGCCAATCCGCTCGGCGTCAGTGTGCTGCCCTTGTTCCTGACCGGTCTGGCGATTCACTGCCAGCGCGATTTCATCCTTCGCGACCAGCTTTTTGCCCAGTTCATCCTGGGGTTGGCCGCGAGCGCTGTGGTTCCGCTGCTGACGCTGCTGCTGCTGCTGACGTCGGGACACTCGCCGTTGCTGGGTTGGGGGTCGCTCTGGCAATGGCTGGTCATGAGCCTCGGCGGGGCGGTGGCGACTCCGGTCTGGTTTCAACTTTTCGGCCTGTGCGATCGCGCCTTGAATTATCGCCAGGCCGCCGAGCCGGGATTCCGTCCGGACCGGGAAATTCGGAGGGGAAGGAACTAGTGATGAACAACGTTTTGGAGTTTTCGAGTTTCGGAGGGGGGGCAAGCGCGGCAGGCGTTTCCCTGCAAAACCGCAAAACTCCCAAACTCCCAAACTCCATTCCCAGCCCATGCTGATATTCGATCAACTGGAGAAGAACGACCCGCAACTGCGTCTGCTGGCGCTGGTGGTGCTGGGGGGCATGGGCATGCTGCTGGCCGGCCTGTGGTGGGTGCAGATTGTCCACGCGCGGGATTACCAGGAAAATCTGGAGACCCAATCCTATCGCACCGTCCGGATCCCGGCGGTCCGGGGAAAGATTGTTGATCGCAACGGCAATGCGCTGGCGGAAAACCATCCCGCCTACAATGTGAGCCTTTACCTTGAGGAACTGAGCCGGCAATTCAAGACGAACTATGCGGGCAAGGCCAAGGCGGCGGCAGCCCGCCTCGTGCAGCAACGGGAAGAAATGGGGAAGACGCTGGGGCGGCGGCTGACTTCGAAGGAGAAAAAGCAGTTTCTGCTCGGCGCCGACCTGAAGGATTCGCTCGGCCGGCAGGCGCGTTATGAAGTGGCCAGCAACGCGCTGACCCTGTTGAGCCGGTGTTTGCAGGAACCGCTGTCCCTGGATGCCGCCGACTTTGAGCATCATTACGAAAAGAGCCTGGTCCTCCCCTACCCGGTCACGAACAATATCAGTTCCGTCCAAATCGCCCGCTTTGAAGAAGAACCCGACCGCCCGCAGGGGGCGGACCTGGAAATCCAATCCACCCGTTTCTATCCTTACACCAACACGGCGGCGCACTTGCTGGGCTATTTGCAGCGAGACGAGAGCTCGATTGCGGGCGAGGAAGCGTTTTTCTCCTACCGTTTGCCGGATTACCGCGGCGCCATTGGAATTGAATTCGGTTACGACCCGGAACTGCACGGCCGGGCGGGAGAAAAGTCCGTGCTCGTCAACAATCTGGGCTACCGCCACGCCGAAAATATCTGGTCCCCCGCCGAACCCGGACGCAATGTCGTGCTCACCCTCGACCTGCCCATCCAGCAGGCGGCGGAAAAAGCGCTGCAGAGCGCTCCGATTGAGGCTCCGGTCCGGGGCGCCGCAGTGGTCATGGACGTGCGCACGGGAGATGTCCTGGTGCTCGCGTCGGTGCCGTCATTCAATCCCAATGTTTTCATCCCCAAACTTTCGCCGGCCGAAAACGACCGGTTGCACGACCCAAGATTGCGCCCGGAAATAAACCGCGCCACGCAGGAAAAATACGCGCCCGGCTCGATTTTCAAAACGGTCGTCGGCCTTGCCTGCCTTGAAGCGGGGTTGGATCCGAAGGCAACGATTTACAATCCGGGTTTCACGTATGTGGGCCGCCGCAAGATTCACGACCTGGCCGCACCGGGACTTTATGATTTTCGCCGCGCCATCATGTTCTCCAGCAACACGTATTTCATCACGAACGGCATGAAGGCCGGAATTGAGAACATTGTAAAACTTGGGAAACGGTTGCAATTGGGCGAGCTGATCAAATTGCCAACCCGCCAGGAAACCCGCGGCGATTTTCCCAGCCTGGAAAGAATCCGCGCCGGTTGGTCCGATGGCGACACGGCCAATCTCTGCATCGGACAGGGATATATTGACGTGACGCCGCTGCAAATCGCGGTCATGACCGCCGCGCTGGCCAACGGCGGCAAGGTGCTCCAGCCGCGGCTCGTGGACCGGATCGAATCCCAGGATCCGGCCTCGGACGAGCCGCCGCATGTGTTTCCCCGGGGCCAGGTTCGCGATGAATTGGGCGTCAGCCCGCGCAATCTTCAGATCCTGAAGGACGCGATGCGGGATGAAGTTGAGGATGCCGGAACCGGAGCCCGGGCGGTGGTCGCGGGCCTGCAGATTTGCGGCAAGACCGGCACGGCCCAGGTGACCAACGAGCGCAATCAGGTCATCAACCATATCACCTGGTTCATTTCCTTCGCGCCGTATGACCGGCCGCGCTACGCGGTGGTGGTTATGGTGGAAAGCGGCAGTTCCGGCGGCCTGACCTGCGCGCCGATTGCGGCAAAAATCTACGAAGCCCTGCTGCAGAGCGAGCGGCCCAAACCGCCGCAGAATTTGGCCCAGACCGAATGAACCTGAAGCACAAAACGGAACACGGGACGATTGGAAAGCCGAGCCGCCGCGCGGTTCATCGCTCCATCGCCCCGTCATTCCCTCGCTGCAGCCATGTTTGAAGACATCCTAAACGAGCAACGGTCGCGCATTGACCAAGTGCAATTGCTTGCGTTGCTGGGGTTGATGCTGTTGGGCCTGGCATTCGTTTACAGCGCCACCATGGTCGGCGATTCGGCCGGAATTGCGCCGTGGTATAGCGCCTATTGGTTCAAGCAACTCGTCTGGTATGCGTCCGGCACCGCGGCTGCAATCGCCTTGTGTTTCATGGATTATCATTCCCTCTGCCGCTGGTCTTATGTGATTTACTGGATCACCATCCTGCTGTTGATCGCAGTGCTGATTCCGGGCATCGGCTCGATGCGCCTGGGCGCGCGGCGATGGATCGATTTCGGCGCGTTTCAATTTCAGCCGAGCGAATTTGCAAAGCTCGCCTTCATTCTGGCCCTGGCCCATTTTCTGAGCCGGCCGATCGAGGAACTGCGTCATCCCGGCAATTTCTGGAAGGCGATCGGGGTGACGTTGCTGCCTTTTCTGTTGATTCTAAAAGAGCCGGACCTGGGCTCCGCGCTGGTGCTGCTCCCGACGGGTCTGGCCATGCTGTTTGCGGCGGGCACGCCGAGGCGTTATTTGTCGCGCTTGATTGCCGGCGTTGGAATTCTCGCCGGGTTATTTTTGGTGGACGTGTTGTTTGCTCCGCCGAATTGGCAGATTAAGCTTGAGGATTACCAGCGGCGACGGCTGCTGGTGTACTTCAGCAAGGATTACACTCCGCCGGGTCGTGCGTCCAAGGCGGAGGTGGAACGCGCTCGCAAGCAACAATTCGATGATTCGCACAATGTGCGGCAAGCGTTGATATCCGTGGGCTCCGGTGGCCTGACGGGCAAGGGCTGGCGGCAGGGCACCCAGAATGCATTGGGATATCTGCCGCGCGCCGTGGCGCATAACGACTTCATCTTCTCCGTCATCGCCGAAGAGGAGGGATTTGTCGGCAGCGTGGTCGTGATCACGCTGTATTCGGTGATTCTGTTCACGGGAATTCGAATCGGCGGCCAGGCTCGCGATCGCCTGGGCAAACTGTTGGCTGTCGGCGCGGTGACGCTCCTGTTCAGCCATGTGTTCATTAATATCGGCATGAACATTCGCATCATGCCTGTGACGGGCGTGCCACTGCCGCTGCTTTCTTACGGCGGATCCTCAGTGCTCGGCTCGTTGATCGCCATGGGCATGTTGCAGAATGTGTATATCTATCGAAAGGCCTATTAACTATGAGTGACAGAAATTTTTCCCGGCGGCGACGCGGCGGAATGCGTTTTCGTCCGAGCGGCGGACTGGGGCATGGCCAGCAAAAGCCGGATCGGGAGGCAACCGAAGCCCGGGCTGAAGCCACCGGCGGTTCGGGAGCGCAAGAGAAAGTTTATGAACGGCGCCACGCGCAGGAAATCGAGCGCGCTGAGAACATTGCCGCCGGACTGCCGCCCGAAGGCCTGGCGCCGGCTCCGCAGGCGGAAGCCGACAGCCCCAAAGACGGGTTCCGAGAGCCGAACCTGGAAACTCCCGCGCTGGTTGAGGAGGAGAAACCGTTTGAACCAGTCCAGGTTCAGGAGGCGCCCAAAACCATCGTGGAAACCATCCGCAACGCCGCCACGTCGCTGGTGAGGAGGGTTCAACGGCTGATCAAACCGATCAAGAAAATCCACAAAGAGGTCATCATCAACGCGGAAACGCTGGAAACGCGCGTCGCGGTCTCGGAAGACGGCCGGCTGGAGGAATTCAACATCGAACGCACCACGGAAGAACGCCTGGTGGGCAGCATCTTCAAAGGCAAAGTGCGCAACCTTGAAGACGGCCTGAAAGCCGCATTCGTGGACATCGGCTTCGAAAAGAACGCCTTCCTCCACTATTGGGACATCGTGCCGAGCAGTTTCGACAGCGGCGTGGAAATCGTCGAGCGCGAAGGGCGCCGCCGCGACAAGCCGAAGATTACCCAGAAAGACATCCCAAGAGTCTATCCCCCCGGCAGCGACATCATCGTGCAGGTGACCAAAGGCACCATTGGGACCAAGGGTCCGCGCGTGACGACCAACCTGGTGGTGCCCGGGCGCTATCTCGTCCTGCTGCCCAATTCGGACCAAAGCGGGATTTCGCGAAAAATCGAGAACCAGCAGGAACGCCAGCGTTTAAAGAAAATTCTGCGCGAACTTTCCATTCCCGACGCCATGGGGGTCATCATGCGCACCGCCGGCGAAGGCCAGCAGAAGCGTTATTTCGTCCGCGATCTCGCGTTGCTGCTCGAAGAATGGCGCACGGTTCAGGACCGCATCAAGAGCCAGCCCTCCGCCACATGTGTTTTCCAGGAACCGGATTTGATCGAGCGCACCGTGCGCGATTTCCTGACCGAAGACGTGGAGCGCATCGTGGTGGACAATCAAAAGGCCTACGACCGGATGCGGGAAATGGTTTCCAGAATCTCCAAACGGTCGGCGGACAAAGTGAAAGTTTACGCCGACCCGCAACCGATCTTCGACCGCTTCAACATCACGAAGCAACTGGAGAATGCCTTTTCGCGCCAGGTGCATCTCAAGAGCGGCGGGTACATCGTTATCGACGAGACCGAAGCTCTGGTTGCGATTGATGTCAACACCGGCCGGCACAAGGGCGGCAAGGATCAGGAATCCGCCATCCTCAAGGTCAATCTCGAGGCGGGCGCCGAAATCAGCCGGCAACTCCGGTTGCGCAACATGGGCGGCCTGATTGTGCTCGATTTTATCGACATGAAATCGCGGCGCGACCAGCAGTCGGTTTACCAGCGAATGAAGGAAGGCCTGCGGCGCGACAAGGCCAAGACGCACATCCTGCCCATATCCCAATTGGGCTTGATGGAAATGACCCGGCAGCGCCATTCGGAAAGCGTGCGGGCTGCGGTTTACGATGACTGTCCGTATTGCAAAGGCCGCGGCAAGGTCAAGAGCGTCCTCACCATGAGCGTGGAAATCCAGCGCAAACTCAACGAAATCCTCAAGAAGCGTCCGCGCGATGAATCCGACTTCCAGCTCCGCATCGTCGTGCATCCGACCGTGCTCGAGCGGCTGCGGACGGAGGACGAAAAGCACCTCATTGAAATGGAGAAACGCTATTTCGGCAA
>CAZFOA010000172.1:2820-8060 GCA_964520205.1 uncultured Verrucomicrobiota bacterium | reverse complement strand
ATCGTGACTCGACTGATTCCCGATCGTGAGAACAGTTGCTCCGGTACCGGAGTCCCGATCGGCCGAGCTCACGAGCCGGAAACGAAGATCTACCTGAGGCCACCGAGCGAACCCAGCAGGCACCTCATTTACAGATATGACCTCAACCACCATTCCTTTGGACGCCGCAAACCTGTTCGCCTCCTTATACGCTTTTTTCCGAAGCACTCCCAAAGGTGTGAAGCCTGTAGTTCCAGACTTGGTCACTGTGTAGGCACCGCCGCTCGCCGCCACGACAGGGGTGCCAGTACTGCAACCGGTAAAAGTCGCAACGCAGGCGGCCATCGCGATGATTATTCCTACGTGCACGAATTTCATAAACTCTTTCGCCGAACAATTCAATTACATCGACTGTTTTAAAGCTATGTTGATATTAGGGCTGAAAACATTGAGTCATTTTTGAGAATCCTTACTCTTGGAGGGCAGGCTATGAGCCGGGGATGGAGCGGGTCAAGGTCGAAAACATTTCCAGCTCTTGCCACAATCGCCAATTCTACCGCTGCAGCTTCCTCCGAATCAGTGTCAGCGCAGTAAAACCGACGCATCCCCAGCCGAACCAATCGCCGTGCAGATGGTAAAAAGTCGGCGAACGCCTTTCGCCCGGCGCGAGCAGGGGAATTCTGACGGTCATGAAACCGGCGCCGTAGATGGTTCCTTTCCCGTCCTTAAAGAATTCGCGCAGGCGGCCGCAGGCATCATACCAGCCCGTCAGGCCGGTGTTGGTGCAGCGGATCAGAGGCACGTCCTCTTCCACGGTGCGAAACAGGGCGGTGGTCGCATGCTGCCATTGCGCGGCGCCTTCGCCAAACCAGCCGTCGTTGGTGATGTTGACCAGGAAATCCGTGTCCGCGTCAACGTCTTCGCGAGCGAGCGGCGCAAAGGTGTCTTCGTAACAGATTAACACCGAGATTTTCGCCATTTGATGAGTCGAGTCTCCGGGGGATTCGTCCCGCCCGGCCAATTCAAACGGCACGGCGCGATCTCCGGGCGTGAAGCTTCCCTGAATGGGCGTGAACCATTTTATGAACGGCAGCCAGCGCACGAGGGGAATATACTCGCCGAAGATCACGAGATTCCGCTTCCTATAGCCGGCAACCAGCCGGCCTTCGGGGCTGACCAGAAAACTGCTGTTATAGTATTCGTCGTCTTTGGGATCGGATGAGTGCTTCGAGGGTTCGGCATCATCCGATCCTACGATCATCCAAACATGGTGTTGGCTCGCGAGGTTTGTGACCGCCTGGAACGTGGCTTCATCATAACGCAGCAATTTGGGAATCCCGGCTTCCGGCCAAACCAGGAGATCGGCCGGCTGGGTGAGGGCTTGTTCCGAAAGCCGGATCAAATCCTGGAAACGTTCGGTGCTCTTTTCCGGATCCCAAATCAGCGTTTGCGGAATGCTGGGCTGAACCAGCGCGACGCGCAGTTCACGCCCGGCCGCCGGCGCCTGCCACAGCCGGTGGAATCCGAAACCGAAGGCTGCCGCCACCGCCGTGAATGGCAGAATAATTTCGCCCATCCACACCGAACGCAGCTTCGGCCGGTGAAGAATCACGGCCACGGCGCAAAGCAGCGACACGGAAGTCCACGCGACCAGAAACGAAAGCCCGTAAACGCCGGTAACGCGCGCCATTTGAATCAGCGGCACGATGCGGTATTGGGACCCGCCCAGCAGGTTCCAGGGGAATCCGCCCCAGAGCCGGCCCACGATCATTTCCTGCGCCACCCAGATGGCAGCGCAGGAAATCGTCCAGGAGACGCGCCGGCTCCAACTCCAGGCCGAGATTTCGCCGGCGGCGGCAAGCCAGCTGTTTTCGGCGGCAGGGGAATCTGAAATTTGAAATTTGAAATTTGAGATTCGCGAGGCCAGCCAGACCCACGCGGCCGGAAACAGCGCGAGATAGGCGCTCAAAGCGACCCAGCCCAGAATGGGAAAACCGGTGACGGGAATGAAGAGCAGCCAATGCAGCAGCAACAGGTAGTACGCGACCCCGGCCGCCCAGCCGAGTCGAAAACTTTCGCCGCCCCTCCGGCCCATTGCCGCAGCCAGCATGAGTCCGGGCGCGATCCAGGCGAAACCGGCGATGCCGATTGTGGGAAACGCCGCCGCGAGCAAAAGTCCGGCGGCGACAGCCAGCGGGTAACGGCTTTGCCTGAGCGATTGGACGGAGAATAACTTCAACGGCCGCAGCTTGCCTCAACCGTCAGGAAACGCAAGTTCAGGCGGCATTGCGCGTCGATGCGACGGCAAATCAGATGCGTCTGCCCTGATGCCGCGCGCCAGATTGGGCAAACAAATTCACTGAAGTGCGAATGTCCCAGTGGCGGTGCCCTTGTAGGAGCCATCCGAGTAGCACAGGGTGTTGATGATCGTCCCCGAGTTGGCGGTGGTGAATGTCAGTTGGATGTAGTTCATCGCGCCGGCGGCAGCCGGGTCTTGATAAAACAGCGCCAGCATTCCGGCGGCGGGACTATACGACGCGTAGGTATAAGTACCATACTCCTGGGTTCCCGGCGTGGCACTGGTGGTAAACGTCCCGTCCTGGGCGAGCACAACCGTCACCTTCCCCCCTCCGGCCTTGGCTAGCTGCAGCGTTTTCCCGGTTATCAAACCGGGCGCCAGGCTCGTCGCGGGCTTGATCGTAAAGGCATAGCCTGCAGTCGAAACGCTCACGTTTGTCATGAACCCGGAGGTCGGCGTGGTGAAACCCATGCGAATGTCCGGTGGCTGCTCCGTATCGTTCGCCACGGGCGGCGGTGCGACGAAAGTCAACAAAACTTCGCCGCTCGCCGGCCCCGTTTTCGCATAGGTGTAAGTTCCTACGCCCACGTTGTGATGAGCGGACCCGCCGGTTTGGCTGAAAGTGGTTGTCCCGAAACTCAAAAGTGCGGTCCCGGTTGCCGTGGGTCCCGCAGTCAAGTTGATTCCGGCCAGGGAATCCGGCGATCCGATACAGAGGAATTTCACGCTGTTCGTCAGCGATGCATTGCCCGCGGCGTCCGAGGCAAACGCCTGCAGCAGGTGAGCTCCGGGAACGAGCGCCAGATCCGCGGCAGTCCAGTTTTTCCCATCGACGGCGATGGTTGCAGGGCTCCACCCTGCGCCGTCGAGTTGATACCACACATTGCTTACCCCGATGTTGTCACTGGCTTTTCCCGCGGCCGTTATCACATCGTCGGTTGTTTTCTGGTTCACCTTCGGAGAGGTGATCACGCAGACCGGACGTTTCACGTCCTTGAAATTGGCGATGAAGCCGAGGTTCGACGCCATCAGAAAGTTGAGCGCGGGTTTGTTGGTCAAAATGCTTCCACCCCAGTGGTCGAAGGTGCATCCGGTCCCGGCCTTCGCGGTCATGGTGTAACTTTTCCCGATCTCAAGCCACTTGCCATCGTAGTCCGGCGTGACCTTGCCGAGGCCATTGGTCTGCACGGTCAGCGGGGCGAGCACCACGTAGAAAAAGCTCACTTTGCCTGTCGTGGAAAGGTTCCCACCCGTGTCCTCGGCGTAAGCCAGGAGAGTGTTTGTCCCCGGCGCCAGGTCCGCACTGGCATTCCAGTTCGTGGTGCCGGTGGCGAGCACCCACGGGTTGGCATTCACCCGGCACCAAACGTTCGAAACTCCCGTACCGCCGGAGGCTTTGCCCGTGACCTCGAACACTTCGTTGCTCACCTGCAGACCGGCTTTGGGCGCGGTGATGGCAAGCTTGGGTTTCGCGGTTGCTGCGAGGGCATTGAGGTTCGCCGCCGCACAGGCAGCCGACACCGCAACAATCACCGTAATAGAAAGTCCTTGTTTCATTTGATCAGGAAATATTGTCTGATTTAAAGGGTTAGGTCTGCCTTCTGAACAGCCTGGAGCATGTCAGTCCAAGTGATGTTGTGCAACTATAAAGTCGGATCTTTGATGTCCTGAGTACACGGAATGACGTGGTCCGTTGTGGGGTGTGATTAGAAGTGGGTGAGGTTTTGGGGGCGGAGTGCGGCCGTCCTCGGCCGCAGCCAGGCTCGCACGCAACCACGTTCACGAACTTCTGGTGTCACACTCCGCGCTCCAGGCTGCTGCGCCCGGGGACGGGCGCACTCCGTCCGAAACCCAAATGCTGGCGCCCAAAAGCAGCATTCCGGTTCCCGCGGCCGCACCCACTTTTAATCGCACCCTCCGTTGTGGAACGTGATAATTTGATCTTTCCGAAATTCGGTTCTGCTCTTACGTTGGACCCGGCTTACGAAATGCAAACGATACCTATTGGAACAAGTTCCCTGGTGAGCAGCCGGCTGGCTTACGGTTGCTGGCGGCTGGCCGGCTCGGGCAAACCGGGTGAAGTGACAGCGGAAAGCGCCGCGGCCGGCCGCGCGGCCGCCATTGCGGCGTTCGAAGCCGGTTACACACTGTTTGACAACGCGGATATTTACGGTCGCAACGCGGCGGAACAGATCCTGGGGGAGGTTCTCAAGGAAATATCCGGAATGCGCCAGCGAGTGCTGATTTTAACCAAGTGCGGCGTTCGGCCGCCCGGCTACCCCGCGCCGGGTTCGCCGCATTGCTGGGATTTTTCCGCCGATTACATCCTCCGTTCGTGCGAGGGATCGCTGCGGCGGCTGGGCATCGAGGCGATTGACATTTACATGCTGCACCGGCCCGATTACCTGGCCAACCCGGAGGAGATCGCCAAGGCTTTCGTGCAATTGCGCGATTCCGGCAAGGTGCGCTGGTTTGGCATCAGCAACTTCCGGCCATCGCTGGTGACCGCGGTGCAGATTGCCTGCCCGATGCCGCTGATCGTGCATCAGGTCGAAATCAGCCTGGCGAAACTCGACGCGTTCACGGATGGCATGTTGGATCAATGTTTGATTGAGAAGATAACGCCGATGGCCTGGAGCCCGCTGGCCGGAGGGCTGATCGGCGAAGGAGCCAAGCGGCTGTTGACCGCCCAGCAGTCGTATCGTCCGGAACAATTCGTGCCCGTGCTTGAAGAAATCGCCAAATCGCGCGGAGTCAGCCGCACGGTCGTCGCGCTCGCCTGGCTGCTGAAGCATCCCTCCAAAATCATGCCCATCGTCGGTTCGACCAACCCGGGTCGCATCCGCGAGGCTGTCGGAGCGACCGAATTGGAATTGACGCACGAGGAATGGTATCGCCTGCTGACCGCCGCGCGTGGCGAACCGCTGCCGTGAGGCCCGAGGTCAGAAGTCGGAAGACGGAA
>CAZFOA010000172.1:0-2720 GCA_964520205.1 uncultured Verrucomicrobiota bacterium | reverse complement strand
CGAAATGGAAAAAGCGCAGGCAGAACTGCGGCGCGGCCTGCCGGAGAATTGCTTTCGCTGGACCCAGCGCGGCCAGTTCCATCTGACCCTCAAATTCCTGGGAAACGTGCCCACGGATTGCATCGAGGCTTTGACCCGCTCGACTCAGGCTGCCTGCAGCCATTTCCCGGCGTTTCGCCTGCGCGCGGAACAAATCGGCGCTTTTCCCAACCTCCGATCCCCGCAAGCGATCTGGGTGGGGGTGAATGATCGTGAAGGATTGCTGTCGAAGCTGCAGCAGGCGGTCGACACCGCGGTCCGGAATGTCACCGCGGAAAGCGGCGAAAAGAATTTCACCGCTCACGTGACTTTGGGCCGGGCCAAAAGGACGCCTCGCCCGCCGGCGGGAATTCTGGAAAAGCCGGCTTTGGAAATGAGCGGAAGACTTTTCGGCGAATGGACCGCCGCCGAGGTCGCTATCATTCGCAGCGAACTTTCGCCGGAGGGAGCGCGTTACACCACCCTGGCCGCAGTGGGCCTGGCGGCTGGCGCCGGTTCCGGAGGGGACTGACGCCGGCTCACGCCACAAATCAGCATGAGCGCAACATCGGATAAACGGTCGGAAGAATTCCTGAAAATCAGCGGCCAGTTCAAACTCGGCGCGCTGGTGACGGAAGCTTCGCATGCGGTCACGGCAAATCTCAGCGGCGTGGCCCGGCGCGATATTGGGGAAGCCCTCGGCCTGCTCTTTGGGGTGGATGACGACGTGGTGGCGAAATACCGCGAGTTTGCGGGATCGGGCAGAGCAGGGGACATCAAGGAATCGCTGGTAAAATCCTTGAAGCGCGGCGGCAGAATTTTTTTCACCGGCTGCGGTTCGACGGGCCGATTGAGCATTCAATTGGCCGCCATCTGGCGCGATTTCTGGCAGCGCCAGCGCGCGCGAGGCTTGAAATGTTCGCCGGCGCCGGAGGATTGGGAAAACCGCGCCCTGAGCGTGATGGCGGGCGGCGATTTTGCGCTGATCAAATCGGTGGAAGGGTTCGAAGACTTCGCTGCGTTCGGCAAAAAGCAGATCGGGGATTGCGGCGTGTCGGGCAAGGATACGGTGTTTGCCATAACGGAAGGCGGCGAAACTTCGTTTGTCATCGGCACCGCCTGGCAAGGCGTGGATGCCGGAGCCAGGGTTTATTTCGTCTATAACAATCCGGACGAGATCCTCCGCCAGCACGTCCAGCGCAGCCGCGAAGTCCTCGAGGATCCCCGAATTCAGAAGCTCAATCTCACGACCGGCCCGATGGCCATCATGGGTTCGACGCGGATGCAGGCGACGACGATTCAGCTTTGCGTGATGCTGACGGTGCTGGAGATGGTGTTGCGCGACTTGATGCGGGAGCTGGAGCCGGAAGGCCCGTGCGCCCTGGATTCCGCCGTTGTGCCCGCTGAATTCCTGAGGAAGCTGGCGGAGATGCAGGCCACCCTGCAATCTCCCAAGGTGCGCTCGCCGCTCGCAGAGTTGGTGTCGCTCGAGGAATGTGTTTACCGGACGGGCCACAAGAACAACTATTACGCCGAACGATTTGCCCTGGATGTGCTCACGGACACCACGGAGCGCTCACCGACCTATTGCACGCCGCCGTTCAGGAAATGGGATGACGCCGCGGCGGCGGAATCATGGTCGTTTCTGTTTTTGCCAGTCGCGGAAACCCCGTCCGCGTGGCAACAGTTGCTGAAGCGCCGGCCCACGTGCGTGGAGTGGGACGAGAGCGAAATCCAAAAACTGGCAGATCGAGACCAGGCCGCGCGTCTGCATGAGGCCATGCGCAAAATCAGTTGCCGGGAACTGATGCGATTCCGAATCGGCCTGGATGGCCAGGAACACCGGGTGCCGGGCAGCGGTGACAGCGTCGTGGCCATTCTCGGGGCGGATGAACAGGATTCCTTGCTGTCAGCGGCGGGATTTTATCGAACCCAACTCGAAGCCGCGGCAAACGCGGGCGCAAAGACCGGGCTGATCTATTTCGGCGATCCGGATTCATTCGGGGCCATCGCGGGCGATTTTCCGGGCTTTCGCGGGCGGGGCGCGCGGACGCCCGTCCCGTCCGTTTCGGTGCTGGTGCCGGTTCCGACGACGGATTTGTTGTTGGACGGCGTGACTCGAGTGGGAGTGAAGATGTTGCTCAACGCGCTTTCGACTTGCACGATGGTCCGGTTGGGCCGGGTGATGGGCAACTCCATGATCTGGGTGGTGGCCAGCAACTTGAAGCTCATCGACCGGGCGACTCGTTACGTCGAGAAACTCGCCGGCCTGACTTATGAAGAGGCCAACCGGCTGCTATTTGAGGTGATTGAATACGTCGAGCCGCGCATGAAGGCGGACCAGGTCTATCCGCCGGTGATTGGGCTGGCGGTCATTCGCGCGCGGCACGGGCTCGGGAATGAAGCCGCCGAGAAACGACTGGCAGCCGAAATGTGGGGGCAGGGTTAAGAGGAACTATCGGGAGCGCATCTCGAAGGGGAGGGCGTGTTTCCCAAACAGATCCTCTGCTCGGATCGCGACCGGTCCCCTGGTCGCAGCGGGTTGAAATGCCTGGCTCAGTGAAAAATTCCGGGCGGGTGTTGGCGTTACGGTACGCTGCGCGCCGGGACGTCGCGCGGTCCAACAGGGAAAGTGCCCGGAGGCGTACCGCCGTCCGGGGTGCGATTAAAAGTGGGTGCGGCCGCGGGAACCGGAATGCTGC
>CAZFOA010000171.1:0-8219 GCA_964520205.1 uncultured Verrucomicrobiota bacterium | reverse complement strand
GTTCGCGGTCGCCCCCCCGGTCTTGCTGTCGAGGTCGGCGGTGCAACGCAATTCGATGACATTGCCGGCGGGATCTTTCAGCACTTCGTCGCATTTGATGACATAGGCGTACTTGAGGCGCACTTCACCGCCGGGTTTGAGCCGGAAGAATTTCGGCGGCGGCACTTCCATGAAGTCGTCGCGCTCGATGTAAAGTTCCCGGCTGAACGGAATCTTCCGTTTGCCCGCGCTGTCGTCCTCAGGATTGTTCACGGCATCGAGTTCCTCGGACTTGCCTTCGGGATAATTGGTGATGACAACCTTGATGGGGCGCAGCACGGCGAGCCGGCGCAGGGCGCGATGGTTCAGGTCTTCACGGATGGCGTGTTCGTAAACGGCGATGTCGGTTACGCTGATGTATTTGGTGACGCCGACGCCGATGGCAAACGCGCGCAAAGCCTCCGCGGTAACGCCGCGCCGGCGGATGCCGCTGATGGTCGGCATGCGGGGATCGTCCCAGCCTGTGACGATCTTATCGTTCACGAGCTGGATGAGTTTGCGCTTGGAAACGATCATGAAGGTCGGAATCAGCTTCGCGAATTCGTATTGATGGGGCAGGGGACGCGGCAGGTCGAGGTTGTCGAGAATCCAATCGTAGAGCGGGCGGTGCACCTCGAATTCGAGCGTGCAGATGCTATGCGTGATGCCTTCGATGTAATCGCTCAGGCAGTGCGCGAAGTCGTACATCGGATAAATGCACCATTTATCGCCGGTGTGATGATGTTCCGCGTGGCGGATGCGATAGAGCAACGGATCGCGCAGCCAGATATTCGGCGACGCCATGTCAATCTTTGAGCGCAAGGTGCGTGCGCCGTCGGGGAACTCGCCGGCTTTCATGCGTTGAAACAAATCCAGGCTTTCCTCCACGCTGCGATTCCGCCATGGACTGTCCTGGCCAGGGCGGTCCGGTGCGCCGCGATATCTGTCGGTATCCTCGGGTGAGAGGTCGCAGACATAGGCGAGGCCTTTCTTGATCAGGACCAGGGCGTATTCGTAAATTTGCTCGAAGTAGTCCGAAGCGTAAAAAGGCTCAACGGCGGTCGCGGGTCCGGAGTCGGGCGTCGAGTGCGCGAGATAGAAATCCGGTTTGCCGCCGCTGGTGACCCGATCCGGTGTTTTGCCTTTGGGCTTCAAGCCGAGCCGGTCCTCGGCCCACCCGCTGATCAGCCAGTTCACATCCGCAGTGATGGAGTCCACATACTCGATGTCCTCCTTGGTCGGATTGGTGTCGTCCATGCGGAGGTTGCAGATGCCGCCGAACTCTCGAGCGATGCCGAAGTTCAGGCAGATGCTTTTGGCATGGCCGATATGGAGGTAACCGTTCGGTTCCGGCGGAAAGCGGGTATGGATGCGCGGATATTTCTTTTCCGCGACGTGTTGGGCGACGATGTCGCGGATGAAATCGGACGGCGCGGCAGGGGCGGGCGTTTTTTCGGGTTCCGGTTGATTCGGTGTAGCCATAGAAATCTTCCACAGTTTACGGGTTCGGCTTCGTTTGGGGCAATAAAATCGTCAAAGGTGTTTCCAGCTGACGCTCGCAACCGGGCATCGCCGTTAAACAACAGGCTCTGAACTGGAGCGCCGCTCTCCAAATCGGCATTCACCCTCGCCTCAAAGCCCCGGATACGCCAGGTCGGAGACCGGCCCTCCAGCCGCAATGCCCGATTGCGCCTTCACCCTGCAGAAGTCTCTATCCATCAACTAATAGAATTTACTTAAGTCGCCCCTTATCCCTCCGATATAGCATCCACGGGCAGTTAGAAAAAATACTGCAAACTATTATGAGCGTATCGAATGTATCGTCAGTGACGAATCAGTCTCCGAGTGCGAACCAAGGCTGGTATCAGCAGCAATATCAGGATTTTAACTCGCTCTCGAACGCATTACAAACGGGGAACTTAAGCACTGCCAAGAGCGCCTTTACTGCGTGGCAGAACGATCTGCAATCCATCGTCCCGTCCAATCTGCAGGCGGCGTTTCAAAACAAGCCGTTTGGTTCGAACAACCAGGCGAATGCGGATTTCCAGGCACTGTCAAGCGCCCTGCAAGCTGGCGACACGTCCGCAGCGCAACAGGCGTTTGCGAGTTTGAAACAGGATTTGCAGAGCGCCGGGGGCGTGCATCGCCGGCACCATCATCGGGCCGAAACCGAAAACGACGGGGACAAGGACGATGGCGGGAACTCAAGTTCGACGACGGCTTCGGGTTCGGCTCCATCCACAGGCAGCACCCTGAACACGCAGGCCTGAGTGCTGCACTGGATGCTGCGATCATTTTCAATCGGCAGCGGCTGACGCGAGGAGGCTCACGCCTTCAATTCCGAATTCCGGTTTCCGGGGTTCGGGATAAAAAAGAGCCTCCTTACGTCAGCTGCCGCCTTATTTGGGCTTCAACTGCGGAAACAAAATCACGTCGCGGATGCTTTCCTGTCCGAGCAGCATCATGCAGAGGCGGTCGATGCCCATGCCCATGCCGCCGGCGGGCGGCATGCCGTGTTCGAGGGCCACGAGAAAATCCTCATCGAGCTTTTGCTGTTCGCCCCCGGCCTGGTGTTCCAGCCGTTCGCGCTGTTCGATCGGATCGTTCTGCTCCGTGTAGGCGGGCGCAATTTCCTGGCCGTTGATGCAGCATTCGAACACCTCGACCGTGCTGGGGTCTTCGGGCGAGAGCTTGGCCAGCGGAATCAATTCCTTGGGCGCATGCGTCACGAACGTCGGATTGATCAGCGTCGGCTCGATGAGCTTCTCGAAAACGGCTTGGGTGACTTCGAAGTCTTCAAATTCCTTGCCGACTTCGGCGCCGAGCTTGAGGGCGCGTCCGCGGCGTTCTCCGGGTGACAACAGAAACCAGTCGCCGCCCGCGTGTTCGCAAATGATATCCTTGTATTTCACCCGCCGCCACGGCGGGGTGAGATCGATCGTTTTAACGACTGAGCCCTCGGCATTCTTGTGTTCGATCGTGAGCGTATCCAGGACATTTTCCGCGACGTGGCAGACGAGGCCCTGGACCAGTTCCATCATGCTCTCGTAATCGCCGTAAGCCTGGTACGCTTCGAGCATGGTGAACTCGGGGTTGTGTTTGCGCGACAGGCCTTCGTTGCGGAAGTTGCGTCCGATTTCGAAGACCTTGTCCATGCCGCCGACGAGCAGGCGTTTGAGGTAAAGCTCGAGGGCGATGCGCAGGTAAAAATTGCAGCCGAGAGCGTTGTGATGGGTGACGAAGGGTTGCGCGGCCGCGCCGCCGGGAATCGCCTGCATCATGGGTGTTTCGACCTCCACGAAGCCGCGCATATGCAAAAAATTCCGGATTTCGCGGACGATCTCGCTGCGCAGGAGAAAAACATCCTTCACTTGCGGATTGGCGATCAGGTCCAGATAACGCTGGCGGTAGCGGATTTCGGTGTCCTCGAGGCCATAGTATTTAGCCGGCGGGGGACGCAGCGCTTTCGCCAGAATGGTAAACCCGGCTAGTTTAATGGAAATTTCGCCGGTCTTGGTGGTGAACAGGTGCCCTCGCGCGCCGATAAAGTCGCCCAGGTCGAGGTGCCGAAAAATTTCAAACAGCTCGTCGCCGAGCACGTTTTTCTGGGCATAAACCTGGATGCGCCCGCTCTGGTCGCGCACATCGATGAACAGGCTCTTGCCCATGTCACGGTGGGCGGTGATGCGTCCGGCGACGGCCACTTCGCGCCCTTCGGTGTAGTGGGCGCGCGCCGCGGCGCAGGTTTCGCCGGGCGCGAATTTGTTTTTGAACGGGTCGATGCCCTTGGCGCGCAACGCGGCAAGTTTGGCCTTGCGCTGTTCGATCAATGAATCCAGGGGTTGCTGCGGTTGTTCCATAAAGTCGCCGGAAGACAGCAAACACGAAGCGAACCCAAAAGTCCACGGTTTTGGTGGTGGTACGGTTTGGGTGGGGCGAGGCTTTCCACGAACCGGTTGGGACCGGTGGAGCAAGACAGGCTTGGAGCAGCGGCGCTGAAGACGCGCGCAGTCCAGGCGCCGTTCCAACCTCCAAACCTAAAGCTTGCCGCCGAGCCGTCCCTGCCTGTAAGTAAAGCGCGTGGCCGGCAAACCAAAATTCCGCATCGGCGTTCTGGGTTCGGGCAAAGGCTCGAACTTCGTGGCGATTGCCGATGCCTGCGCGGCCGGAAAAATTCCGGCGGAGGTAGTTGTGGTGATCAGCGACTTCGAGGCCGCGGGAATTCTGGACCACGCGCGCTCGAGGGAGATCCCGGCGAAATTCATTCCTCCGGGCAAATTTCGCACGAAGCTGGATGAAGAGGCGGAGGGGGCATCGGTCGGGGCACTCCGCGCGGCGGGGGTTGATCTGGTTGTTTTGGCGGGGTTTATGCGTGTGTTGAAAGGCGATTTCCTGCGGGCTTTTGAGGGCCGGATGGTGAACGTTCACCCCAGCCTGCTGCCGTCGTTCCCCGGTCTGGAAGCGTGGAAGCAGGCGCTCGATCACGGAGTAAAGACGACGGGCTGCACGGTTCATTTTGTGGATGCGGGCGTGGATTGCGGCCCGATCATCGGCCAGCAGGCGGTGCCGGTGCTGGATGACGACACCTCGGAAACGCTTCATCAACGGATTCACCAGGCGGAGCATGAGTTGTATCCGCGATGCGTCGGGGCCATTGCGCGCGGAGAGATTTCCGTCATCGGGCGGAAGGTGATTTGGAGGAAAAGCCTTTGATCGCGGCGCGGGCGTGCGCGGAAGAGGATAAGAATTGCAGTCATCGGGAATCCGTGTTCACCTATGCGCATCCGCGGGTGTTCTTGTTTCCGCGGCGAATATGGGCATAAGCAAAAAAAAATTACGTTTTGGGCTGCCGAAGGGCAGTTTGCAGGAAGCGACCATTGAGAAGATGGCGAAGGCCGGGTTCAACATCCAGGTGAGCAGCCGGTCCTACATCCCGTATGTGGACGACGACGAGCTGGAAATCCGGCTGATCCGGGCGCAGGAAATCAGCCGTTACGTGGAGCATGGTTACCTTGACTGCGGCATTACCGGCTACGATTGGATTCAGGAAAACGGGTCGAAAGTGCATGAAGTGGGGGAATTCCTGTTCAGCAAAGTGTCGCGCCGGCCTGCCCGCTGGGTGTTGTGCGTCCCCGAAAACTCCCCGGTGAAGTCCGTCAAGGATTTGCAGGGCAAACGCATCGCCACGGAAGTCGTCAATCTGACGAAGAAATACCTGAAAAAGCACGGGGTTCGGGCCGAGGTGGAATTTTCCTGGGGTGCAACCGAGGTGAAGGCGCACGAGCTGGTGGATGCCATTGTTGAAGTCACGGAAACCGGATCATCGCTGCGCGCGAACAATCTGCGGATTGTGGATGAACTGCTCAGTTCCACGCCGCGATTGATTGCCAATCATGCCGCGTGGAAGGATCCTTGGAAGCGACAGAAGGTCGAGACCCTGGCGATGCTGCTGAAGGGCGCGCTGGAGGCGGAGGCGAAGGTTGGTCTGAAGATGAACATTGCCGAAAAGAATCTGGCCAGCCTGTTGGAGAGCCTGCCGGCATTGCGCAACCCGACCATTTCCAATTTGAGTCAAACGGGCTGGGTGGCGGTGGAAACGATCATTGACGAACATATTGTCCGCGAGATGATACCGCGGCTCAAAGCGGCGGGGGCGGAAGGCATCATTGAATATCCTTTGAACAAAGTGGTATACTGAAAACGCGGCGCGGCGCCGGAGCGGCGAAAATTTGGGTTGCATTACTGCGCCACTCCACTACTCCATTAATAACGTATGGGTTCATTAAAGAAACGTCGAAAAGCGAAAATCAACAAGCACAAACGGCGCAAGAAGCTGCGGCAGCATCGCCATAAGAAGCGCACCTGGCAGAAGTAATTCTGCGGTGACGTGTTTCTCAGGCCGAGTCAGGCGCCGCCCGGCTTCGCGGGTTGCGCCCTGATAGGATAACTCACGGCATGCTGTCGCGATCAATTCTTTGGATCGTTTTGCTGACGGTGGGCAGTGTGCCGGTTGCCGGGTGTCGCATGGCGCACCCACGCGGCGCATCGGCCCAACTCTCGGCCGGGCAAGTGGGCTCGCAGGGGAGCCCGGCTTCCACAGACCCCGCTTCAGAGCCAGACCGGATTGAGGCCCATGCGCACTACAGCGCCGCGGTGATCCACGAAGCGAACGGCGAGCCGGCGCTGGCGCTGCAGGAATATTACCAAGCGGCGCGGAAAGACCCCGCGGACGAGGCATTGGTCCTCGAAGTCTCGCGCCGGTTTCTGCAAGCGGATCGGCCGAAAGAAGCGATGGAACTGCTCGTTCGCGCGAGCGCGAGGCCGGATGCCTCCGGCGCTCTGTTCGCCCGCCTTGGCCAGGTTTATTTGAGGCTCGGGAAGATCGATTTGGCCGCCAAAGCCGATCGCACGGCCATCAAACGGCAGCCGCAGTTGCTGGCGGGTTACCGGAATCTGAGTCTGGTTTATCTGCAGAATCAGAAAGTCAATGCGGCTGGAAACGTGTTGGATGAGGCCGCCGGGGTGTCAGGCACCGACGCTGAATTTCTAATCGGGCTGGCGGAACTGTTTGCAAACTTTGGTTTAAAGGAGCCTGCGAAGAAACCGGCCGCGTATGCCAGGGCGCTTGAACTTCTCCTCCGCGCGGAAAAGCTGGGCCCGAGCGATGCGGAATCACGGCTTCGACTGGCGGATGGGTACAATCTTTTGGGGAAGGACGAGGAAGCGGCGGGGATCTACATGGATTTATTGCAGCAACTGCCCGACCTGCCGCTCGTGCATGAAAACATCCGCGCAAAACTCATGGACCTCTCCCTTCGCAGCCGCGATCCAAAACTTGCGGCCCGGCAGCTGGAGGCGGTGATTCGAGACAACCCGATCGAAGTGCGGGCCTACTATTTGCTGGGCAGCGTTGCTTATGACGAAAAGCGGTATGCGGCGGCGGCGGATTATTTCAACAAGGCGCTGCTGCTGGACCCGGCGTATGAGCCGGCGTATTATGATCTGGCCAGCGCCCAGATCAGCGCGGAAAAGGCGGCCCTGTCGGTGGAAACCCTCGATAAAGCGCGCCGGAAATTTCAGTCAAACTTCGTGTTGGAATACCTTTCCGGCATCGCCTACAGCCGGCTGAAGGATTATACCAATTCAGTGCGGCGTTTCCGCGCGGCGGAGGTGTTCGCGCCGGCCGGCGACACGAACCGCCTCACGGAGTTTTATTTTCAATTCGGCGCCGCCTGCGAGCGCCAAGGGGACGCTGCGCAAGCGGGAAAGTACTTCGAGAAATGCCTGCAGCTGTCGCCGGACTTTCCTGAGGCGCTGAATTATCTCGGTTTCATGCTGGCGGATCGGGGAGAAAAGCTTGACCAGGCGCGCGCGCTCATCGAACGGGCGGTGAAAGTCGAGCCGAAGAATGCGTCTTATCTCGACAGCATGGGATGGGTGTTGTTCAAGCTGCAGCGGCCGAAAGAGGCGCTCGGCTGGATCCTCAAGGCCATCCAGTTTTCGGCGGAGGAAGACCCGGTCATTTACGATCATCTCGGCGACATATACGGCGCGCTCGGGCAGCCGGAAAAGGCGCGCTCGGCCTGGGGCAAATCACTGGCGCTGGAGCCGGACGATCGGGTGCGCAAGAAGCTGGAGGGGGCGGCCGCCAAGTGAGATCAAAGGGTTTTCATTCCCGGGAGCTGGGCTAGGATATGCACTATCGGTTCACCAAACATTACACGCGCGACGAGGCGCAGGCGCTGCTGCCGCAAGTTCAGCAGTGGCTGAAGCAACTCGACCACCTTCGGGCCCGGCTGCAGGTATCCGATAAACGCCTGAGCGCCTTGATGGAATCGGGGTGTGACGCAGGCGGTGAGACGGTTGAGACCTGGATTCGTCTCGTCGTCGATGTCCGTTCGCTGTTGCTGGAGTTTCAGAGCCGGGACCTCATCATTAAGGACATGGAGCGCGGCCTGGTGGACTTTCCGGCCGTGATCGGCGGGAAGGAAGTCTTCCTGTGCTGGGAAAGGGATGAGGAGGAGATTGGGTTCTGGCACGACCTGGATTGCGGCTACTCCGGGCGGGAACCTCTGTAAGGCGCGGGAAATTCTCTCTTCCGCAAACGACGGGTGACACAAGTTCAAGACGAGAAGCCATCTCACAAATGGTGTTGGAAGGGCGCGTCACTCCGTGCGCGCCGTCTCCGAACGCTGAAATTG
>CAZFOA010000170.1:0-8228 GCA_964520205.1 uncultured Verrucomicrobiota bacterium | reverse complement strand
TAGCTCATTCTGCGCGATTCCCGGCAGCCATACTGATACCGAACCGCCATGACCGAACCCGAGCCGCTCCAACAAGTGGACCGTACCTTTGTCCGCTATCGCCGACGCAAATTCTCCTACTTTTCGGGTTGTGATTATTTTCGCCTCGCAAGCCATCCCGCCGTCCTGAAGGCGGCGCACGACGGACTGAAGCGATTCGGTTTGAACACCGCCGCGTCGCGCCTGACCACGGGCAATCACCCCATCTACGGGTTGTTGGAACGGCAACTCGCGCAGTTCTTCGACGCCGAAGATGCGCTCCTCGTTCCCTCCGGCTACCTGGGAACTCTGGTGGCGGCCCAGGCCTTGGCCGGGAACTTCTCCCACGCACTCGTCGATGAACGCGCGCATCCCGCCCTGCTCGATGCCTCACAAATGCTGGATTGCCCGATGCTGAAATTCAAGCATCGCAATCCCGATGACTTCGGCAAAACCGTCGCGCGCTGCGGCCGCGGCACACGACCGATCGTGTTGACCGACGGCATGTTTTCGCACGACGGCTCCGTCGCGCCGCTCAAGGCTTATCTGCAATGCCTTCCTGGCGACGGATCCATCCTATTGGACGATGCGCATGGCGCGGGTGTCCTGGGCAAGACCGGCAAGGGAACCGTCGAAGCCGAAGGTGTGAGCCGGCGCCAAATCGTCCAATGCATCACCCTGAGCAAAGCTTTCGGCGCTTACGGCGGAGCGATCCTCGGAACACGCGAGCTGAGGGAGACGATCCTGAAGCGAAGCCGGCTCTTCCTGGGCTGCACTCCGCTGCCTCCGCCTTTGGCGAACGCGGCGCTGGCCGCCGTGAAAATTCTGAAGCACCAGAAGCGCCTTCGTCAACGGCTAATCAACAACACGAATTACGTTAAAACCTCTCTCCGGCGAGCCGGCATCGGCCTTCCCGAAACGCCCGGCCCAATTGTCCCGCTCCATTTGGCGAGCGAACTCAAAATCACCAAATTGAAGGGCCGGCTGCTCGCGGCGGGCATTTATCCTCCCTTTCTCAAATACCCAGGCGGCCCGGCCAATGGATATTTTCGCTTTGTAATTTCGAGCGAACACAGCCGGGCGCAGTTGGATGCTTTAATTGCAGTGTTGACCCTGTCGGATTTTCCAATCGGCGGCAGGTAAATCGTGCATGTAATTCGCGATGGAGGGACCAACACTTTGATGGACAGCCGGGTTTCAGGTCCGTAAAAGCGTCGTCTACACGCTCAAAACTGCGCCCTGACTGGCGTTGGTGACGAGCTTCCGGTACCGCGCCAGCCAGCCGCTCAGATCATGCTTCACCGGTTGCCAGGTCTTCTTGCGCTCCGCCAGTTCCTTTGCGGAAACCAGGATGTCCATTTTGCGGTTCGGAAAATCGATTCGAACGCGGTCTCCCGCCTTGAGCAAGCCGATCGGTCCGCCTTCGGCAGCTTCCGGTGAAACGTGGCCGATGCACGCGCCGGCCGTGCCGCCGCTGAACCGGCCGTCGGTGACCAGCGCGCATTTGTCGCCCAATCCCATCCCCGCAATGTAACTCGTCGGCGAAAGCATCTCCTGCATGCCCGGTCCGCCACGCGGACCTTCGTTGCGGATGATGACCACGTCGCCAGCCTTGACCTTGCCGGCCAGGATGCCCGCGCACGCGTCGTCCTGGCTTTCAAAAATGACGCACGGGCCTTCGAAAACAAATCCCGGCCCGCAGTTTTTCTTAAAATCTGCGCTGATGCCGGCGGTTTTGACCACGCAGCCATCCGGCGCAAGCTGGCCGTAGAGAATGGCGAGCCCGCCATCGGCCGAGTAGGCGGTGGCCTTGTTGCGAATGCAATCGTTCGCGTCGAACATGAACGTCGAGTCGTAAGGCATCAAACCACCCGGCTGCGCTTCCTTGAGCTGGCCCAACCGGTGTTCGTGGTAGGCCTTGCTGATTTCCCACCCGCGCAGGCGCCCGGTGCGAATGAGACACATCATTTCCTTCTGATAGGTTGGCGGTTCCGGCGCAGCGGCTCCAACGGGAGGCTGACTCGGCAAACCGCCCCTGCCCTTGCCATAGCGCCAGAGGATGAGCACCGGCGTGCCTTTGAGTTGCCCGAGTTCAGCGCGGACCAGTCCTTTGAACTCGGCGAACTTCAGCTTCAATCCGGCTTCGATCTCGGCCTTCCCCTTCCAGGTCAGGGTTTCGTTCACTTGAAACTCGGCGTCGTCCGCGAACAGACAGGCGGCGGTGGCGGCGCTGCCGGCGTTAAACGCGGCGGCGAGGCGCCACAGTGTAAGTGCGCGCACGTCGGCGGGAAAAAACAGCATCGGTTTCGGAGCCAGGTTTCCGCTGGCCGTGCGCCCGGCCGAGCCGAGTTTGTCGTTCGGGTCCACCACCAGCGCGGAAGCGCCGGAGATGCGCGCAACTTTGGCCCAGGGCGTGCACTTGTCGGAACGCATGTCCCACTCGTCAATGTTCTCGCCAATCGTCTTGCCGGTTACCGTCTGGCACGAGGCATTGAGTACACCCATGCGTTTGAGTTCGCCGAGAATGGTATGAATGCCGCCCGCGCGGTGCACGTCCTGCACGTGATAATTCGACGATGGCGACACTTTGCACAGGCAGGGAATGCGGCGTGAGATTTCGTCGATGCGCTTGATGTCGTAGGGGATGCCGGCCTCGCGCGCGATGGCGAGCGTGTGCAGGATCGTATTGGTCGATCCGCCCATGGCGACGTCGAGCATGATGGAATTGTCGAAAGCTTCCAGCGTGGCGATGTCGCGGGGCTTGATGTCTCTCCGGACCAGCATGACGATCATCTGCGCAGCGCGCTCGTAAAGGGCCTCGCGCTCCTTCGACACGGCGAGAATCGTGCCATTGCCGGGCAGCGCGATGCCCAGCGCTTCGCATAAGCAATTCATCGAGTTGGCCGTGAACATGCCGGAACACGAACCGCAGGTTGGGCAGGCGGTCTGCTCCAGTTTCTTCAACTGATCCTCGGTGATCTTGCCGGCCTGGAGTTCGCCGACGCCTTTGAACACCGAAATGAGATCCGACTTGGCGGCGGCGGGCTGGAGATACGGCGCCAGTTCCGAATGGGCGATTTTCTGCTCCGCCACTCCCGCGGCCATTGGCCCGCCGCTGACAAATACCGTCGGAATGTTGCAGCGCATCGCCCCCATCAACATCCCGGGAACAATCTTGTCGCAGTTCGGGATGCAGACCATGCCGTCGAACGCGTGGGCTTTAATCACCGTCTCGACGCAATCGGCGATGAGTTCGCGCGATGGAAGCGAAAACAGCATCCCGGAATGGCCCATGGCAATGCCGTCATCCACGCCGATGGTATTAAAGACAAAAGGCACGCCGCCGGCTTCACGCACGAGGCGCTTGACGAGCTGGCCAACCTCGTTGAGATGGGCGTGGCCGGGGATGCAATCCGTGTAGGAATTGGCGATGGCGATGAACGGCTTGTCCCAGTCGTCTTCGGATTCGATGGAGCCGGTGGCGCGCAGCAGCGCACGGTGCGGGGCGCGTTCAATGCCTTTCTTGATCGTGTCGGAGCGCATAGTCATGTCATTCGCATTCGCCGTCACAAACGGCGGAGCAACGCTGCAAACCTAACAGCTTGGGCACGATATGTCACGCGATTGCAATCGCAGTGAGTCGCCGAATTGGATGACAACCTTTTGTTGCATATGCGACAAAAGGTTGCACATCGTTCGGGCAATACCCTCCCGGGCAGGCGGCCGCGCACTTGTCACGCGAAAGTTTTACCTTTCCCTTCCGGTCCGTTGTGCGTTAACGTGCGCCACAATCCGGTCCCACTCAAACCCATACCACAAATGAAACTGTTTAATGCTCCAATCGTGCTCGCCGCGGTCGCCCTCGCTCTCGCCGGGTCGGTGCGCGCCGATGAAACCGTCGCCGGGAAATGGAAAGGTGAATTCGACAGCGCCATCGGCCTCCAAAAATACACCTACGAATTCAAGGTGGAGGACGGCAAATTGACCGGCAAAGCCATCGGGGAACGCGAGAACGGGACAAATCAAGTCGCGATTACCGAGGGCAAGATCAGCAAAAACGAAATATCCTTCGTGGAACTGTTCAAGTTTGACGACAACGATGTTCGCATCGAATACACAGGCAAGATTTCGGGTGATGAGATCAAGTTCCACCGCAAGGTAGGCGATTTTGCGGAGGAAGATTTCGTTGCCAAACGCGTCAAGGACGCCGGCGTGAAACCGGAAGCCAAACCCGAGCCCAAGCCTGGCACCAATTCGCCTCCCGTCTAGCGCAACAGCAACCTTCGTTTTCTTGTCTCAACCCGCCTTGGCTGTGGCCATGCCGCGCCTGGATCATCGGGGGTGGCACGTTTCGGACCGGTGAGGGCGTTTGCCCAACCATAGGCGTTGCCAACTCTGCATGGGAGAGCCAAACTACCCGCACATGAGCAAGCGCTTTTACCTCACGACCGCGATCGACTACGTGAACGGCCAGCCGCACCTGGGTCATGCTTACGAAAAGATCATTACCGATGTGATCGCGCGAGCCCGGCGGAGCCTGGGTGAGGAGGTTTTCTTTCTGACCGGACTCGATGAGCACGGACAAAAGGTTGAGCAAGCCGCGGTGGCACAAGGCAAGACGGCCCGGGCCTATTGCGATGAACTGGCCCAAACCTGGAGGGCATTCACCGCGAAACTGAACCTGACCAACAACGATTTTGTCCGCACGACGGAACCCCGGCACCGGGAAATCGTGCAGGCGGGACTTTCCAAGGTAAATGCCTCGGGCCAGGTCTACAAAAAGATTTACCGGGGATTTTATTCCACGAAAGAGGAAACCTTTTTGACCGAGAAAGACCGGCGCTCCGATGGCACGTTTGATCCGTCCTATGGAAACGTTGTCGAACTCGAGGAAGAGAATTATTTCTTCAAGCTCAGGGACCACCAGTCATGGCTGATCGATTATATTGAAAAAAACCCCGCATTTGTCCGTCCCGATTATCGCCGCAATGAAGTGCTCGGTTTTCTGAAAAACAATGTGCTGGAAGACCTGTGCATCAGCCGGCCGGTGTCGCGTTTAAGCTGGGGCATTCCCCTGCCCTTCGACCCGAATTATGTCACGTACGTCTGGTTCGATGCGCTGGTGAATTACATCAGCATCCCCGCCGCTCACGGCGATCCCGTCGTGCGGAGTTCGTTGAACCTTCAACCTTTGAACCCCGACCCTCAACTTTCCCTGTGGCCCGCGGACCTTCATGTGATCGGCAAGGACATTTTGAAATTCCACGCGGTGTATTGGCCGATCATGCTCAAAGCGATGGGGCTGCCGATGCCAAGACAAATTCTGGTCCACGGCTGGTGGCAGAAAGACGGCCAGAAGATGAGCAAGAGCACCGGCAACGTGGTTGACCCGGTGGCCGTGATCGATGAATGGGGTCTGGACGCCTTCCGATTTTATGTGTTGCGCGAACTGGATATCGGGCCGGATGGAAACTGGACTGACGCCGGTTTTCGCGCGCGTTACTCCGCCGAGCTGGCAAACGGCTTGGGCAATCTGGTGAACCGCTCGCTATCCATGTTGAAACGGTATCGCAACGGCGTGGTCCCGGCGCGATCGAACGAGCTGGCATCCGACGCCGGGAAGGTGATTGAATCGACCCGCGCCGCGCTGGAGCAAAATGAACTCCAGGCCGTGCTCCAAAGCATTTGGTCCCTGATCACGCGCGCCAACCAGTATGTGGACCAGACGGCGCCGTTCAAGCTGGCCAAAGACCCGGCGCAAGCGAAACGACTGGACGAAGTGCTCTACAATCTGGCTGAGATCTGCCGGGTTCTGGCGGTTTTGCTCTGGCCGTTCCTGCCGGACACTTCGGTAAAAATCTACGCCCAACTGGGTCTCCCAGCGGTTCCGGACAAATTCTCAATGGCAAACTGGGGCGGACTTGCCGCCGGCCAGCAGATCGGCGAGCCGGCCCCGCTGTTTCCAAGGAAAGACGCGTAGCGGGCTGAAGACGGCGGAGTGTTGGAGGAATGGAGGATGGGAGTGGTGGAGCGACGCCGAATGCCCGCAGGGAGCATTTCATTATTCCGTTCTCCCGGCTCGAGGCGATTCCTTGGCCGACAAGGGTTCGAATGAAATTTCCACGATCAGATCGGCTGCGATTTTTTCCAGAGTTTGCCGCAACTTGGTCACGTTGCACGACTCGGGGATGCAGAGCCGGGCGCGTGCCTTAAACAGCGTTTCGCCCGACATGGCCGCGCTGGAGCACTCGGTGTGGAGTTCCTCCACGTTGACGTCGAAGCCGGCAAGCGCATGGGAAATCTGGCGCACGATCCCGGGACGGTCCTGGCCGACGACTTCGATAACACTGATCCGACCGCGAGTTGCCGCGGGAACGGGGCTATCGGAATGCACGACAACTTTCAATCCCTCCGCGTCGAGGTTGGTCAAGGCATGGATCAACGGATGCTCATACTCCGCGGGAACCTCAACGCGAACGATGCCGGCAAAGTGGCCTCCCAGGCGCGACATGCGGCTTTCCAGCCAATTGCCCCCGTACTCAGCCACGACGCCGGCCGCTGAATCCACCAAGCCCGGCCGATCCGGGCCGATCACCGTCATCACGAGGTAGCGTTGCATGCTCCACCTCCTACGCTTTGAACCGAATTCTGGCAAGCCAAACCGGTTTCCGCATGATCCCGGCTTTCGGCTGATGGAGCGCGGAGCATTGCTCCGCCAGCGTCCTGTCTGAGTTCATGCGGAGCGACGCTCTGCGCCTCGACTTACTGAACCGCCGTTCGGGCTTCCAAAATCGAAGGAAGCTTCAGAAAGTCGATCGAGTTTTGGAGATCGACCTTTTCCTGGAGATTTTCGGTTCGCGAGATCGCGTCCTGCAGGGCCGGAATGGCGTCGCGACTTCCAAACTGAACGGCCGCAGCAACGGCTGCGTTGCGGATCCGCAGATCATGATTGGTGAGTTCCGACAGGATCATGACGAGCGACTCGGGATTGTCGGTCATGCCAAGCTTCTGCAGTTCCTCTATTCGGGCATCGACGTAATCCTCGTTCGCGTCGGCGATGAAATCAGGTCCGGCGAAGTCCTCTTCCGCGAATTCCCGCCGCGGTGACCAAGCCGCGCGATCCGATGTTGGCTTCAACGGTTTCTTCGTTGCGGCCGGTGAATCCGCCGGTTCCCGAGGGGCGTTCTGATCCGCCGACAGCAGCGGCCTTTCCACCGGAACGACGGCGCCGGGCCGGAGGCGGAACAGCAGCACCGAGGTGACGGCAGCCAATGCGAGCACGGGCAAAACAACTTTGATTCTCATCCGATCCAGTTCGGCCGGGTCAAGGAATGGCCCTGACCCTGCCTTTGAAACAGACCGCGCGGACAGCATTCAAGCCGGCGCCGGCGGGAGTTGTGAAGCCTATTTGACTTCAACCGTGTGGCCGAGAATGGTCACCGACCCATTGCCAACAAACGGCACTCCGCTGGGCTTGGTGCCCTTCCCGGAAATGGTGGCGTTTACAGCATCCACTCCGAGGATGTTGCCTTTCTGGTTAATACTCGCATGGGCGGTGACGGCAAAACCGTTGGCCACAAAACCCGCGGGCGGAATGTTGGTCACCACGAAATGGTAGAGGCTGTAGGTGGTGCCGGTGGTAATCCCTGTCTTATGGTTGATCACGTCGCCATGCACCAGATCGGAACGCCCGGATCCGGCGAAGAAGCTGGTCACATCCACCGTGTTGGAACCGTCGCGAATCTCATACGCTTGAACGTTGGTAATCGAATTGTGTTTATCGACGTAAACCAACCTGGCTTTGGATGAGAAGGTGGTGGGTATCGCGTCGCCGATGAGGACAATCACGTCTTTGGTTGTGATCTTGAATTTGTCAACGGTGATTGTGGTGATATTGATTGAGGGATTGTTGGTTGCGCCCTGCGAAAATCCGCTGATCTGGAAGTTCACGCTTTGCACAATGTTGGTCGAAGGGTTCGCGGCTTCGGTTTGGACTGCTCCCAAAACGGCGAAGGCGGCGATGGAAAATGTTATCAATGCTTTTTTCAAGGAAGTTTCTTTCGTTTGTTTAGAGTTTGTCTTCACCCCTAAGCCTTGGCATGCCTGTCATGCGCGCAGCTTGAGTGATTGTGCCAACTATTACACTCTGGATGTGCCCATGTCAATATTTCATTGGGAACATTAGGAACACTTGAGGGCGGACGCCTCTT
>CAZFOA010000169.1:0-8232 GCA_964520205.1 uncultured Verrucomicrobiota bacterium | reverse complement strand
TCGGAATCCGTCGGTGAAGGTCACCCGGACAAAGTTTGCGACACCATTTCGGATGCGGTCCTCGACGCCTGTCTCACGCAGGACAAGTTCAGCCGCGTCGCTTGCGAGTGTTACGTCAAATCCAACATCGTCATCGTCGGCGGTGAAATCACCATCCCCAGGATCGGCTACCGCAATCCCAGCGAGGTGATCGATTTCGTCGGCGTGGCCCGCAAAGCCATCGCGGACATCGGCTATACCCACGACGACGATGTCTTCCATGCCGACAGGGTGTTTGTGAACGTCATTATCACGGGCCAGTCGCGCGACATCGCGCAAGGCGTGGACGCCCGCAAAGCCAAGGGCAAGAAGACCGCCAAACAGGGCGCCGGCGACCAGGGCCTCATGTTCGGTTACGCCTGCAATGAAACCCGCGAGCTGATGCCGGCGCCGATCATGTTCGCGCACCGTCTGGGAAGCGAACTCACCCGCATCCGCAAGACGGGCAAAGTGCCGTGGTTGCGGCCCGACGCCAAATCTCAAGTCTCCGTGATCTACCAGGACGGCAAGCCCGTCGCGATTTCCAATGTCGTCATCTCCACCCAGCACGCCGCGGACGTGGAGCATCGCGAGATTGAAAAGTTCTGCATTGAGAAAATCATCAAAAAGGTTTTGCCGAAGAAATTGCTGACGCGGAAGACCGAGTTCCTCATCAACCCGACCGGGCGTTTCGTCACGGGCGGCCCGCAGGGCGACACCGGTTTGACCGGGCGCAAGATCATCGTGGACAGCTACGGCGGCATGGGCCGCCACGGCGGGGGCGCCTTTTCCGGCAAGGACCCGACGAAGGTGGACCGCAGCGCCGCTTACATGGGCCGCTGGGTGGCCAAGAATATCGTGGCCGCCGGCCTCGCCGCCAAGTGCGAGATCCAATTCGCCTACGCCATCGGACACCCTGATCCGGTGAGCATCCACGTGGACACCTTCGGCACAGCGACAGTTTCTGAAAACAAGATTACCCGCGCCGTAAGCCGCGTGTTCAGTTTCCAGCCTGCGGACATCATCGATCAATTAAACCTGCGCCGTCCGATTTACTCGAAGACCACGAACTACGGTCATTTCGGCAAGAACGACCCGGCGTTGACCTGGGAAAAGACGGACAAAGTCGCCGAGCTGAAGAAGGCGCTGTGAGACAACAGACGTTGAAGTGTTGCCGCGATAGAGCGATGCGACCGTTCAACGATTCAATGAATTAACCTCGTAACGAAAGAACGAACATGCCCACTGCAAAACTTCCTCCTGCCCGCGCCAAATCCGCAAAAAGCGGCGGCGGCAATCCATCCGATTTCAAAGTCAAAGACCTCACACTGGCCGAATGGGGACGCAAGGAAATCTCCGTCGCCGAACAGGAGATGCCCGGTCTCATGTCGATCCGGGCGAAATACGGCCCGCAAAAGCCGCTTGCCGGCGTCCGGATTTCCGGTTCGCTGCACATGACCATCGAGACGGCGGTGCTCATCGAAACGCTGGCCGAGCTGGGCGCTTCGGTGCGCTGGGCGAGTTGCAATATTTTCAGCACACAAGACCAGGCCGCCGCGGCCATCGCCAGGACCGGCATCCCGGTGTTCGCCTTCAAAGGCGAGACGCTCGAGGAATACTGGGACTACACCCTGGCGGCGCTCACCCACCCCGGCAACAAGGGTCCGGAGCTCATCGTGGATGACGGCGGCGATGCCACGCTGCTGCTCCACAAAGGGTATGAAATGGAGCGCGGCAGCGATTGGGTGAACAGCACCAGCGGCAGCCACGAAGAGCAAGTCATCAAGAACCTGCTCAAGAAGTGCGCAAATGAACGCGCCGGCTGGTTCACTTTAGCCGTGAAAGAATGGAAGGGCGTCAGCGAAGAAACCACCACCGGTGTGCATCGCCTTTACCAGATGCTCGAAGCCGGCAAACTCCTCGTCCCGGCCATCAATGTCAACGATTCCGTCACCAAATCCAAATTCGACAATCTCTATGGCTGCCGCGAATCACTCGCCGACGGCCTCAAACGCGCGCTCGGCGTGATGATCGCCGGCAAGACCGCCTGCGTCTGCGGCTACGGCGACGTCGGCAAAGGCTGCGCCCATTCGCTGAGCGGTTTCGGGGCGCGTGTGATTGTCACCGAGATCGATCCCATCAACGCGCTGCAGGCGGCGATGGAAGGTTTCAAAGTCACGACCCTCGAAGATACGCTGGGCGAAGCCGACATTTACGTCACCACCACGGGCAACTGCGATGTGATCACGCTGGAACACATGCTGAAGATGAAAGACCAGGCCATCGTGTGCAATATTGGCCACTTCGACAACGAAATCCAGGTGGACCGGCTGAACAACGCGAAAGGCGTGACCAAGGTCAACATCAAGCCGCAGGTGGACCGTTACGACCTGCCTGGTGACCGGAGCCTTTATCTGCTGGCCGAGGGGCGGCTCGTGAATCTTGGCTGCGCCGAAGGCCATCCGAGCTTCGTGATGTCGAACTCGTTCACCAACCAGGTGCTGGCGCAGCTCGATCTTTGGAAGAACAAAGACACCTACAAACCGGCGGTGCATCGTCTGTCCAAGAAACTCGACGAAGAAGTCGCGCGCCTGCATCTGGACAAAATCGGCGTGAAGCTCACCCGGCTCACCAAGAAGCAAGCCGACTACATCGGCGTGCCGCTTGAAGGTCCCTACAAAGCGGAACATTACCGGTATTAGAGCGGTTACAACTTTTATGTAGCGCAGACAATCTTGTCTGCGGGTTTGCGGGACATTCTTGTCCCGTGTTTCATCAGCACGAAAGAGGCGACTGGAAAGTCGCCTGAACCCGCAGGCTGGAAAGCCTGCGCTACGTAATAACTGGAAATGCTCTAAACTGTGGCGGCGGCCTCACTGCGGCTGGCCCAAACTCTTGATCCAGTCGCCTGCGGAGTCTTTGTAGGTGGAGAAGACCTTGGCGCCGAGCGTCCCGTTCAAGGTGCGCTCGGTTTCCTGCTGGATCCCGGCCAGCGCGGTTTGCCGCGCGTCCGGCGAGAGGTTCGGATCCTCACGAACCTGTTTGGCCTGGGCGAGCGCGGATTGCTCGACTTGATATGCCTGCTGGGCCACCTGATCCGACAGGCCGTAACGCTGGGTAACGTCACGAACTTGTTGAAACTGTCCGTCGCTCGCCAACTGATATTGAGCGAACCGGTCCGCGCCCAGCGCGCCTTTGGTATCGCCCGCCAATTTGGCTTCGAGTTCACTTTGCCGGGCCTGCCTTTCCTCATCGGTCAGGTTCGCGCCGGCCAGATCGCTCTGGGCCTGGTCGTAATCCAACCGCAGCTTGGCCACCGTCCGCCATTCGTCCTCGGTGGGTTCAAATCCCGGCAGGTCGCTGGCCCAACCCGCAGCGCCGGATTCGCGGAGGCGCAATTCATCCAGTTCCTGCGGCGTCAGCAATTGTTTCTGCGCCCCCTCAAAATCCCGCCGCAGCGCCTCCATTCGGGCATTGTCTTCCGCCGTGGGGACTCCACCCGGTCTTGAGCCGACGGACTCCGCCCATTCTGTCAGGTGTTGCTGGTATTGCTCTTCGAGTGCGCTCAACCGGTCGCGTTTGTCCGCAGGCAACCAGGAACGCTTTTGTTCCGAACTCTCCTGGCGCGCCTGCAACTCCGCTTCCGTGGCGAGGTAATCTCTCCCCAACACTTGCGTGATCAGTTTCTGCCGTTCCGTTCTCAATGCCTCCAGTGCCTGTCCCCACTCCGTCCCCACAACGCCTTGGCGCCGTCCGAACTCGCCCTGGATCAGGAACTGCCAGAAGCGGCCTTGAAACGAGGCGAGGATGGCCTGGCGGCGCGGACCGAACCGTTCGTTGATCACGGACCGGATGATCTCGCGGACCGTGACTTCCGGGCAGCCGATGGCGCGCAAATTATCCCGGTACGCTTTAAGGTCTTCCGATTCAATTTGATTCCAGCGGAATCGCGATCCTGGCGTCGCGGAACTGACCTTCGGCGGCTGGGACTCCACGTTCGTTGCGACAACAGGTTGAGGTGCTGCCGCCGACTGAACCGGTGGCGGCGCGTGTTTTAGCGACAGCACAATGCCGACGGCCAGCGCCAAACTCGCCGTCAATGAAAGCCAAAGAGCCAGCCGTGTCTTCATGGTGCTGAATTTTGCGCCTGAGGATTCGGGGGAGCGGCCAGATTCTGCAACCACTGGCCCGGTCCGCCGATGTAATCGCTGTAGGAGTTCCCCAGCAGCGCTGAGAGATTGCGGGCCGTGGCGGCTTTGAGGACGGCCAGCGCCGCGGCCTGTTCTTCCGGAGATAACGATGGATCGGCTTGCATCTTCCCGGCCTGCTCTTCCGCCGCATTGCGGGCGTCATATAATTTGACCGTTGTGGCTTTGGCCAAATTGGCCTTCTGCCCGAACTGGAACACCTCGCGAAAACCGGGATCCTGAGCCCGTTGGTAGTCGGCATACCGCTCCGGACCCAGCAGGACCTTCACCTGCCTGTCAAACTCAGCCTTCCTGCGATCCTGCTCCGCCTCGGAGATATTCCGGTCCTCAACGAAGTCATTTCTGAACACGTCCTGGACGTTCTTTGAAAGCCGGGCGAGCGTGTGCAGTTCCGCGTCATTGACCCCGGTGCCATCGAAATGAATGTCCTGGGCCAGGAAAAAGGTCTGCGCCTGAATGCGCAGTTGGAGTTCATCCAATTCTCCGGGGCTCAGCAGAGAAGAGGCGTCGGCAACAAAGCCGTTGTAAAGCGCCTGCAGGCGGGCATAGTCCTCGTCGATCAGAATAAAATTCGCATCTTCCCGGACATTTTGTTTGGCTTCATCATATTTTGCGGCCAGGGCCAACACCTGCGACGCTTTGTCATCCGGCAGGAATCCCAGCAGCAGGCTGACGGCGAGATCCTGGTTCCAGATCTCGTTGGCATGGCTATCCCATTCATATCCGAGCAACTCCTTCACCAAGGCTCGTTTTTCCACCTGCAGTGCATACTTCTTTCCCGCCTGGGCACGGGCTTTGGCACGGCGACGATCCGCGCCCTGCCATGGCGGGGAGGCGACCGGTTCCGACCGCTCTCGGCCCTGATACAGATCATCGATGTCCGCAACAATGATGTCGCGGATCAGCCAATCGGGACACTCCATGGCGCGGAGGTTGGCGATGTATTGGTGATAATCCGCCGATTCGATGCTGCGCCACACGAAGGGATCGCTGGGGCGCGCGGGCGCTGGAGCTGGAGCTGCTTCGCCTTTGGCCGCGATGCCGGCCGACTGGAAAGTCGGTGCCGGTGGGAGCGCGGCCGGCTTCGGCGGGGAAAGGAAGAGCCTTGCGCAAAAGAGCGTGCCTGCCAACAGCAGATTCAGCCCCAGGCAAAGGATGAGCAGACTTCTCGATTTCATTTGCGCCTTTGTGAAGACGTCGCCGGAAGACGCTAGTTGCTCTTGCGAATCGCCTCCGCCCGGGCCAACAGGCTTTTTGCCTCATCCGATCGGTTCAGGTCCTGCAACACGGCCGCATACTTTTCCAGAATCCCGACCACATCCGGCTGCGGCGCTCCGGAACCGGCGGTTTTCTCCGCGATCGCCAGAGCCCGTTGGTATTGGACAATGGCTGCTTCGTTTTTCTTCTGCGCGTGCAAAGCCGCCGCCAGCCCCATCAGCCGGGGCGTGAGATCGGGACTGTCGGCTCCCGCGATTTTATCGACGATCCCCAGCGACCGGTTATAGAACAACTCGGCCTGGTCGGGCTTGTTCCAGGCGAGGTAAAGTTGCCCCAGTGAATCACAACTGACCGCGATATCCAATTGCGCATCGGGTCCCGCGTCGGCTGCGGCGGCCTTCTCGCGAATCGCCAGCGCGCGTTTTGCCAGCGGCTCCGCCTCATCGCATTTGTTCCAGGCCCGGTAAGAATCGGCGAGGTCCTGGAGGTATTGAACCTGGTCACTCTCCGGGGAATTGGTGGCGGTCTCGATCGCCGCCAGGGCTTGTTTATAGAAGGTTTCGGCCAGCGCATTTTGATTTTCCTGGCGGTACACCTCGGCCAGGTTGCGCGACCAACTTGCCACGTTGACATAATCCGGCGTGGGACTCGACTGGACGATGTTCAGGATCCACTGGTAAAGAGACGCCACCTGATCGTATTGGACTTTGGTGTAGTGATAGAAGTTCGCGAGGCTTTCCAAAGGCGCAATCATGTCCGGATGGTTCGGGCCGACGGCTTTTTCACAGCTGGCAACCGCGTCATGGAAGGACGCTTCCGCCAGATCATTCCGGCCTTGCCAGCGATAGATTTCGGCCATCTGCACCTGGCTTTGGGACCGGCGCGTGTCGTTCGGGCCGAAGGTTTCCGCCAATTTCAAAGCCTCGCCGCACAGCCGTTCGGATTCCGCCACATTCGTTTTCAGGGTCCGCTTCGAATTAAACATCAGTTCCTTCCATTGCCGGGTCTGACGCAGGGCATTGGCCTCGGCGGATCGGTTGGCGGCGTCAAGCAGGGCGGCGTATTCGCGGACGACGGCCTTGATGACCGGGGCATCGGGTTCCATTTTGTCTTCCGTCACCGCCAGCGCCCGAAGATAGACCATTTCGGACTCGTTGGTTTTGCCCTGGTTCAGCAAGGTCGCCGCCAATCCTTCCAGCGGGTGCGCCAGTTCCGGGCTGTCCTTTCCCTCCTTCTGCTCGACCATCGCCATGGACCGTTCATAAAGCGGTTCGGCCAGGTCGGCTTTGCCCCAACTGCGGTAAATCTCGGCCAGCCCATAGAGCGACACCGCGACGTTTTCCTGCGCCTCGGTGTTGGTGCCGGATTGGGCGGCATTTTCGGACAGGTTCAGCGCGCGTTTGGCCAAGGACTCGGCCGGTTCGTATTTTCCCCACTCGCGGTAAAAGTCGGACACCTTCAGCAAGTTGACCGGCAGTTCCTCCGGATTTTGTTCCGTCAGGGTCAAAGTCTGTTTGTAATAGGGTTCAGCCCGCTCGAATTGGCCCATGGCCCGGTAGACCGCAGCGACCGCCCGGGTGCGCTTGACGATGTCCGCGTTGTTCCGAGGCGAAGCGATCTTGGCAAGGCGGAGCATCCATTCGCAAAGCGGAGCCGCTTGATCATAACGTTTCTGGACGAAATAGTAGAAGTTCGCGAGGTTTTCGACCGGCATCATCATGGCCGGATGATCCGGGCCGACGGCCTTCTGGCAACTGGCGACGGCATCCTTGAAGGATTGTTCCGCCAGGTTGAGCTGGTCCTGCGCGCGGTAAATCTCGGCGAGGAGGATCAGGCTCCGGGACGGGCGGGTGTCCGCCGGGCCAAAAGCCTCGGCGAGATGCAAGGCTTGATCACACAATTGTTTTGCCTTGGGAATATCCCCGGCCGTCAACGCCTCCTGGGATCCTCGCATCAAACCCTTCCAGGTGGCTCCCGATGAATCCGCCGCCGGTACTGCAGCGGTGCTCGTCGGGGGTGGGTTGGTCATCTCCGCCGCTTTGGTTTGAGCCGCTTTGGTTTGAGCCGCGGGAGATTGAGCCGCTCGCGGCTGTGTGCCCGAACATCCCGCAGAGAGCAAGCTGGTCACGGCCAGAACACCGACGGACAAGCTCATTCGAACTTTCATAAACACAGCTCTATTCGGGGAAAGACTGGCAGAAAGCGGACCCATTGACAACCGGATTGAAACGGCGGGAATCGTCCGGGGAATTAAAAAAATGCGGGTATGAACTTCCGGTCCACACCCGCATTACGAACTCGATTTTAGAGGACTAGGTCCCGATGGAGCAGCTGTTCATGTACCAGGTGTGCGAGCTGCCGGATCCGAAGATTTCGAATCCGATGCCGACGCCGCCGACGTTGCCGCCGCTGCTGTAATAGCCTTTGCTGGCGCCCCATTTAATCATGGTGCCCAGGTTCACCGAGCCTGAATTCGCGTTGCTCGTCCGAAGGAAGGACACAGGACCGCCCGAAGCCACATAGACGTTCCAAGTTGATCCGGCAATGGATTGGTTGGACAATACTTTGGATCCACTCGGACCCACGCCACCGCTGTAAGACACCCAGACCATGACCTCGCGGGGGACCCAGCAGTCAAACGAGGCATCCCAATACGTGCCGCCGGGTGTGCTGATGCTCCAGCTGCCGGTGCCGTTGTAGCTGCTGACCGACTTGCCAATGTTGTTTCTGGCAGTGTTGGGATAGGCCTTGACGCCGCCGCCGGTGGGCACCGAGCTGACCACGTTCC
>CAZFOA010000168.1:0-8374 GCA_964520205.1 uncultured Verrucomicrobiota bacterium | reverse complement strand
TTGGCAGCGCGGGCTTCAGCCCGCTTCAACGTGATTTTGCATGGCGGCATTGAAGTGGCGCAAACCCCGCGCTCCGAAGAAATGGCTACCGAGTTTTTCAATCCGCTCTAAAGTCGCCGTAGCAGCGCTCGGGCGTGGCACCGGGGACACCAAGCCGCGTCACTCCTTGTTTTGCCGCACTTTTTCCTTCTTTTCCTCCAGTTCCGCCTGGAGCGCTTTGCGTTCGTTGACCAGATGCTGCCGCAATTGATCCGCTTTCTTGGAGTCGCCGGAGCCCGCGGCCTGGTCGATTTCGCCTTGGATGGAAATCTCGCGTTCAGCAATTTTGGCCGCATACCGGGAATCCAGGTCGGCCAGGGCCCGCTTTTGTGCGGCGGTTGACTTGGATGCCGGCGAAGCTTTATTCAGCCGCTCCATGGCCAGTTCGTATGCAGTTTTCATTGATTTAACTCTCAACGCCCGGCTCTCAACCCTCAACCTTTTTCTTCCAGGGCATGTCCGGAAACTTTTCCGGCGGTTTAACGCGAGGCGGGGCCGGTTTGGCCATCCCCAATTCGGGATCCGCTGCCGGCGCGGCGGCGGCGGGTCCGGACTTGGCGGAATCCGCCTTCCAGGAGGCGACTCGCGCCTGGAGGCCGTGATGTTCCGCCAAACTTTTGTCGCCGGCCTTCATGAAAAAAAGCGACAAATTCGTATGCACGAGCTGCTCGCCCGGCCTTAGTTTCTCGGCCTTGCGTCCTTCCGCGATGGCCGTTGCGAAATCGCCTTTGCGGTAATACGCCATGCCCAGGGCCAGTTGCGCCTCGAAATGCGCCGGGTCCTGATCCAGCACCGCCTTCAGTTTCGCCGCCGCGCGGTCGTAATCGCCGGTGCTGAAGTCAAACATGGCATCGTCGTATTGATCTTGGAGGGACATGCGGTTCCGGGGTGACGGTAGCGCAGCGGAGGCGGTTAAAGCAAGCGGCGCGTGTTGCGTTTTGGTGGGGCGAGGCTACGGACGAGCCGCCTTCGCTACGCTTTGGCGCGCCAGGGCCGGCTCGCGAGGACGCTCGCCCCACCGAAAGTTGTAAAATGCACCACTACCAGCAAGCGGCGCGTGTTGCGTTTTGTGTGCCGCGTCCGGTATGCTGCCTGGAGCGTGGCTGGTTTGACAGAATCTGCGCCGCGCAACACGAGCATGACTTTGCCCATCAAATTGATTTCGACCGATTTCGACGGAACCATCTTTGCCGAGTTCGAGAATCCGCCGATTCCGCGGCTCTTGCAGGAACTCATTGGAGACATGCAGCAACGGGGCGCCAAGTGGGCCATCAACACGGGCCGCGACATGGAGAGCCTGATGGAAGCGCTGGCTCACTCGCGGGCGTCGGTTCAGCCGGATTTTCTGGTGCTGGTGGAGCGCGAGATTCATCTCCACGACGGCGCGCGTTTTGTCGGTTTGGAACCGTGGAATACCGAATGCGCTCGTTCGCACGCGGAACTCTTTGCCCGGCTTCGCCCGGAATTGCCGCGGCTGATCGAATGGATCAACTCGCGTTTCAACGCGACGGTTTATGAAGATCCGTATTCCCCTTTTTGCCTCATCGCGGAAAACAGCGTGGATGCCGAGGTCATCCACAGCCATTTGGACGAATACTGCCGGGACATTCCCCACCTGACGGTGATGCGCAATGACGTTTACGCGCGATTCAGCCACGACGGCTACAACAAGGGCACGGCGTTGGCGGAATTGACCCGGCGACTGGGGCTTGGCGCCGGCCAGGTGTTCGCCGTGGGTGACCATCTCAACGATTTGCCGATGCTTTCCCGCACTTACGCCCACTGGCTGGCGGCTCCGCAGAACGCCGTCGAACCGGTAAAAACCGCGGTCCGAAATCAAAAGGGGTACGTGAGCACCCTTCCCCACGGCGGCGGCGCGGCAGAAGCGCTGGCTTTTCACCTGCACAACGCAGGCACTTGACAACAATTCTTCATGGACCAATCGGCAACAATTAACACCACTAATCGACTTCTTTTGTCCTGCCTGAGACAACCCCAAAAATTTGCGCAACCTATTGCAGATAAGAATCATACGGTTAAACATTAGAATTTGACACTTACTTCTGCGGTGCTAGTGTGTGACTACAAAGGTGCTCGCGCCGGGATTCAAGCGAAGATTCACCTTGGCCGATACGATCTGAGATTTGAACTAAGAAGAATTTCCATGAGCGACAGAGCACCAACCGTCGACGGCGGAGGCGGACCGCCCAAAGTCTCGAAAATTTCCGAGGCTGTGATTCGCATCGCTGGAAATTCCCAGGATGGGATTCAGGCCATTGGCGGTTTTTTGGCGCGGCTGGCGGGCCGGAGCGAGCAGGAAGTCATGACATTCATGACGATTCCGGCCACGATTTCGGGCGGCCCTTCGATTTTCCAGGTCCGGATTGGTTCGGGCGAAGTTCTGAGCGCCGGGGACGAGGCGGATGTGCTTCTGGCGTTTTACCAGCATTCGTATGAGGGCCACATCACCTCGCTCAAGAAGGCCGGCATCGTGCTTTACGACTCGGACCACGTTGAACCCAAACCCGAGTGGAAAGATCTGTACCGCCACGTGGGCATTCCGATTTCGAGTCTGACCATCGAAGCCATTGGGGGCACCGCCAAGGACAAAGGCAAAAATATTTTCGCGCTCGGCCTGATTGCGCGCATGTTCGACTTGAACGTGTCGAAACTGGAGCGGCTCATCCACGAACGTTTCGGCGGCAAAGACGAAAGCATTGTCAAAACTGCGCTGGCTGCGTTCCACTCCGGTTACGGTTATTCGACCGGCAATCTCATCGAAACCTTCCGCTTCCGCGAGAGCCAGAACAAAGGGACCAGCCAGGTGGTGATGAATGGCAATGAGGCTCTCGGCTTCGGATTGATCGCCGCCGGCGTGCGTTTCGGCGCGGGTTATCCCATCACGCCCTGGTCGGACGTGATGGAGCTGCTGCGGCGCGAGTTGCCCAAGTACGGCGGCACGTTTGTGCAGTGCGAAGACGAGATCGCCTCCGTCTCGATGGCGGTGGGCGCCGGCTACGCGGGCCGGGTGGCCGTGACCGGATCGAGCGGGCCCGGAGTCTCGCTGAAAATGGAAGCGATCGGCTGGGCCACGATGGCGGAAGTTCCGCTCGTGATATGCGATGTTCAACGCGGCGGACCTTCAACCGGCATGCCCACGAATGTCGAGCAATCCGACCTCAATATTGCCTGCTTCGGCGGCCACGGCGACGCACCCCGCGTGGTTCTCGCCCCGGCCGATGTGGAAGATTGTTTTTATGCCGCGATCGAAGCGGTGAACATCGCCCGAAAATACAGCGTGCCGGTGTTTATCCTGAGCGATCAGGCGATCGCCACCCGCATCGAGGCGTTTGCCGAGCCGGACCTGGAGAAAGTCTGCCAGGACCTGACGCCGGATCTGACGCCGGTTCCCGACTACAAACCCTATGATTTGTCGGCGCCCGACGGGATTGTTCCGCGGGTGGTGCCCGGCACGCGCATTCTCAGCGGGATATACCCGATTGCCACCGGTTTGGAGCACGACGAACTGGGGCATCCGACCGGTTCGCCAAAGATGCATGTCCAGATGACCGCCAAACGCCGCAAGAAATTGCAGGCCCTGGCGGCGACACTGCCGGTCCCGAAAATTTACGGGCCAAGCGAAGGCAATGTGCTGCTCGTCGGCTGGGGTTCGACGCAAGGACCCATCCGCGAATCCGTGGATCGCGCCCGGGCCGCCGGTGACAGCGTGTCTTCCATTCACATCCGTTATCTCAGCCCATTGCCGCGGGGGCTGGAAAACATCTTCTCCGGCTTCCATCACGTATTCGTCGTGGAGATGAACGACGAAGGCCTTTACGGTTACGGCCAGCTCGCCGCCGGATTGCGGGCCCGTTTTTGCGACCCGCGCATCCGCGGCATCAACAAGACCGACGGACTGACCTGGAAGGTGAAGGAAATTCTGGCGGCCGTAAAAACCAGGCTGGCCGCCAACGGCGAACCGGTCCAGCGCGGATGACCGGGCCTTGTTTGCGACGCGCCATTTTTGATTATGAGTTCTCCCCTCACTGACATTCCGGTTCGCGGCGGCAATATCGTCGCGGCCCCTTCCGATGCCGAGCGCAAGGCGCTCACGAAAAAGGAACTGGCGGCCGATCATCCCACGTGGTGTCCGGGCTGCGGCGATTTTTCGGTGCTCGCGCTCTATTTCAAGCTGATCGAGAAGCGCAAGCTTTGGCATGAGAAGATCACCACCATCGCCGGCATCGGCTGTTCCAGCCGGTTCCCGTATTTCGTCCAGGCGCATGGCGCGCACTACATTCATGGCCGGGCCCTGCCGTTTGCCAGCGGCATTTCGCTTTCCCGCCCGGATTTGCATGTGTTTGTTTTCGGCGGCGACGGCGATGCGTTTTCCATCGGGGGGAATCACTTCAATCACACCGCCCGCAAGAACATCAAGCTGACTTATTTGGTCATGGACAACTGGGTTTACGGCCTGACCAAGAAACAGACTTCGCCGACATCCCCGCTGGGTTTCAAGAGCAAGACCGACCAATGGGGTGCGATTGATTATCCGATTAATCCAATGAAACAGGCCCTGGCCGCCGGCGCCAGCTTCGTCGCGCGCACCACCAGTTCCAATCCCAACCACGTGCTGCAGATGATGGAGGCGGCGATGGATCACGACGGGTTCAGCTTTATCGAGTGCCTCAGCGAGTGCGTGGAGTTTTATGAAGGCGCGTTCGACGCCTCCAATCCGCGCAAAGGTGGCATCTTCAATGAGGTGCCGAAGGACCACAATGTCACCGATGAACTGGCCGCCTACAAACTGGCCGCCGAGCCGTTCCCCGGCTATTTCGGCATCTTCTTCAACGTGAACAAGCCCACCAAGAACGCGAAGGAAGCCGGGATCAACCAGGCTGCCGCGGAAAAGGTAAAAGGGCTGAAAGACTGGCAGATCCTCCACAAGTCTTTCGAACGGCTCAAGTAAGCGCATCCTTTTGCAAGCCCGCCGGACGGGCGGCGCGCCAAATTATTTTCTGGCGCCTGAATCGTGGATCGTGAATGGTAAATCCCGATGCCGATTTATGAATTTGCCTGCCCGACCTGCCGGAAGATTTTCAGCTTCCTGTCGAAGCGCTTGAAGCCCGAGCACCCGCCGGTTTGCCCCAAATGCGGCAACCTCAAAATGGAGAAGCAGTTCAGCCGCTTTGCCATGACCCGGGGTCTTGCGGAACCCGCGGCCGGAAACCTTCCCGAAGTCGGCGAAGGGGCGATGCCCGATTTGGACGATCCGCGCATGGCTCGGGCGATGGCCGAGATGGAACGGGACATGGAGCACCTGGACGAAAACAATCCCAAGCACATGGCCCACATGATGCGGAAAATGAAAAACCTTATGCCGCCAGGCTCGATGCCGAAGGAACTCGATGTCGCCATCAAGCGACTGGAGGCCGGCGAGGATCCGGAGAAAATTGAGGCGGACATGGGGGATGTGCTTGGGGAATTCATGGGGGGCGAAGCCGGCGGCGCCGGGGGTCGGGGAGGTTACACTCACGACAGCGGGTTGTATGATTATTGAAACCGCTCCGGGTTGAAGGCCGGGGGGCGGGTTTGGTGGCGCCCACCGGCCCGCCTGCAACCGTCAACCTGCCACTTTCAACTCCACCGCCATGGCCCACATTCACGAAAAAATTGATTTCACCGTTGCGATATTCGTTGTTCACGAACGGAAAATCCTGCTGATCCACCACCGGAAACTCGACAAGTGGCTGCCGCTCGGCGGGCACATTGAATTGGACGAAGACCCGGAGCAGGCGGCGTTGCGCGAGGCGAAGGAAGAAAGCGGCCTCGACGTGGAATTGCTGGGCGAACGCCCGCCCACGACCGGCCCCGGCACCCGCGCGCTTCTGGCGCCCCGGTTTCTCGACATCCACCGGATCAGCAGCACCCACGAGCACATCGGCATGATTTACTGGGCTCGACCCGTGAGCGGCAGCCTGGTCCTTGCCACCGCGGAGCACCACGCCATTTGCTGGTGCGCTTCCGGGGAGCTTGACCGGTTGCAGCCGCCGATGGATGATGCGGTGAAATGGTATTGCCGCAAGGCGATTGAAGAGGTTCCGGATTCCGGGTTGCCGGCTGGCCAACCGCGCGGCCGCTCCGCACATTTTACATGACCCTCCGCCAACTCAAAACCGGCTACTTCACCCTGGCGGCGCTAAACACGCTCGCGTCCTGCTATTTTTTCAATTACCTGTTTTTCTTCCTGCACGACGCCTTCAAATTCGGCGATCGCGAGAACCTGTGGACCTCGGCGTTGTATGGGTTTGTCTATATTTTCTCGGCCTGGCAATGCGGGAAGTTCGCCCAACGCCGCGGTTTCATCACCAGCCTCAAGCTCGGCTTCGGCGGGTTGACGCTGTTGATGGTGGCTGGCGGACTGCTGGAATCCGAGGCCGGCATCCTCTGTGTTTTGGTGGGCTACAGCATTGTGCTGCTCTTCACCTGGCCCGCATTGGAGGCGCTCGTCAGCGAAAACGAAACGCGGGCGGGCATGCAGCACATGGTCGGGATTTACAATTGCACCTGGTCCGCCGCCGCCGCCCTGGCCTACTTTACCGGCGGCACCCTCTATGACCGGCTGGGTCGCGGCGCGGTCTTTTGGGTGCCGGCCGCCATATTTTTCTGCCAATTTCTGTTTCTTAACTGGCTAACCCGCCAAACCCTCGCCGGCGAGATCCGATCCGGCGAAGAACCGGCTGAGGAACCGACTCCGCATCCCCAACCGGCGGCGTTTCGGCAGCCGGCAAGCCCGGGGAGGTTTCTGAAGATGGCGTGGCTCGCGAATCCGTTCGCTTATGTGGCCATGAATACGCTGCTGGCGGTCATGCCGGGCATCGCGCAAAAGCTCGCCCTCTCACCGACAAAAGTCGGCTGGTTTTGTTCGATCTGGTTTTTCGGACGGCTCGCCGCGTTTGCGGTATTGTGGCGCTGGTCCGGCTGGCATTACCGGTTTCGCTGGCTGTTTGCCGCGTTCGTGACACTCATGATAAGCTTCGTGTGGCTGCTGCAGACCCGGGAACTGTGGGTGTTTGTTCTGGCCCAGGTTTTTTTCGGCCTTGCCGCCGGACTGATTTATTATTCATCGCTTTTTTATTCAATGGACGTGGGTGAAGCGAGCGCCGAACACGGAGGACTGCACGAGGCGGCTATCGGCGCGGGGGTTTTTGCCGGACCCGCCGTCGGCGCGGCGTCTCTGCAATTCCTGCCGCAGCATTCGGACGCCGGCGTGTTTGCCGTCACGGGATTGCTGTTGTTCGGACTGGGCGGGTTGCTGTTCCTTTGGCGCACGCAACGGACACGTTAGGTCTGCCGATCCGCTTTCGCAGGGGGCAGGGTGGCGGGCAGGCGGCAGAGACCGCTTTCTTCCCTTGCCACAACCTGGGATTTTCCCTACTCGTATGTCGGTTTTAAGCAATTGTTAACCAACGAAACGGAACTCATGTCATTGTTGGATGGAAAATTCGGCATTGTTTTTGGCGTCGCCAATAAGCGCTCCATCGCCTGGGCCATCGCGCAGGCGTGGCAACGGGAGGGCGCCAAACTCGCGTTTACCTACCAGGGCGAACGCCTCAAGGAGAACGTGGAGGAGCTTGCGGGCACGTTCGGCAGCGACACCTTGATGCTGCCCTGCGATGTAACCCGGGATGATCAAATCGCCGGCGTCTTCAAGGCCGTCGGCGAAAAATTCGGCAAACTCCACCTGCTGCTGCATGCCGTGGCATTTGCGCCAAAGGACGCGCTGGAGGGCGAGTTCGTCAACACGAGCCGCGAAGCCTTCCGTGTCGCCCATGATGTGAGCGCTTATTCGCTCGTCGCGCTCGCGCGAGCGGCCGCCCCGTTGATGAGCGACGGCGGCAGCCTGGTGGCGATGAGTTATTACGGCGCGGAGAAAGTCGTGCCGCACTACAATGTGATGGGTGTGGCCAAGGCTTCACTGGAAGCCAGCACGCGGTATCTGGCGTACGATCTCGGGCCGAAGAAAATCCGGGTCAACTGCATCAGCGCCGGCCCCGTCAACACGCTGGCTGCGCGGGGCATCGCCGGTTTCACGGAAATGCTCAAACACTACGAAGCGCACGCGCCGCTCAAGCGCAACGTGCTCCCGGAGGAACTCGGCGCCACGGGTGTTTTCCTCGCCAGCGACGGCGCCGCCGCCATCACCGGCCAGGTAATCTACGTGGATTGCGGCTACCAGATCATGGGGATGTGAGTGGAATGGTGCGCGATAGAGGGTTCGAACCTCTGACCCCTTCCGTGTCAAGGAAGTGCTCTACCACTGAGCTAACCGCGC
>CAZFOA010000167.1:0-8395 GCA_964520205.1 uncultured Verrucomicrobiota bacterium | reverse complement strand
AATATCCGCTTACTTGCAGCCGCAGGTGGAGCAGGATTCCTTGAGCGCCTTTTCAACCGCTTCGCGGGTTTCCCCGGTGCGCTTCTGAATTCGGCCAACAAGCTCTTCCTGCTTGCCTTCGGCGTATTGGAGATCGTCATCCGTGAGCTTGGCCCACTTCTGTTTCAGCTTGCCTTTGGTGATGTTCCAGTCGCCTTTGATTTCGAGTGTATTCATGGTGTTTGATTTTGTTTTTGGTTTGTGAATCGCCGCCAACAGGACGGCAAAAGTATTCTCTCAGTCGTACCGGCTAACACTACGACAACAGCTGGCCCTGTCCCATGGGGTATAACCCTACCGAGGAGGAGCGGAAGCGCTCTCCGATAGTTGATCCAGCCGTGCGCCACGCTCGTTGGCGAGGGCTGGCCTGCCCGCGGGCAAACGGGATGTCTCGGAACCAGCTTTAACCCATCGTCAAGGCCGCAAATGGCTGGAAACTGTTTCCAACCGGAATCTCCAGCAGGTCGGCGGCTGCGAACGCGCGTCGCAGCGCGGGGAAATACGCCAGAATTCCGGAGTTGCAATTCAGCAGAATCCCCGGCAACTTCTCCGGCTCTGGGTCGGGGCGTAGCGTAGCCTGGTAGCGCGCTTGTTTCGGGTACAAGAGGTCGTGAGTTCGAATCTCACCGCCCCGACCAGTTTCTTTCCTGTTTTAGCTTGTTGCCGCATCCCCCATTGCACCGTTAATTTGGACGATGCAGCCGGACGAAAGTGCGCCAGCCAATCTGATATGCGATCTGCAGTCCATTGTGGACCGCCTGGACCTGGCGGCGCTTTTCCCGAAACCGCAGCCGCTCGAGGTTGAACTCGGTTGCGGGGACGCTTCGTTCCTGGTGAATTACGCCCAACTGCAGCCGGAGCGGAATTTCATCGGCGTGGAACGTTTGCTGGGGCGGATTCGCAAGCTCGACCGCAAAGGCCGGCGCGCGGGCCTGACGAATCTGCGCGGGGTGCGGATCGAATCGGCCTATTTTCTGGAGTACCTGGTGCCGGCGCGCGCGGTTGCAGCGTTGCATATCTACTTTCCTGATCCCTGGCCGAAGCGGAAGCATTGGAAGAACCGGCTGGTCAACGACCGTTTTCCCGACATTGCGCGGCAGGCGCTGGCGCCGCGCGGCACGGTTTATTTGCGCACGGACGACGCGGATTATTTCGGGCAGATGACCGGTGTTTTTGGGGCGGCCGCGGCGTTTCAACCGGTGGAAACCCCGGTGGAATTAAGCGCGCTGCCGACGGATTTCGAAAGGGTTTTTCAGATTCGTGGAATTAAGACCTTGCGGGCGGCCTATCAGTTGAAGCCTCGGGTCTGAGGATCGCTGCTTTGGCGCACAACGCCAACCTGGCGACACTAAACATCGATCACCGGACCATCCCCGCCGCGGGTGGAGTCCTTCGGGCGGCGGCCCCGCCGGAATTCAACGCGGGAACCGCCGGTGCCGGTCAATGAGTTCAGGACGACGGAGACGAGACTGATGATCAGCGCGCCCCAGAACGCGGCCCAAAAGCTGTCCACATAAAAATGCGGACGCATCAAAAACCCGACGAAGTAAAGCAGCACGGCATTGATGACGAGGATAAAGAGGCCGAGCGTGAAGAGGAGCAGAGGCAGGGCCAGCAACAGGAGGATGGGCCGCAGGAACGCATTCAGCATTCCGAGCAGGAATGCCGCCACGAGCAGATCCGACGCTTTTTCGTAATGAATTCCCCGAACCACACCACACACCACCGCAACCGCGAGGGTATTGATGATCCAGCTTTGAATGAATTTTCCGAGCTTGGGCGACATGGCTTAACCGGCGTTCGTTCCTTAAGAAGATGAAACAGCTTCCTCCCGAACACAAGGGAACAAAAGCGCCGGGGTTCCCGCCGGGTTCGCCCGATTATTCGCCCGGCTCAACCAGCAGAAAACCGGACCCGATTTCATTGCCGATCTCAACCATTTTTGCGCTGGCAGGAATCAGGCAGAACTGGCCGGGTTGCAATTCGACGGTGGTGGTTCCATCGCTGACCGTCACCCGGTTTTCCAGAACCGCGATGATCCTCAGTTGCGGCTGCCTGAAAACCAGGGATTCCCGCGACAACGCCCGAAACTGGTCCACCTTGAAAAGCGTCTCTCTCGCCAAGGGCCGGATTTTGAAACGTCCGGCGCTTGAAAAAGCGCTTTGCACCAACGCGGGTTCGAAGTCGTTGAAATCGATGCTGGCGAGGGATTGCGCGAGGTGCAGTTCCCTCGGTTTGCCATCGAGACCCGCGCGGTTCCAGTCGAACACCCGATAGGTGGTGTCGGAATTCTGCTGGATTTCAAAGAGGACCAACCCGGCGCCGATGGCGTGAACCCGGCCGCTGGGCAGAACCATGGCATCCCCCGGTTTGACCGGCACCCGGTGAAAACATCCGGCCACCTCGCCGGTTTGGAGCTTCCTTTCGAATTCCTGGCGCGTGACGCCGCGATTCAGGCCCACGTACAATTCCGCGCCCGAAGCGGCCTGGGCGATGTACCACATCTCGGTTTTGGGTTCGCCGCCCAGTTTGGCGGCCTGCTGCGCCGGCGGATGGACCTGGAGGGAGAGTTTGTCGCGGGCGTCGAGGAGTTTGATCAGCAGAGGAAACCGCCCGTGCTCCGGCGGGGCGTCCCCGAGCAGATCGCGCCCGTGATGTTCCATGAGCCAGCGCAGGTCTTTGCCGGCGAGAGGTCCGTTGGCGATGACACTCGCGTCACCGGGGCGGTCGCTGATCTCCCAGGATTCGCCGATGGGAACTCCCGGCGGGAGCGATTTTTTGTAAAGTGTTTCCAGGCTTCGTCCGCCCCAGACGCGTTCCTTGAAAATGGGATGAAATGTCAGCGGATAAAGCGCCATGGGTCAGAAATCCGGGTGAGGGGTGAAATCGGGCGGCGGGCGGTTTCTTGCCCCGATGGTTTTAGCCCGGGGTTCACCGAGTGAAAGCGGGTTCAACCGCAATTCAGGAAACCCCAGCAGAGGCATGATTGGGAGCACTTTGGGATTCGACGGATTGGGCCGGCGCGGGCGATTTTTCAAGGAAATGTCCGTGGGCGCGATATTTTTCGTAACGTTTTTTGAGCCGGTCGGCGACGGGCATTTTGAGCAATTCTTCCAGATGGAAAAGGAGCTGTTTTCCCAAATTCTCCGCGGCCTTGTCCGGATCGGTGTGGGCGCCCCCCAGGGGTTCAGGAATGATTTCGTCCACCAGGTTCAGTTTGAAGAGGTCCTTGGCGGTGATTTTCAAGGCCTCGGCGGCTTTGGCTGCCGCCGCCCGGTCTTTCCAAAGAATGGCGGCGCAACCTTCCGGGCTAATCACCGAGTAATAGGCGTTTTCGAGGATTAGAACGCGGTCCGCCACGCCGATGCCCAGCGCGCCCCCGGAGCCGCCTTCGCCGATGACAGCCGCGACGATGGGAACCTGGAACAGCATCATTTCGCGCAGGTTCACCGCGATGGCTTCGGCGATGTGCCGTTCTTCGGCGCCGATGCCGGGATACGCGCCCGCCGTGTCGATCAGCGTGATGATCGGCAGGCTGAATTTATCCGCCAGTTTCATCAATCGGAGGGCTTTGCGATATCCCTCGGGATGGGCCGAACCGAAATTGCGCAGAATATTTTCCTTGGTGTCCCGGCCCTTTTGCGTGCCGATCACCATCACTTTATGCTCGCCCAGGCAGGCGAAACCGCCGACGACCGCGTGGTCTTCGGCAAAAAGCCGGTCGCCGTGCAGTTCGGAAAAGCCGGTGAAGGCGGAATCGAGATAATCGAGTGTGAAAGGCCGTTTCGGGTGGCGGGCGATCTTAATCCGGTCCCACGCGCTTAAATTGGCAAAAATATGGCGTTTGGTTTCCTCGAGCTTCTTTTCGATCAGGACGACTTCCTCCTCGAAGCTGATGCCGAGCGAATGCGTTTCCGGATGTTTCTTTAATTCCGCAAGCTTGTTCTGCAATTCAACGATCGGCCTTTCGAAGTCGAGTTGATTTCTCATCGAAGAAAGACAATAGCCGTTTGGAACCGGGCCGGCAACGCCAATTCTGTACGCCAAAGAGCCGGACCTCCCTGGGTCCGGCCCTAAGCGGTGACGAGGTTTACACGCCTTCACCAAGGCGCTCAGAAGGGTAATGCGGCCAACTATTGAGTCGCTGTCCGAACCGCATTACAAGCAAAACCTCTATACTAACCCTAAACGAACAGCGAAATCTTTACGTCTCTTTAATAGATACATCACCCTGGCAATTTGTTCAAAAATTTTTCCGCCTTCCCGCCCGGCACTATGCGAAAGAACTCATTGCTGCGCAAAAACTCGGCGCACGCAACCGCATCGGCGGCAATAGACCGGGGGTGTTCGCTCACGGAAGAAACTCAGGGCCAACTTGTTGGGCATCAGCTCATGGATGGCGACTCGGATGAACCGGCTGCACCGGGGGTAAAAGTGTTGATTTTTGATCCGCCCTGTTCGCGCTTCGGGCAAAATCAACGGTTATCAGTGAAAATCCTTGTCTGCGAACGTGATTGAATGACGCGCGCCAGAGGTGTGGCGCCATCGGGCTGAAGGGATTGATATAGAGCCTTTTCTTTTCCCGCACCCGAAGCGAGCACCCAAACGGCTTGCGCGGCGGCAATCGGCCCGTAGCCGAGGCTGATGCGGTTCGGGGGCGGTTTCGGTGAATTATAAATTGCACGAAAAATGGCCGGGCTCGACTTCCGGTCCTCCGGTTCACCTGGAAAAAGCGAGGCCACGTGTCCGTCTTCGCCCAAACCGAGAAAAATGAGATCGAGGACCGGCTGACCGGCGTTGTTGAGCCGGGCGTGGCGAACGATATCCGCCTCGGCCCTGGCTGCGGCAATATCGGGAGGGTCTTCGCCGCGCACCCGGCAGATCTGATTTTCGGGAATTCCGAGCGGCAGGAACAGAAGCTCTTGAGCGATGCGGAAATTGCTTTCCGGGTCCTGCGGCGGAACGCAGCGTTCATCCGCCCAGAAAAAACGAACCCTGGCAAAGGAAACCGCCCGCGCCTTTGCCTGGGCGGCCGTGGCGGAAAAGAATTTCTGCGCAATACGCCCGCCGGATAGCGCGACGCAATGCCGGGTTCCCGCGTGATTTGCCGCCTCGATTGCGTCCAACCACTGATCTGCAGCCGCGCGAGCCAGTGCTTCAGGCGAGGCGCAGGCAATTGATTCAATACGTTTCATAAGCGGCTTCCGGCCGGCCGCCGGCAGTTCTTCAGGGGTGCCCGGTTTTCAGTCAAAATCCGTCGCCAGGTCCGGTCTCCTGAGATGTTCGAACATTCTTTTAACCTGCCACAACGTTACCCGCGTGATCGACAGATCGGGAAGTTCGTTCTCCGCAAAGAATCCCACACGATCCGTTTCCTCACCAGGTCCGGCTGTGCCGCCGACGACCTGGCACAGCATGAAAAGCTTGTAAACATGAAAGGGGAACGGCGGATCGTGCGGGTGCTTGCCCCGATCGAACACCGCCAGCAGTTTCAAGGAACGGGTTTGGAATCCCGACTCTTCCTGGATCTCGCGGATGACGGCTTCGGCGGCGGACTCCCCAATGTCCGCCCAGCCGCCGGGGAGGCTCCACCGCCCGTCGGAACGTTCGCGCACGAGGAGCAGATCGTTGTCCTTGAAAACCACGCCGCGCACATCAACCTTCGGCGTCGCGTGTCCGGTTTCCTTGCCCAGCAACTCCCGAATCACGGTGATCCCGGTGTCGGATCCCGCGGCAATCATTTCGGCCGCGATTTCCCGCGTCGCTGTGTAGCGCTCCGCGTCGTAAGGGTCGCGCGCGTAGGTCAAGCCGTTTTGGGCGATGGCTTGCAGTCGCATGGCCCATTCCAGCCACGGTGGTGTAACGGGTGCCGCCATGGATTCAAGGGAGTGGCTGCGGCTCGTGCCAGACGTGGCCGTTTTGGGCCAGCAAATCGTCGGCGGCAATCGGCCCCCAGGTTCCGGCGGCGTAAAATTCCCGGTTGGTCAAGGGTTTGCCGTCCCATGCCGCGCGGATGGAATCCACAATTTGCCACGCCGTCTCCACCTCGTCGCGGCGGATGAACAGCGTGGCGTCGCCAACCATGGCCTCGAGCAGCAACCGCTCGTATGCCTCCGGGGTGTAGGCTCCGAACTCGGCGTCGTAGCTGAAGTGCATGCGCACGGGACGGACGGCGAGGCTGGTGCCCGGCACTTTGCCGTTGAAGCGGAGATAAATCCCCTCGTTCGGCTGCAGGCGAAGCGCGATGGCGTTCGGGTCGAGGGATTCGCCGCATTGCGCGGCAAACAGCACTTGCGGCGTGCGGCGAAATTGGATTCGCACCTCGCTGGCGCTTTGCGGCAGGCACTTGCCGGTGCGCAAATAAAACGGCACACCCGACCAGCGCCAATTGTCAATGAGCAGTTTCAACGCGACATACGTCTCCACATTGGAAGTGGAGTTCACTTTGGCTTCCTGGCGATAACCCGGCTGCGACGCACCGCCCACCGTGCCGGCAAAATATTGCCCGCGCACCACCTGCTTTGCCGCGTCTTCGGGGGTCAGCGGGCGAATGGACTTGAGCAGTTTCACCTTTTCGTCGCGGATGGATTCCGCTTCGAGCGACACCGGCGGCTCCATGGTGATCAGGGCAAGGACTTGCACCATGTGGTTCTGCACCATGTCGCGCAGGGCGCCGGCTTCCTCGTAATAACCGCCGCGCTGGCCCACGCCGAATTGTTCGCTGACGGTGATTTGCACGTGATCAATCGAATCGCGGTTCCACAAGCGCTCGAAAATCGAGTTCGAGAATCGGAACATCAAAATATTCTGCACCGTTTCCTTGCCCAGATAATGGTCGATGCGGAAAACCTGCTGCTCGTGGGCGAAGCGGGTCAGTTCGCTGTTCAACTGACGCGCGGATTGCAGATCGTGGCCGAAGGGTTTTTCCACGACAATGCGCTGCCATCCCGAACCGCCTTTCTGCAGCAGGTCGGCGCGATGAATTTGTTCGATCACCTCGGCGAACTGGCTGGGCATCGTGGCGAGATAAAACAGCAGATTTTCGCGCAGGGGCGCCTCGCCGAAGGAAGTGAGCAATCCTTCGAGTTTCTTGTAAGCCGCCGCGTCCGTCAGGTCACCCTGGCAATAGTGAATGTTCCTGGCGAAATCGCGCCAAACCGCTTCGTCCACCGGTTTGGTCCGCGAAAACTGGTCCAGCGCCGCCCGCAATTCCTGGCGCCACAAGTCATCGGTTTTCTCCCGCCGGGCGAATCCGACGACGCGGAACGACGGCGGCATTTGTTTGTCCTTGAAAAGATGGTACAGCGCCGGAATCAACTTGCGCGCGGTCAAATCGCCGCTCGCGCCAAAAATCACGATGGAGCAGGGGTCGGCGGCCTTGCGCGACTCGCTCAAGTAGCAAATCTTCGGGTCGTTCAGAGATTGGAGTTCGGGCATGGCGGGAACATGGCCGAAGCGGCGGGTTTTTTCAACGATTCTTCTGCGCCGCAAAGCAGAATGGGCGCAAGTTTGAATCGTCAATCCTTGGGATGGCGGGTTGCTTTGCTTCTTCGGTGGCCTCGCCCCGCCAAATTGCCCCACTACCATTGTCGGCCGGACAATGCTTCAAATCTCCAAGTATTCGAACTGGCGGCGCAAGCCGGTCTGGCGGTTGTCCTCCATCTCCCGGGCCGCCTGGCGCGCTTCATCCCGGGCGATCACCTGCGGGATCAATTGCTCACGCTCTTCCGCGTACCAAAGGTTGGCTTTCGCGATGGCATTCTTGATCCCCTGATAACTCAGCTCCAAATCCGCCGGGAGGCAGGTCAGGACCAGGACCTTGCCCTCGAACGAAACCGGAAGCTCAGGCTGAACCCACTTGAAAAAGCAGCGCCAGACCAGGTCGGTCGCGAGGTTCATCGCAAAACGATACTCGCACCGTTCGTCGTCGAGTTCCTTCCAGGACAGTTTTCCGATGATTTCGATGCCGGAAAGCGGCAGGTATTCTCCGACGGGGCGCTCGTGGCAGACGTGGCAAATCGTCCCGTTGAAAAACGTCAGGCTTTCGAGGGAATGCCGGACCGCGGGTTTTTGCGGCAGCTTCGGCGCATGGAATCGAAACGCCCGGCAGATTTTCGAGACCTGACTTGAGAGAAACTTTTTTACGTCAGGGAATTGCCGGTCGACTGACGGCATCGTTGTCAATTCCAGGTTCATGCAAACTCCCGGATTAGTGACCCTGCGCCGCTAATGCCCGGAATGAAGCCAGAGCATATTCGGCATGTTCGCGGCAGCAAAGGCTAACAGCCTGTTGAAAAATGTAGGAGACGACGTGAGGAGTCTCTGAATGAGGCTTTATTTCCGAAGAAATTTGAGT